>JBLHJR010000132.1:0-3063 GCA_047619205.1 Candidatus Endobugula sp. | reverse complement strand
CGTTGCTGCTTTGACCAAAATTAACATCATCATTTGGATCGATAGTCATCCCCGACTGCTGTGTGGCTAATCGCGCAATCACTTCGTTGGCATTCATGTTTGAACTCGTGCCCGAGCCGGTTTGAAAGACATCCACAGGAAAATGTTCCATAACATCATCGCTGCCTAACAGGGTCTGGCAGGCATCCACTATCGCACTGGCTTTAGCAGACGACAGGCATTCTAGCGTTTCATTTGCTTGGGCTGCTGCCAGCTTTAAGGTAATTAACGCACGAATAAATACCGTGGGCATTTTCTGTCCGCTAATAGTAAAGTTATCAATCGCTCGCTGAGTTTGCGCGCCATAGAGTGCTTCTTTGGGTACATTCACCTCGCCCATACTGTCTTTCTCAATGCGTATTTTCGACATGGCTCTCTCTGTTGCTGATTATTGATTGGTGATTAAAAAATAGCTATGCCATGCAGTGATGACATATAGCTTAAGGGCATGCCTTAATGGCTAATGAAAATAATGACTGAGTGTGCGTAATTTATAATACTGCTGTTGTAGGTGATGTTTTTCTTGGTCGTTAGTGATCAGTGTTTCTAATATAGATAAGGGACGATAACAGTTATCTAAACATAATTGACGCCATTGCACAGCAATGCAGTGGTCACATATCGTGTCTAGCAAAGTATCTAAAATAGCGGTATAAATTTTTATTTGTAAATATTGAGGTTTATGCACAGCATAACTACGCCCTATTTCTAAGTAACGTGTCAGCAATTTAGGCGAATCTGGTTGATGACCCTGACGCACTATTTTTTCCAAGGTACTGAATTCAGCAATATCCGCTTGGCTATTGGATAATTGACTGATTAATTCGTTATAGCTGAGTAAAGATACATTCATTTATATAATATCTCGATGGCATTATCGGTAACCCAACATTGCCTTTAGAGAGGCTATGCTACAAACTCCCCCGCAAATGATAATGATTATCATTTGCGGGGTCAAGCTGTTTTTGCCTTATGCTATCAAGGCTATCACTATATGGCAGCAACATAAGTAGCAAACTAAAAGAAAGAGACTCTAGGAGGCTGTAGGATTTAGAGAGTCGTAGCGAGGTGGTGAGAAAATGTCCCGATTTCTCGTTGCCGTAGTCAATTCCTGAGAAGTCCGATAGGCTCCTAGGGAACTACCCAGTCAACGATAAGCATCGAAGAAGCCATCATATAAATTGATAACCTTTTCCGTGAACCGTCATTAAGCGCTCCGGAGGCATGCCTGCGCTAACTAATTTCTTTCTTATTCGACTTAAGTGCATGTCAACACTACGGTCATAGCGACTATAGGATCGCTTTAATATCACTTGATAAAGATAAGGTTTTGTTAACACTTGTTGATGGTGTTCTACCAAAACAAGCAGTAATTGACATTGTATTGGCGTTAATGATGTTGAAGCATTGGCATACCTTACTTGCTGATTTTTCCGCCATACGATCATCTCATCAATACGCAGGATGGCACTTTTTTTATACAGTAATTCAGGTTGTGGTCGTGAACGGCGAAGCAACGCTTCTATACGTAAACCCAATTCAGTAAAACTAAAGGGCTTGGTTAGGTCATCGTCTGTCCCCTTACTGTAGCCCTCTATTCTTTCTGATTCTGCGCCACATGCCGTTAACATCATCGCGGGGTATCGCGGGGGTATGCTTCACCGAGCGTAATGGTTTCAGTACCGAAAAGCCATTAATAGCGGGTAACAAAACCTCTAACAAGATCAAATCAAAGGTCTCATTCAGCGCTGCCAACAAGCCTTTTTACCCGTCATGGCATTGCCGAACACTAAAACCCTGATCACTTAATAATCGAGCTAACTGATCATTTAATGCCAACATTCTATTTGAGAATGATTATCATGTACAATAAATTCACATAATCAAAAAGAGTGTTTTATTTAAAGATCAGTAAACCACTGATTTATATAGACTTAATTAAAAATTAAAACATCACCAATCAGTAATGATTCTCATTTGTATTGACATAATAAAAATAGTCGCTATTATTATTACTCTTAAGCTCCCGCTAACAACCCTATTAGCAACTTTTCACAAGGTTTTTGTATGAATATTGGTTTAGTTTTTGGAACCGACACAGGTAATACCGAAGAAATGGGAGACAAGATTGCTGCTGTGTTTGCAGAACAAGGCTTTGCAATGGATATGCTCAATGTAACCGACGCTAGTCCAGAGCTTATCGAAGCGTTCGATTTCATTATTATGGGCATACCGACATGGGACTTTGGCGGTATTCAAGAAGATTGGGAAACATTCGAAAGCGAACTACTGGCGACTAACCTATCCGGCAAAGTGGTTGCTCTCTATGGCTTAGGTGATCAACTCGGTTACGGCGATTATTTTGTCGATGCCATGGGCTGGCTACATGAAAGGGTCGTTAAGAAAGGAGCGTTAGTCGTCGGTGAATGGTCAACCGAAGGTTACGATTTTGAGGCATCGTTAGCGGTCAATAAAGATAAGACTTTCTTTTGTGGTTTAGCCATTGACGATGAACAACAATTTCATCTGACCGATCAGCGTATTAGTGGTTGGGTTGACCTTGTTGTAGGTGAATTACAACAACTTGACGCAGCCTAAAATGAACAATCAAAATATTAACAACAATACACAATAAGGAAATAACATGCGTTTCATGTGCCAAAAACATAAAAATCAATTAGCCGATCAGCCAGAGACAGCGGTTATTGCTTGGTTCCAATTAATGGCTGCGGCTAGATCCCATACGGACACGAGGGAATGGCAATTATCTATCAATGCTTATGGCAATGCATTAGATGTGGCGGAAATTATTTTTGCAAGTGACCCCAGCTCTCTCGAAGTGAATCGTTATATTCGTACCGCCATCGAATTTATTTATACCTTACGCTCATCTCAACACCCAGCTAATATCAACGAGCTGGTTGAATCTATTACTGGCTGTTTGCAAAAACAACTGTACCCCGCTCATATTGAGCTGTTGTTAAGGCCTATCCATGATATCGCATACAAACCACTGCCGCAGAT
>JBLHJR010000131.1:0-3155 GCA_047619205.1 Candidatus Endobugula sp. | reverse complement strand
TCATTACCCACGAACACAGCGATCATTGGAAGGGGGTTGAGGTTCTGTCTGCGAAGTTTAATATTCCTGTTTATTTATCGGCTGGTTGTTTTAAAGCGCGAAATATCTCTGTTGATTCTAAAAACTTCCACATAATTGATAGTCACACTGATTTTGTTGTGGGGGACCTTAACGTGACCCCAGTTCCAGTACCTCATGACGCTAGGGAGCCCGTTCAGTACGTTTTCACTGATGGGATGGTGCGCTTGGGAATTTTGACTGACCTAGGACACTACACGCCACATGTTATCTCTGTTTATTCGCAATGTCATGGCTTGCTGCTAGAAGCGAACTATGACGAAGAAATGCTTGCTATGGGACCCTATCCCCGATTTTTAAAAGATCGGGTCAGTGGCTTGTTTGGGCACCTCAGTAATAGACAGGCGTTGGATTTACTAAAAAAGCTCGATTTATCTTATTTACAGAGGCTTCTATTGGGGCATATCAGCGATAAGAATAACCATCCTAATATTATTTCAGAGTTACTCTCAACAGCCGACTTAGGTGGTACCGCAATAACGTTTGCAGACCAAGACGTAGGCAGTGATTGGCAGGAGTTAGGGTAAGGTGATGAGGCGTTAAAAGTCTCATTATTGGGTTTAATGCTACTAGCGGTGTTTGATGGTTAGGTCAAGCTTAATTATATTTTTCCACAGATAGACTGTTGTTTTGAAATGTTGTATTAGATAACGCTCGTAAGTCATTGATTGTTGTTGCCAATAAGGCTATGTCATTGATATATATAGTATTTTTTTAAATGGTTAAAAAACGACCAATCTAAGTGGGAGGTATGTTTTTTACGCATTTAAGGCACCAATCCAAGGTTAATCCACAAAGTTATCCACAGAAATTGTGCATAACTTAGGGTCGGTTCTGTGAACTTGGTCACCAAATATAACCACTATAAGTTACTCACAAGTGTGATGTTCTAAAGTGGTTACACTTTGCGGGCTGTATCGTTATCCCGTGCCATCTTATATTATAATCGTATTGTTAGTTAAATCAGTCAGGGTTAGTACTGCACGATACTAAAAAGGCTTTGGGCTCCACAATTCATGATCATCAAACATTAAATAAGATAGGTGTAAAGGTGAGCTGGTTACAGATGGTTTCCTCCTTTGGGTATGGGAACAATGGACAGTCACTACGGTGAAAGAGGCAATTATGCGCTCGTCGTAAATGATTTACCTAACTCAATTGCATATTAGGATGAGCCTTTGCTCTAAATAAAACCGACCGAGTAATAATGGATTTTTTGTTTAACATATCGGAATGATCTACTCATCTACACAGCAGTGTAGTAATGTTCTCAAGCCCTATCCCATGGCCCATGTCTTCGCTAGAGTGGTATTTAAATGTCGTTGAGTATTAATATGCAAAACATCACTATTAGTTGTGACTCGCCCCAGTATTTACCGGTTGTAAAGCGATTGTCCGACCAGTTGGGAATAGTATTATTCAGTGGCTCTAAAGTTGGTGAGAAAGCCGAGGCTCACCCTAATGATCAGGGTTACGTACTGGTGGTCGGCGAAAGTGGTATTTCGCTACATCCAAAAGATCGCCGATTGCACGGGCCAATCCGTGTTGACTTCAATAATGGTGCTAACAGTCACAGGCGCAGGTTTGGTGGTGGTAATGGTCAGGCAATAGCTAAAGCGATTGGGGTGTCAGGGCGATTTTGTCCTTCGGTTCTTGACCTTACCGCCGGTTTGGGTGGGGACGCTTTCGTTCTAGCTTCCTTAGGGTGCGATGTAAAGCTTTTCGAACGCAACGCGATAATTGCTTGCCTACTTCGGGATGGTGTTGAAAGAGCAATAGCTGCAGGCATCGATGATCCTGAGTTAAGAGATGTAATGGGGCGTCTTAAATTTCTTGAATGCGACTCGTTTGATGCGGTTAGATCCCTCACAGACGAAGAACGGCCAGACGTGATATATTTGGACCCAATGTTTCCCCATCGTAAAAAGTCAGCGAAGGTAAAAAAGGAGATGCAGGCATTTCAAAATATTGTCGGTGGAGACGATGACGCAGACGCGCTACTGAAGCTTGCCATCAACAGCGCACGCTACAGAGTGGTTGTTAAAAGGTCTTCCAATGCTGAGTTCCTTGCAGATTTACAGCCAACTTATTCGCTTACTGGGAAGAGTACTCGCTTCGATATTTTCGCACTACGTAAAATACCTTCTTAGCGTTGTTTACGCATGACTAGATAATTGCCCAGTACAGCTAAAATAAAACCGCTGGCTGCGATAGTTGTCCACTGGTAGTCCTCAAAAATAGTTGATAGACCAATCGCGACGAAGGGTATCATCAACGCACCATAACTTGCCTTTTCCGGGCCTATAATTACCATCAATTTTAAGTAGGCACCAAAAGCAAGAATAGTACCAAAAATAGATAAGTAGACTAGGGATAGGGTGTATTCGATACTCGAGTCAAAGGTGAAAGCGGTACCCGTTAAGAGCGCTATAATCGTTAGTGCCGCGGCACCGTAAAGTGTCGCCCAGGCGTTGATACGCCACACCGAGTGACCTAGCATGCCACTGCGGGTTGCAGACATATTGCCCAATGACGCGCTAAACACTGCGGTGAACGCCAAACCAAAGCCTTTTAGGGCATCTTGCCCGGTGCTAGCATTACTCAGTTCAGGAGAGAACAGTAAATATAATCCGCATAGACCGACGAGGCCACCAAGCGCAGTGTTTTTCTCAATAGGGCGCTTTAAAAAAATACGACCGTTGATCAGATTAAAAAAGACAATCAGAGAAAATATAACGGCGATGATCCCGCTGGTTAAAAACATCTCAGACATGTAGATAAACCAAAAATTCACCCCGAAACTTAATACCCCCTGAATCATGAAGAATAAGTGATCTACTCTTGATGCACGGAGGGTGACACCGAGAAATCGACAGAGAAGAAAAAGCAACACAGAGGCCAGCGCCATTCGGTAGATAACCGATATAATGGGATCAACTGTTCCGAGCTGGAACGTAATAACCAGCCAGGTAGATCCCCAGATAGCGACGGTGGAGCCATACAGAAGAGAGGTTTGATAGTTCATTGATACCGCCACTTAGTCCACATTAACTTTAATAAACCATTCAGCACAGTAG
>JBLHJR010000130.1:0-3234 GCA_047619205.1 Candidatus Endobugula sp. | reverse complement strand
GGATCAACAACATGTATATGATAGTCAAAAATACCCACCTGATCATAATTGCGCTTACGTTTATCTTTTTCATCATTAACTTTACGTTAATGATGAAAGGGGCAAGTATGGACAACAATACACTACTAAAGATTGGACCCCAAATTTTATATGGCCTTTTTATAGGCACTGCTATCTACATGCTTAATGTTAATCCACTGATTAATCTATATCCCATTGTGAATGGTTGGGTACCTTCTAAATTAGCCGGTTTCGTCATTTATTTTCTCTCTATTACTTTTGCACTCAAGTGGGCAAAGTCAACTTTATGGCGTATTGCAGGCCTTATCAGTGCCATATTTTGGCTGGCCATGACTATACGCTTGGGGTTTTCCGATCGCCTTAAATTTAAAGGCACTATCGAAGATGCTAATGCTTATATTGAATTAGGGCAGCCACTGTTAGTGGCAATTTGATAGGTTGATTTAATGGTGATGACAGACGCAGTCGGTGTGGCAGCGACTTTGGGCGATTTTATTCGTAATAAATGATGCTTTATCTTCGTCGAGAAATAATTTTTTGTACCGCTGTTACGCAGACAAAGCGTCGCGTTAACGAATTCATCAAATGTTTTTTTAGCGGCTAGTTTCAAGTAGTTGCTTGGCTGCATCACAAATTGCGGCAACTGCAGGGTGCCTCACTTTTCGCTCAGCCGATATGGCATAAAATTGTTGTTTAACTTCATTAGTTTCGCCAATGACTTTGACATTAAATGCTCTACATACCTCATCTGCAATGATGGAGGGCATAAAAAAAATCCCCATTCCCGCCTGGCCAAAGGCCTTCATCAATGCGCTATCATCAAATTGTCCGCGGACAATAGGGTGAATCTTTTGCTCGCTAAGCCAATAATCGAATAGTTGGCGAATTTCATTTTGTTTAGTGGGCAATAATAGAGGGGCATTGTTAAGTAATTGGGGGAAATCACCTTTATACTTTTTAGCTAGCGCTGGTGAGGCAAAAAATGTCAATCCACTTTCACCCAACTTGTGATTGTAGGCTTTGATACTTAGGGCACCCGTTACTGGCTTGTCGCTCAACACTAGATCTACTTTGTGAATAGCCAGGTCTGCTAAAATATCCTCGATCGGTCCTTCGAGACTCGTCAAACTAATATCTTGATCGATGTGGAGCGCAGGCTCAATAATTTTGTAGACAATGGTTTTAGGTAGAGCGCTTGCTGAGCTAACGATAAATTCTGATGGCCCTACAGCAGGAACACCCCGTAATACATCAGTTAATTCTCGGCCCAACTCAAAAATTTCATCGGCGTAACCCAAGACTAAACGGCCTGTCTCAGTTAAGCGTAAACCTCTACCTTTCCTTTCAAACAATTCATTACCCATGCGTTTTTCCAACAATGAGAGTTGGCCACTAATGGTTTGTGGTGTTACATGCAATCTTTCACTGGCTTTCGCAATACTGCCTTCATGGGCAACTGTCCAAAAGTAGTTCAAATGTTTATAATTGATTGAATCTGACATTCATTGCTGCCTCTGCTATTAGGGCTTTTTAGCGTAAAGGGACACTAGTCAAAATTACTTTGACGCTGAGATATCTTTGTGCGGCGATAACTTTTTACTTTTTTAAACACTTCGAATTAACCGATCTTTCAGAGAAAGTATAAACGATTTTTTCTTAATTTAGTATGTTGGTAGTCTATCTGTACTGATAGTGAATAGATTTTGGAGAAAAGCGATGATTTATACCATAGTCAATAATAATGATTTACTTAATGATGACATATCTGATTGTATGCTAACGGGAGATTTGTCCATCATGTCGAATGAAAACGTTAATCCCGGTGAAATAGAAAATATCAAAGTAATCGCTGAAAGTAATATTCCATGTGCGTATTCCAGTCGACTAAGCGTGGATGACAAAAATGCAATTGCGCCGTTCAGTCTTCGTGCTTGTATGCTAGATGAGCTTGAAACCTTGGTATTACGTGAAAATAGACTACATACCGTGCCAGCGCTAGCTCTGAAAATAGAGAAACACTAGAACATGAAATAGTTGTTACTCTATTTTTATCATCTAAGGCGTTAAGTATTATGCTCGTTTATATCCAAACTCGGCACTTCGATTTGACGCCTGAATTAAGTGACTATGTGGAATCAAAAATAAGATTGATGTTGGGTCGTTACAAAAATAAAATAATGACCGTTAATGTCAGTCTTTCTGACATTAACGGTCCAAGGGGAGGGGAAGATAAGTGCTGTAAGATTATAATTAAGCCTGAAAATATCCCTTCAATTGTAGTTAAAGAAACAGCTAGCGATATATACGATGCGGTTAACCGCTGTTCCCATAGAGCAAAGCGTATAGTCAATAGAAACCTCATACTGACTCAATGGAAACGGAAGCAGTTGACACTAGATGAACACTTGGAAGATGACGATATTGTGGGGTTGTAGAGTTTAATTGATTTTTTTTCTGAATAATTCGCCAGACTATAGGTCTATTTTTAAGTATTAAGGGGCGGGATAAATATTTTGTTTTACATCCTCATTTTAAATTACAATTTTACCTAAATACGAACAGCAAAAATAAGAAAAACCACTACAATTCTTACGTGAACAGCATATAGAGGCACTTTCAACGATAGTGCTGATGTTACATTACTACCGGGTCACTTGAAAAGAATACACTCCATTTCAGGCACGCTGTGAATATGTCCCTATACACTCCGCTTCGGCATCCATGCCTCAGATGGCCTGAAACGGAGTGTATTCTTTTCAAGCACCCTGCTAGTAAGTGAAACACATCTACGTGATATGTTGCTATATCCCTCCTTAATATTCCAACAACAAACGTATCTAACCCCTGATGAATCAGGTGCGTAGCACCTTCACCCAAAATATTTCGTTAATCTGTCATCTATCCGTCATAGAACTGTCATAAAAATATAATCAAACTGACACACACCTTCTCTATCATCCTCCTTAATTGGCAGGAGATGTCTAGGCGGCTGCCTATCTTGTAGACACCAAAAAATTACCACCAAAGGTAGAAGATTTTTTAATGGTAAAGAACATCGATGTATTAATAATCGATACCCGCTCGTCACTAGAGGTAGATAACCGCAACCATAATGATGTGGATGATACGATATTGCTACATAAGCGCTTACAGCTTAAAAAAACAGTAATGACGCATATCGGCCACGATCTCGATGTACTGTTAAGTGTTGAA
>JBLHJR010000129.1:0-3271 GCA_047619205.1 Candidatus Endobugula sp. | reverse complement strand
CCAATTGGGTGTTGATAGTAATTTGCGGCCCAAATAAATAATTCTAGTAATTCATGGGGTAACAGAGGCCCTGAATCCAGTAGACGATTGACTGGTTTTAGTTTATCCAGGTCGAACGCACTAGTGTTGGTATGTTCGACAATTAGACCGACGACTTCACGCCGACCAAAAGGAACCATAACCCTGCAGCCAACCTCGGACTGAAAATCTGGCCACTCCTCAATAACATTCTTGGGAATGAGGTAGTCAAATAGCCGGCGCAAAGGGGACAGTACCGCGACGCGAACAATGAGAGGCTTATCTTCAGCCATAAATAATCAATAATTCCTGTTGTAACTAAATTAGTTTCTGCTAAAATCCGCGCTCATTAGAAATGGCCTACCGTGCCTTGCACAAACTGGACAGCTTAGCGGCATGATTTTACCAGTTTAAAGATGAGGTGGCGGTTCGTAACTTGGAGTATAAGATGAAAAATGATATTCACCCAAACTATAACGAATTAGTTGCAACATGCAGTTGTGGTAATGTTATAAAAGTAGGTTCAACTCGCGCTAATGCCATCTATCTAGATGTGTGTTCCGCCTGTCACCCGTTTTACACAGGCAAGCAGAAAACTGTTGATGCTGGTGGTCGAATTGATCGCTTCAACAAGCGTTTTGGTGCTGCTAAGAAAAGCGCTTAATCGCTTTTTGCAAGTCATACCAGTTTAAAAGATGCGGCATAGTTATCCACTATGCCGCATTTTTTTTGCCGATCATTCCTTTACTAATAACTCAAAAATAACACTGATGCGGTCGTTAAATTTAATAGTGTCATGGAGGTAAACGCCGATATCAGCGTCCGCCATCATCATTTCTGACCTTTGATGCTTCATACGGGGCTGTGGATATTGGATATCTGACCCCTGATAGTTAATTTGTACAATTGACCCCAAGCGCGCGCCATAGGCCATGGCAAGCTCTTTGGCGATTACCTTTGATTGATCTATTGCCTGTTGGCGCGCTTGTTTCTGGTGGCTAGTTTCATCGGCAACCTTTAAATTAACTCTGCCTAGTTGGTCAATTCCGGTACCCAAAGCGGTGTCCATTACTTGGTTTAACTGCTCAAGTTCATTTATTGTTATTGTTATTTTTCGCACTGCTCGATAGCCGACAAATTCACGCGTTTTAGTCGCATAATCATATTGTGGCGTTAACTGCAGGCTAGAGGCGATTATTGCCTTCTTTTGAATGTTGAGCAGTGCGAGTTCGTCCAATAGTTGATTAAACTGTTTATCGAGTTCTCGTTTAGCCTTGTTGCTATCTTTATTAATGGCTCGCAGTTCCATATTGAGTTCCGCCATGTCTGGAACGACAGAGACTTCGCCTTGTCCTGATGTGACAATGGTGCGCTGGAGAGACTCGGCACTGGCGGTCATCGAAAAAAATGTGAGCAAACTGATAAAGTAGAGGGTGGAGATCGGTAATTTCATAAGATAACGTCCTTTTATATCGATTGAAGAAATGGTCCCTAGTGCTTTAAAACCTAGCACTCTCTACATAATATCAAAAAACTTAATTGAATTTTTGTCGGCTAGATAGGCAAAGGTTACAATAGGTTCATACGGTGTTTGATTTGGGAGAGTACCTTGCGCGGAATTTGGCTGTTTCTAAAGTTTTTGATGATCATTAGTCTGGCAATTTTAGGTGCTTTTTTTGCTATGGAAAATAGCCAGATATTAGATGTTAGCTTTATTTTGATTGACGGGCCTAGCTTAAGCGCCGGCGTTTGGATGTTGATTTTCCTAACAGTGGGTTCTTTTCTGGGGATGTTTGCTAGTTCCGCGCTTATCATTTCTTACCGCCGCAAATTAGCGCGCGCAACCAAAGAGGGTTAGGTCAAAGATGACGACTGTAAAATCTAATGTAATTGTGGCTCTTGATTATGATAATAAGCACTCGGCTTTAACCCTCGCTGACCGGTTGGATCCTAAATACTGCCGTGTAAAGGTGGGTAAGGAACTATTCACCGCCGCAGGGCCTGCAGTCGTTAAGGAGTTGTCCGATCGTAGTTTTGATGTTTTCTTAGATTTAAAGTTTCATGATATTCCGAACACTGTTGCTAAGGCACTTAGTGCAGCCGCAGATTTGGGTGTGTGGATGGCCAATGTACATGCCTCAGGGGGCAGCCGAATGATGAGCGCTGCAAAGCAAGCCTTGGATAACAGCGGTAGCGACATGCTGTTAATAGGCGTCACAGTACTGACTAGTATGGATACTTCAGATCTTGAGGAAGTCGGCATAAAGCGCACACTCAGTGACCAGGTTTTGCATCTGGCGAGCATGACTAAAGATTCTGGCCTCGATGGTGTCGTTTGCTCCGCGCAAGAAGCTAGAACGTTAAAAGAGGCCTTAGGGGAAGATTTTAAATTAGTGACACCAGGTATTCGCTTGGCTAATAGTGCGGCAGATGACCAACGCAGAATTGTAACGCCAGCTGATGCGATGGCGTTGGGCAGTGATTATCTGGTGATTGGTAGGCCTATCACTCAGTCGGCAGACCCCCTCGCAACGCTTTTAGAGATTAATCGTTCTCTACCGTTGGACGTTTAATTAAATTCGTCGGTAAAAATAGCAGCGCCGTCGTCATCGTAGATACGCACATAGTCAATATCAAAAGTAGCTTCGGTAAAGTCAGGCTCAATTACCTTTTCAACAGCAAAATTAAGTAGGACATATTGTGGGCTGTCAAAGGGCCAAGTGGCTTGATTTTTGATGGTGGGGCTGTAGGTGTAGTGATGTTTTCCATCAACGCTAAATACTAACTTTTCAGCAGTCCAGTCTAGGGCATAAACATGAAATTCAGAGGATATTGTCGGTATTACCTGGCCGCCTAGATTTACGGTATTACCATGGCTTGATCGCGTATGTATGGCGCTTTGAGCGTGGTTTTGGTCTTTACCCCAGTGCTCTAAAATATCAATTTCGCCGCAGTCTGGCCAAGATTGATTGCCAAAACCTTGCGTTTCAAAGTACGCACCTGCTTCGGAGATATTTTTAGGCAACATCCATATAGCCGGCCATGTCCCATGACCCTTGGGTAGCTTAGCCCGTACCTCGACTCGACCATAGGTGAACGCGAATTTAGAATTTAGTCGAGCAGAGGTGTATTGTTTAACCACATCTTGGTCTTTAAAAGACTCTTTTTTGGCTTTTATTTTTAATAGACCATTGCTGACATAGGCGTTTTCTAATCGATTCGTATAATGTTGCTGTTCCTGATTATGCCAACT
>JBLHJR010000128.1:0-3379 GCA_047619205.1 Candidatus Endobugula sp. | reverse complement strand
GGCCTGATGTATCAGACATTTGAGATAATGTTTCTAACATCATCTGCTTTGATACTTCTTCGACAGAAGTCACATCATGTAAGCGTTGTAAAAATTGATTAAATGCCTTTAAACCACCTTGGCGATCTATCGGTATATATAAGTAGCCAAACTCTTCCGCAGGACTAGACCTCACGCCGCTTAAATAAAAGGCTCGACCCTCTCGCATCACCGGCGCCATATAATTTACATATTCTTTCGCCTCACCGGTTTCTGACCGTAATTTAAAGCCAAAACTAGGGCCAAAATTACGCAGATTATCAGGGTCTTCTTCCGTCGGATCAGGGTTGATATTAAAGGGCCTAAATGAATTTAACTCCAGGCGAAGGCTTTGCTCTCCCCAGATCATTTGACGCTTTTCAAACACTTTGCCTTCAAAACTGACCACGTCTTGATCTGCACGGTGATCCAAAGGCCACGCTTCCATTGAGAGACTAGTGCCCCCGTCAGCAAAACTCGATTGGTAAATGGCATACCCTTTATGGATAAGCGGGTGGTTAACGGCAATCGTTGTTTTCAGCGGTTCAGGTAAGTCATTGTCATACAACACGAGGTCGGTTTCGAATGATTTTGGTTGACCCGTCGCATAATGCTCTATTCGGAAGTCTTCCACTTTCAGAGCAAACGGTAACTCCTGCACTAAATAACCATCGCGTAACGCTAAAAAAACCACATTGGCCGTACGCCCTTCAGGAATTTGGATACTGCCACGAAAGGCCTGATTCCCTACTGGCAAACGACTTTCTTTCGGTACATCATTCGAGGCTAAATCACGTGTCTCAATTTTTAAATCACCCTGCCATTCCGCAAATTTAATCCGTAAATTACTATCTAATAAGCCGCCAATACAAATCACAATGATCGCCACATGGGTAAAGATATAACCCAGACGGTTCATCCCCCCTCGCATCGCAGATAATAAAACGCCTTCCTCTTTCACTGTTTGCCTGACACGAAATCCTTCTTCAGAAAGCCCCTTCTCCAAGGCCGCAACCACCGGCTCACTCTCTGAAGTGACCACCCACTGGGCATTGTGGTGCATCACGCGTAAAGACTTTTCACGCACGTGGGTACGCAAATTCCACATGTCTTTAATCATGCTCGGGCCATTTCGAATCACACATACCGTCGTCGAAATCACCAATAACGTCAGAATGGCCAGAAACCATAAAGCACTATAAACATCATACAAGCCAGCGGTTTCAAACACATCAAACCAGAAAGGACCAAACTTAATGACATAATCAGCATAAGGCTGGTTTTGCTGCAATAAAGTACCAATAATAGAAGCAATCGCTAAAGCCAATAGCAATGTAATAGCCAAATCCATTGAGCCCAGTAACAAAAACAAACGTCGGCTAAAAGATTGACGGGATGGGGATGAAATTTTAACGTCAGACATAAAAATGAAGAACCATTAGAAATCGATAGGCTGTATCGGATATATAAAAAGGGTCGACAACATTGATTGTCATTCGCCCTTTAAGATGAACACTGTTTTTTTTAATGTAACCCTGAAATATAGGCACTCACGGCCTTTCTTTCCTCGGCTGATAACTTGACTGCAATATCGCGCATCATATCATTAGGATCATTGTTGCGGTCACCACTGGCAAAGGCCTCTAGTTGCATCTCAGTATAACGAGCATGCTGACCAGATAACGCCGGCCATGTTGCTGCAGGCATGCCAGCCCCACTCGGGCCATGACAGGCCATGCACGCAGGGGCACCTGTCTCTTTATTACCCCCACGATATAACTTTTGTCCTTGTTCTAACAAGGCCTCAGAAACCGAGCCGGGTATCACTTTCATCGAGGCATAATAAGCAGAGATATCTGCTAAATCTTGCATCGACAGCCCTATAAGCATAGGCGCCATAATCAAGCTTTCCCTAGCCCCTGATGTAAAATCTATCAATTGCTTATAGGAATAACTGGCTGCTTGTCCTGCTAATTTAGGAAAAGAGGGCTCTGAACTATTGCCATCAATGCCATGACATGCAGCACATTGGGCCGACTTAACTTTACCCGCAGAGATATCACCTGCCGCCATACTCGGTAAAGTGACTACCGCAAAGCTTGTTATTATCGCCAACAACCATTTTTTCATTACGCTTTCCACATAGCAATTACAATAGGTTAATCTTGGGATATGCTACCCTATATTAAGGTTCTTTTGCACATTCAGGCTCAATAACCCTAGCTAAAAAACGATTTCAAACAATAATCTCGCCGCCCGCATCCTATTACCCCAACTGAAAAACACATCACCACCAGCGCGGCTCCGTGTAAAATACCGCATACTGATTTATTTAAAGGCCATTCATGTCTCATCCATACCGACAAGCACATTACACTATAAGTGCGACACAACTGTCAGAACTTCCCGCAGATGTTGGCATTGAAGTGGCTTTTGCTGGCCGATCAAATGCAGGAAAATCGAGCGCAATTAATACCATCACAGACCAAAAATCCTTGGCGCGAATCAGCAAAACGCCAGGTCGTACACAAATGATCAACTTTTTTGGTATCGATGAGGATCGCAGCTTGGTCGATCTCCCAGGTTACGGCTACGCCAAAGTCCCCGAAAAAGTAAAAATACGCTGGCAACAAACGCTCGGAAAATACCTCGAAACACGCCAAGCATTACGCGGCATGGTGTTAATGATGGATATTCGCCACCCGCTCAAAGAGTTCGATTTACAAATGATTAAATGGGCTAATAATGCCAAATTGTCAGTCCACATCCTATTGACCAAAGCCGATAAGTTAAAACGGGGAGCGGCAAAAGCAAGCCTACTTCACGTCAATAGTGAATTAAAGAAACAACAGTTATCAGCCAGTGTGCAACTGTTCTCATCGTTCAATCAGCAGGGAAAACAAGAGGCTATCGATCAACTGAACCACTGGTTCTATCCTGAACTCGAGGGCAGTTAATCCCTCTTATAGAGCACCATACCCCCTCTATTCATCGATATGACACAGACATAAATAGACCCAAGTAAAGGTGGTACAATATCTGCGCTTAAAATTTAGTTTTAACAAAAACAGTCATTTTCAATAGCCCTATATAGATATCTAGATTAATCACGCTAACTGAGGTCCCCACGCTATGAGTCCACGCTACAAAAACACGGTTGCTCCCAACCCTGAATTACACAACACACTCGAATTAAGCATGGATGACAAAGCGCTCGTCAATGATTTTAAACACTACTATGGTAATCACTTAGCCCAAGATAAAGGGCCTGCATCAGGCCATTACCTCTACACATCCTTAGCATTGACAATACGTGACAGACTGTTTGAACGCATGAAAAATACGCGCCAAACCTATGCTA
>JBLHJR010000127.1:0-3625 GCA_047619205.1 Candidatus Endobugula sp. | reverse complement strand
GGTGATGAGTGACCTTGGAAAAAGATCAAATCCGCCCCATTGCCATAATTATCACCTTTAAAGAAGTGATTAAAACCGACATCATAAAGTGTTGCAGCCGATGAGAAGCTAGCGATATGGCCGCCCACGGCACCGGGTTTCAGGTTTGCCTTGGTCACCATCGCCATGGCATTCCAGCGAATGTATGACCGTAGTTTATGTTCCATCTCAGGGTCGCCAGTGATGCGTTGTTGCTGATCAACAGGGATAGAGTTTACATAAGCCGTATTGGCACTATAGGGTAAGTTGACACCTGAGCGCCGCGCCTTATCAATCAGTTTTTCTAGAATATAATGTGCTTTGTTACCACCTTCCACTTCAATAATGGACTCTAATGAGTCTAGCCACTCTTGAGTTTCCTGCGGATCATTATCAACAAAATCAGTCATAAATACCTTCAAAAATAGTAACGCGATAAACAGCATCGTATTGTAACAGTTTTTATTGGGATTTATACGTACAGTGAGGCTGTATCTAGCTAAGTGGCCTATTTAAGAGGGATTTTTCAATGATTTTTAAACCTACCCCTCAAATTAGACCCGCCCAAAAGGCTGTTTTATGCCGAAATGAACGTGCGCCGTCCATAACGGTATAAGCGAATACCCAATAATACTGCCAAAATGGCAATGTAAATGACCGGCTCAGTAATATCTTTCTTAACCAACATAAAGAAATGAACCACGCCACCAATAGCAATATAGTAAACAAGGCTATGTAGTCGATTCCAACGCTCAGCGCCTAAGCGTTTAATCATGGCATCGTTCGACGTTACCGCTAAGGGAATTAAGGCTAAAAAGTTAATGACACCAATGGTAATAAAAGGACGCTCAATAATATCGTCAATAATATCGCCTAAGCTAAAAAACTGATCTAGCCAGACATAGAGCAGCATATGAACTGATGCATAGAAGAAGCTATACAGTCCTAACATCCGTCTGATAGGCGCTAAGAAATGCCAAGAAAAGACTAGTCTTAATGGGCTGACCGCTAAAGTAATTAATAGAAAGCGCAAAGCCCACTCGCCTGTATCGCGGGTTAATGCTTCTATTGGGTTAGCACCTAGTTGGTCATTGAGTAAGCCATAAATTAACGCCACTGCAGGCATTAAGCTGATAATAAAGATACTGATCTTAAATAATCGACTAGGCATCACTTAATTCCTCACACTCAGCTAAAAGTGTTTTTTCAGATCCATGCCCGTATAAAGCTGTGCTACTTGTTCTTGATAGCCATTAAACATCTGAGTTTCGCGTTTCAAAAACTCGCCAATACGACGTTCCCGGGCTTGACTCCAACGCGGGTGAGAGACCTCTGGGTTTACATTCGAATAAAAACCATATTCTGCCGGTCCAGCAATCATCCATGATGAGATAGGCTGCTTTTCGACGAAACGAATTTGGGTAATCGACTTGATGCTTTTAAAACCATATTTCCAGGGGGTCACTAGACGAAGCGGTGCACCATTTTGGCCTGGCAAATCATTGCCATACAATCCGGTTGCTAGGAATGACAGTGGATTCATTGCTTCATCAATTCTTAAGCCTTCTACATAAGGCCACTTTAATACACTACTTTGCTGTCCTGGCATTTGTTGTGGATTATAGAGTGTATTGAATTCAACATATTTGGCTTTTGAGTTCGGTTTAGCTTGTTTCAACAAGTCAGCTAAAGAAAAGCCATGCCAAGGTATGACCATAGACCAACCTTCGACGCAACGTAAACGATAAATACGTTCTTCTAATGTAAAAGGCTTCATTAACGCATCTAAGTCATATTCCCCCGGATTATCACACTCACCATCAATCACGACTCGCCACGGTTCTGACTTATCCGGAAATTCTGTCGCATTCTTAACAGGATCACCTTTATCTACACCAAACTCATAGAAATTGTTGTAGCTGGTTATTGACTCATAGCTTGTTAATTCTTCCGAAGCTGAGAACGGACTTTTTTGAAGGTTTTTGTAGCTAGGTGCTGGCACATCATTTTTCTCAGCCCAAGCCGCCGAGGGTAAAGCCGCGGCCGTTGCCAACAATGCCGCTTTATTAATGAACTGGCGTCTGTTTAGATACAGTTTTTCATCTGTAACATCATGTTCTTTCAATAAACCTAATTTATTTTTTTTAAAATGCATTGTCGCCTCTCTTATGAATCCATGTATTTTCTTGCTAACCAGTAATCAATGCTGAAATATTTTCCCGCACCCATAAAAAACAGTGCCAGCAGCATAATGAAATAGGTCGTGGCGAATTCAATACCATTATTCAAAATAACGAAATTACCGGTTTCAGTTAACCAGTCGTAATTGCCGTGTTGCTGCAACAAAGAACGCCCAGCTTCCAATTGTGCATTAGGCTCTGCCACTGCTAGCCAGCCGTTTTTCCAGTGTACCGTCACCGCAGCCACTGCCATGGTCGCCATCAGTGGAATTGAAATCCAACGTACGGCAAAACCCAGTACCAAAAAAATCGCACCGAAATATTCAGCACCCCATGCAAGATAGGCCAAGAGTTCTGGGAAAGGCAAAGCTAAGCTATTTTCAAACCAACTAATGGTTCCTTGCAGCGAACTATTGGCATCAAACGGATTCCATTTGGTATTGGCTGCCATCCACATCACAGGGGCTATATAAAAACGCATCGCCAGTGGTGCCAAAAAATCAATAGACCTTGTCCAATTTAAGGCACGTTGCATACCACACATTATTTTACATACTGACATGAGGCTCTCCTTGGCATAATCATTAACTCGCATAAATTCAATGGTATAACTTATGTCGAAACAAGTTTTGCTATAAAAAAGGGCTCCGCAGAGCCCTTTCCCTTTAAATAGCTCTGTGGGAGACTATTTAGCGCCGCATTTACCTTCGCCGCATTTAGCTTCTTCTACTTTTGCTGGTGCGTTACCACATTTGCCTTCACCGCATTTGCCTTCGCCGCATTTAGCTTCTGCTGCTTTCTCAGCTGCTACTTCAGCAGCGCCTTCAGCACCACATTTACCTTCACCGCATTTGCCTTCACCACATTTCGCTTCTCCAGCTTCATGATTACCAGCTAACTGCATATAGCCATTTGATAACTCAGCTGAAGCAAATGGACTTGTTTCTGCACTTGCTAACATTGGAGAAAGTGCTAAACCAACTGTTAACGCCGCACTAGCTGCGAGTGCTAGCGTATTTTTATTAGTAGATATCGACATGTTAATTTCCTGTTATTATGTAAAAATTAAAAACAGCCCGTCACAACGGACCAAGCTTGTTAACGTAGACACACACAAAAGCAGAATGTTACAGACATCATGAAAAAACTTTTCAAGTCAAAGCGTGATGATGACGATGCTTTAATACAAAACTTGATCGACGGCGATCCTGCAGCTTTTGAGCATGTCGTGGCAGAATACCATAATCTGATGTTATCTGTAGCCAGGGCTATTGTCGGATCAAGCATCGCTGACGAAGTCGCTCAAGAGGCATGGATATCAGCTATTAAGGCCTTGCCAAAATTTGAAGGCCGCTCTTCTCTCAAAACATGGTTAATTCAAATTGTCAGCAACGGCGCAAAAAGCCGTGTACGCAGAGAGAACCGTT
>JBLHJR010000126.1:0-3671 GCA_047619205.1 Candidatus Endobugula sp. | reverse complement strand
AGTAATCATTTTTTTGTATTCGCGCAGGGCTCCAGGGAGTAACTCATCATCAGCATCTAGAAAAATAATATATTGTCCTGCACTTTTAGTGATACCTAAATTGCGGGCGGCCGCAGGGCCTTGGTTATTTTGATAGTAGTAACGGATATTAGGATGTTGAGAGGCCAGTTGCTGAGCAATATGGCGTGTGTTATCAGCTGAACCGTCATCAACAACTAGAATCTCGTAGTCACTATCAGCTTGCTGATGTATAGAAGAGATAGCTCTTGATAAGTAGTGGGCATAATTATAGCTCGGAATAATTATGCTAAAGGTGATTTCAGACAAATCCAATCTCAAAATTGTGTTTAATGCCAGGACAAAAAGTCCAAATGTTATTCCAAGATGATAACGGAAAGAGATAAAAATATCTTATGTATTAACTCTCGAACAGAATAGATACAATGATATCGTGATGAGAGAGAGTAATGTATGAAATTAGCCGTTTGTTTGTATAAGTATTTCCCCTTTGGGGGCTTGGCGCGTGATTTTGTCAGTATTATGAGGATCTGTCGCGATCATGGCTATCAAATTGATGTTTTTGTGATGGAATGCCAAGGTGATGTGCCAGAAGGATTCAATATTGAAGTCATTCATGCGCAAGGGCTAAGCAATCATAGTAGAGTTGCCAATTACATTGCACAATTAAAGCCTAAATTATTGGGCCAGAATTATGATTTGGTGATTGGCTTTAATAAAATCCCCGGTTTAGATATTTATTATGCTGCTGATCCTTGTTATTTAGATCGCGTTAAAAATCAGCGAGATTATTACTTAGCCCAATTTAATCCACGGTTGAAATTTTATGCAAAGTGCGAAAACAGGGTCTTTAGCCGCAGTAGCCATACGGTATCGTTAATGATTTCTGATATTCAACGTGATCTTTTTAAAAAGCATTATGACACGCCTGATGAAAGGTTAATTATGCTGCCACCTGGCATTGATGCCAATAGGCGGCGACCGGATGACTGGCAACAGCGCAGACAGAGTTTTCGTCAGCAGTTTGCTATAGCTGACGACGAACTACTGCTATTGATGGTGGGGACAGGATTTAAAACAAAAGGTTTGGATCGATCTATCCAAGCGCTAGCCAATCTGCCTAGAAAATTACGGACAAAAACACGCTTATTTATTGTAGGTGAAGGCGATATAGCACCCTATCAAAAAATGGCTGAGCGGTTAGCGGTTAAAGACCAAGTGCAGTTTTTTGGTGGCCGTGGGGACATACCACAGTTTTTATTGGGCGCAGACTTGTTATTGCACCCTGCACGTAAAGAAAATACTGGCACAGTGATTTTGGAAGCGATGGTAGCTGGTTTGCCGGTGTTGGTGACAGCGGTGTGTGGCTATGCTAAACATGTTGGTGATGCTACATCAGGCTTAGTGATAACAGCGCCCTTTAATCAAAATGAATTTGATCTTAAATTAATAACCATGCTCGATAATGCGCGCTTAAAGCAGTGGACAGATAATGCTCTGGTTTATGCAGAGCAAGAGGATTTATACAGTATGCCGGAGAAAGCAGCCGCCATTATTGAGCAGATGGCCGAAGCAAAGCGAAGCAATGAGAATGACAGGGAGAACCATCATTAAGACCATATTAGTGACAGGTGGTGCCGGTTACATCGGCAGTCATGTCTGTGTGGAACTGCTTGATGCAGGCCTTGATGTGATTGTGGTTGATAACTTATCCAATAGCTCTCAGCAAGCTTTAAACAGGGTTGAGAAAATAACAGCAAAGACAGTCGAGTTTTATCAAATAGACTTACGAGATAAAGCGGCAGTGAAGACAGTATTTGAAGTCCATGCGATTGATGCCGTTATCCATTTAGCAGGCCTTAAAGCCGTTGGCGAGTCATGCGAACTGCCATTGAAGTATTATCAGAATAATATATCGTCAACGCTGGTATTACTTGAGCTGCTAGAGCAGTTTTCTGTCAGAAACATTGTGTTTAGTTCATCGGCTACCGTTTATGGTGACCCTACGACGGTGCCAGTTTCGGAGCAGCTTCCACTTACTGCCACTAATCCTTATGGCCGCACAAAATTAATGATCGAAGAAATGTTAAGGGATGTTGCTAATGCCTCCCCTCTACAAGCGGTATTATTACGATATTTTAATCCCGTAGGTGCACACGAAAGTGGTTTGATTGGTGAAGACCCTAATGGCATTCCAAATAATTTACTACCCTATGTGTCTCAAGTAGCGATGGGTCAAAGAGACAAAGTATCCATTTTTGGTGGTGATTACCCGACTATTGATGGCACGGGTGTTCGCGATTATATTCATGTTGTAGATTTGGCGAAAGGCCATGTCAAAGCGCTACAAGGAATGGCTAAAAAATGGAGTAAGGGAGAAAACTGCCAAGTCTATAATTTGGGCACAGGTCAAGGATATAGTGTCATAGAGGTAATCAATGCCTTCGAGCAGGCTTGTGGCCATAAAATTGCCTATGAAATAGTTGAGAGAAGGCTTGGCGATATTGCTGAATGTTATGCGGACCCGAGTCTTGCAAATCAGGAGTTAAACTGGCAGGCGGAAAAATCATTAGCCGAAATGATGTCAGATGCCTGGCGCTGGCAAAGTCAGAACCCCAATGGTTACAAAGATGATTGAACTCAAACCGGAAGCAATGATTGGTAAAGGCTTACATCGAGAGTGTTATGTCCACCCTGACAACCTTGGCCGCTGTATCAAGGTTGTTATCTTACGCGGAGAAAAAGAGACTCGTCGAGAGCAGGCGTATTATAAGTTTTTACAAAAACGCCAGATTACCTGGGAGATGTTACCTAAATTTCATGGTGTTGAGCCGACCTCAATGGGCCCCGGTGCTGTTTTTGATTTGATTAGAGATGCCGATGGTGAAGTCGGAAAAACGTTTGATCATTATTTCAAATCTTTCGAACTGACAGAACAAAATATCCAAGGTCTATTAGCCTCATTGCAAGCGTTAAAAGCATACCTATTTCGCCAAAATATTATCACAATGACAATTAAGCCTAAAAATATTATTTATCAAAGACATGACGAGCAAACGGGAACGGCCATTATTATTGATAATATTGGTGATTCTAGTGCCATTCCCATCAGTAGCTATAGCCGTTACTTCGGTAAAACTAAAATGACTCGAAGATGGCATAAATTTATTGCCATGCTACAAAAGGATTACCCAGAAAATAGTCCGTTACAAGCGCAGTTAATCAATCAACTATCTAATTAAATCCTAAACTGCCTGAGGTTGAAACCCCAGGCAATTTAAGCGGTTCAAGTTAGATAATGCCGTATGAATCATGATCTTCTGGCATTGTGTAACCAGCTTGGGCATTGATTCTGTTAGCAATTTCTAATTCGCCTTCACTAGCAAAGTCTCTGTCCCATGTGGCTAGTTTTTTCTTGTAAAGTGCATGCCATAATGGTGGGATTAGCGCAATTGTAAACTCTGTGAAGTAACCCCAGCCTGGATCAGGAGAACCCACTACATCTAATTCCCAGAAGTGTGTTTCACCGCGATCATGGTGATCACCTTGACGACCGATTTCAATGAAGAACCAGCTTGTGAACAAGTTGCTGTTATCCCATGAATGACGGTAGTCAATTGGTTGACCTTTTTCGCGGATAAGACCGTAATGTT
>JBLHJR010000125.1:0-3922 GCA_047619205.1 Candidatus Endobugula sp. | reverse complement strand
CATATCGAACTTTACCTGCATCACCTAGTACAGCAGCAGCTACACCTCGGCAAACATCGACATCTAAGCCACTCCAAACGCCTTTTTCATCTTTTTGTGAAAACCCAGCTAAGCCGGTACTGACGCCGCAAATCAAGGAGTCGCGTTGTTTAACATCGTCCAAAGTGCCCGCTTGAGTGCCAAGAGCCACAAGGGCTAAGCCACTGACAATAATAGATGGAATTTTTTTCATAGTGTTTTCTCCGATAAAGGTTAGTATGGTTGAAAAATAGTAATGATTATTATTTGTGGAAGGCGTAGCTAACTAAAATTACACGTAGAGGCGCTATGTGTAAGGTTAATTATCTAACCTCGATTTTACATTGATTTTTCTCTTCAAGTTATTGATATTAATTAGATTTTTTATTTTTATGGTTCAGGTTTAAGCCGCTTTTTTATTATCGCAAAGCGTCAGCACTTCAACAAAGGCATACCCCAAGCTTTCCGCTACCGCTTGATTGGTCACTTGTCCCTTGCATACATTAAGGCCATTGGCAAAGTGCGGGTCATCTAGTAGTGCCTGTTTCCACCCCTTATTAGCTAATTGAATAATATAGGGCAGAGTGGCATTGTTGAGCGCTTCAGAAGCCGTTCTAGCAACGCCTCCGGGCATGTTGGCCACACAATAGTGAATAACGCCATCAACAGTGTAAATCGGGTCTTGGTGTGTGGTGGCGCGTGATGTTTCGAAGCAGCCACCTTGATCAATGGCGACATCCACGACTACCGAGCCGGCCTTCATTTTTTTAATCATTTCGGCAGTAATCAATTTGGGGGCTGCTGCGCCAGGAATTAATACAGCGCCAATGACCAAGTCGGCTTCAAGTACATAGCGCTCAAGACTTTCTTGGGTGGAATAAATAGGTGTTGCCGTGGTGCCAAACTGTTTATCTAGGCGGCGTAGTGAATCGACGTTATTATCTAGAATGGTCACGTGAGCACCAAGGCCTACAGCCATTTGTGCGGCATTTGCACCCACAACGCCGCCACCTAATATAACGACTTTACCTGGAGCGACACCAGCAACACCGCCTAATAAAATACCGTTACCGCCTTGCGCTTTTTCTAAGCAATGGGCGCCTGCCTGTACGGACATTCTACCGGCAACTTCAGACATAGGAGCTAGTAGGGGGAGCTGACCAGAGGCTGAAGTCACCGTTTCGTAGGCAATGCAGACAGCCCCGCTATCAATAAGTCCACGGGTTTGCTCTGCATCTGGGGCTAAATGTAGGTAGGTAAATAATAGTTGTCCGGGGCGCAACATACGGTATTCTTGGGCTAACGGTTCTTTTACCTTTACGATCATGTCAGCTTCTTTGAAGACCTCTTCGGCGCTTTCTACTATCGTGGCGCCAACTGCGCGATAGTCTTCATCGCCAAAGCCGATACCGGCGCCCGCCATAGTTTCAACAAATACATGATGTTGTTGATTAATTAACTCGCGAACGGAGTTTGGCGTCATGCTGACTCGGTATTCATGATTTTTAATTTCTTTGGGAATGCCTATTTTCATTTTCGAGCCTGCTATACATGAGTAGATGACGGGAATTATTATAGTTTTAGTTTGGTAGTGGCTTATGCTATATTTCTATTAATTATAGTTAATTAAACTTTATAGTAGTTATTTTAAAGCGTAATAAACTATTCTATTGAAGTACAATGGTTTTAATCGTTTTTGAGGGCTTGGTGATGGATAGATTGGATCGCAAAATTTTATTAGAGCTACAGCTTAATGGAAAAATATCGAATGTCGAGCTGGCGAGACGTGTAGACCTTAGTCCTACGCCTTGTCTTAATAGAGTGAAGCGTTTAGAAAAAGAGGGGGTGATTGAATACTATACTATTAGGGTTAACCCAGAATTAGTGGATGCAAAACTATTGGTATTTGTTGAGATTAGGCTAACGAGTAATTCACGCAATACCTTTACTAACTTTCGTGAAGCAGTAAGGAAGTTACCACAGATTATGGAATGTCATTTGGTTTCAGGGGATTTTGATTATCTATTGAAAGCTCGTGTCAAAGATATCCAGGCGTACCGAAAGCTGCTGGGCGAAACTTTATTGTCTCTTCCTCATGTCAATTCATCACGGACTTATATGGTGATGGAGACGGTGAAAGAAGTAGAAAGTATTGCAATCCCTGAACCCGGCCTATAAATACAGAATGATAGTTGCCATCACTATGATGCAACTGAAGTAGCGAGAATGAATATAAGCGGGCTATTGTTATGAGTATAAGTACATTTGATCTCTTTAAAATAGGTATTGGTCCCTCTAGTTCACATACAGTGGGTCCAATGGTCGCGGCCAAACAGTTTGTTGAGCAACTGTTAGAGCAAAAAAAACTCAATAGTAGTCAGCGTATTTGTGTTGAGCTTTTTGGCTCCTTGGGGGCAACGGGAAAAGGGCACGGTACATTGAAGGCTATTGCCTTAGGTTTAGAAGGTGAAAGCCCAGAAAATGTTCCGTTGGATACTATCAATGCTCGTATAGAGGCGATGACAAGCAATCACTGGATAAAGTTATCAGGTACTCACCGTATTCATTTTGATGACAAAAAAGATATTGTTTTTCATCGAGGAGAAAGTCTTCCATACCACCCGAATGGTATGCGCTTTCGGGTGTTTGATCGGGAGGATCAATGTTTGTTGGAGAAATATTATTACTCTATAGGTGGTGGTTTCGTGGTCGACGAAACGCGGGCGAAGGAAGGAGCAGTTATCGTTGCAGATAATCATCTATTACCTTACCCCTTTGCCAGTGCAAAAGAGTTACTTAGCCTTTGTCAGTCTCATCAACTAAGCATTGCTGAAATAATGTTATTGAATGAAGCCGTATGGCGAGAAGAAGCGCAAACCTTATCTCAGCTAGATAGTTTATGGGCAGTGATGCAAGTTTGTGTAAAAACAGGTTGCGCTCAAGAGGGCATTTTGCCTGGCGGTTTACGGGTAGAGCGCCGAGCAAAAAAATTACACCAACAATTATTACAAAAGAAGACTGCTTCTTTAGCAGTAAGCAAGATAAAAAATAGTGATCCATTAGATGTTCTCGACTGGGTAAGTTTATATGCTTTAGCGGTGAATGAAGAAAATGCCAGCGGTGGGCGTGTGGTCACGGCACCCACTAATGGGGCTGCTGGTATTATTCCAGCGGTATTGCATTATTATATTAATTTTATCGATGGTGCGAATAAAAAAGGCGTACATGACTTTTTACTGACAGCGGCAGCAGTTGGAATTTTATTTAAAAAAAATGCGTCGATTAGTGGTGCTGAAGTGGGTTGCCAAGGGGAGGTGGGTTCGGCGTGTTCAATGGCGGCGGCAGGATTGACTGCGGTGTTAGGCGGTTCAGTAGGGCAAATTGAAAATGCTGCAGAAATAGCTATGGAGCATCATTTGGGTTTGACCTGCGATCCTATTGGTGGTTTGGTACAAATCCCCTGTATTGAACGCAATGCGGTGGCTTCTGTAAAAGCGATACATGCATCGCGTATGGCATTATCCGGTGATGGAACGCATTTTGTTTCATTGGATAAAGTGATTAAGACTATGCGAGAAACGGGAAAAGATATGTTGGATAAATATAAGGAAACTTCTCGTGGTGGTTTGGCGGCTCATGTTGTTGAAGTGCCGGTAAATATTATTGAGTGTTAGATGATTGTAGCTTGTGCTGTGAGGGGTAAAAGAACCCTAGTCGTCATTCCAGTAACTATTAGAATGACGACATTTGGTTTGTCATCTACGAGGTTAACGCTAGAGTATTTGCCCCAAGAATAGCTGTAAGCGATCAGTTTTAGGATGATCAAAAAATACATCCGGTGTATTCTCTTCTACAATTTCCCCGCCATCCATAAAGATCACTCTGTCGGCGACGGTTTTTGCAA
>JBLHJR010000124.1:0-4101 GCA_047619205.1 Candidatus Endobugula sp. | reverse complement strand
TTACCAAAGGTCATTCTTAGGTCTGCCATTTCGTCTTCTAGCGTTGTAATGCCTGGTTGGTCCATCAAAAATTAGCTTGAAACTCACACAGAACAAAGGAACAAGGCCAAGGCTAGTCAAAATAATTAGCAAATTAATCATAGCCAAGCTCTACTAGAACTTATCGCAATCAGCAGATATAGACCTACTCCCTTCACTCCCAGTGAGCACATCTAGAAACTTGCCCGCCTTGAAATAAGCTCTTGAATACGTATGGTTGGCATACCATTCTTCACTCGCGGGCCAACTCTCCCAATCTGCATAGTTCATTGGGCTAATCAATATGAAGAGTAAAGGGGCCAGAATAGTTTTCATTAGCTGTCCTTAGCTAGAGATTATTTGATAAAGGAAAGACTAGATTTTTCTTGATCGGAGTAAAAAAAGCCCTAAATTTAGTATCTATAAAAGAATTATTATCCCGACTTACAGAATCGAACGCTCTAGGTTTTTAAACTCTTAACCTATCCACGATATAGTACCCACCTCGACCTAAACAATTCATGCCAAAAATAAATGGTATTTTTGTGCTAGCATGCATATTTACATAAATGAACTTATAACCGAAAGGAACAACAATGACTAAAAATAATCGATCTGTTTTAATCAATTCAATGTTAAGTCTCGTTCTAGTAATGACCGTTTCCACGACTGCTTGGTCTAATGACCATGGCCATGCAGAACAGCAGACAGACGCAATGTCACTAATCAACGCTTACATTGTTAACTTTGTTAAAGTTTTTAACCAAGGCGATGCCGCAAAGATTACTGCGCTGTATACAGAAGATGCTATTTGGTCCATATCTGGGCTAGCTGAGCCAGCTTATGGTCGCGCAGCGATTCAGGCTGGTATGGAAAGTAATGTAGATGGCTCTGTAGAAGGCGCAACATTAGACGCCGTAGTGTTTACCTCCCGTGACCTAGGTAATGGATATATCATGGCCAACGGTAGCTGGGAACAGCGGGATGCCAAAGGCACACGTGTAGACGGAGGCCTTTGGGGTAATTTGTTTCAGGTTGTGGATGGTGAAGTTCTGATGGCGCTGGAGTCAACCAATAGGAATTAACTACACTTAAGTAAGACCAAGGCGGGCATTGTCGAAATGAAATTTTTCATATTCTTCGTCTCAACAATATTTTCACACTGATGTCTGTTTAATATTAAATTTTACCAGGGGAAATAACATGAAAAACTATAAACTAATGGTCCTTTTGATCACCACATCAATGGTTTCTTTGGGTGCGTTTTCCGCACATCATGAGGAGCATAGCTCCACTAAAATAGGTGAAGTTGCTATCACTGAAACAGCACATAGCGCTGGCTTCACTGAGATGAAAAAAATGGTCGGCAAATGGGAAGGAAAACTAACCCAGTTTACCGGAGTAGTCATCGACGTTTCTTCAGACTTCAAATTGGTTTCAGGTGGCAATCTGATTACTGAAACATTGATTGAAGATGGTGTAGAGATGCTAACCACTTACTCAGACAATAAAGATGGTGAGTTAGTGGTCAAACACTACTGTGCGTTAGGTACTCAGCCTGTATTTACTGCATCAAAAGTGGCAAAAGATATGGTCGCTGTCTCTCTAGACGTAACCCAGGGTGGTTATCATCCAGAGCACCATAGCTATGTGAACTCTATGAAGTGGACAGTTGATTCAGCAGAAAGTAGCTCGGCAGTCGTCGACTCTACCCTTTATATAGACGGGACATTAGTTGAGCAGCAAGCTGTAATCAGTCGCGTTAATTGATATCTATAGGCCGTCTGTTTTTTTAGTAGGCCGATGGATCAAATATTACAAATTTAAGGTTTAATTTACTAAGGAGTAACATCATGCAAAAGAAACTAATATTACTACCACTGCTGCTAATGATTACCGGTGCAAGCATCGCAGATCATCATGAAGAGCCCGTAACTGCTATGAAAGCCGAGGGTGATGATGAACTTCGAGCCGAATACAATTTTTGTACGCTAAATGACGGTAAAACATTCAAAGATGTTGAGAAATTTTCGCAAAAATATGGTGATTTCGCAAATACAAACGGGCTTAAGTACAACCAGAGCTTGCTAACGCCTATTCATGCTGGTGATAGTATGGGTACGTTTACGCACGTTATTGTTGGACACTGGCCTAATGGTCTAGAGATGTATAAAGAATGGGGTACTTATGTCAATGTTTTTCAAGAGAAGTATCCTAATCTAAAAGCACCACATAGCTGCGGTCCTCACCTAGCTACCTTTCAGCATAAAGTTGTTTCAGCAATGGATGCATCTATGGAGGCGGATGTTAAAAGACCCGTTCAGTATGCTGACTGCTCTTTAAATGAAGGTAAAACATTGGATGATGCGAAAGTAGCAGAGCGAGCTGCAGCGGAGCTTATTGCTTCTGCGGGAATGAAAGGCTATGGCGTAAACTACATTATTCCATACTTAGGGCAAAGAGATCCTGACTATGATTTTATAAGCTTATCGTATTTCCAAACTTTTATGGCCAGAGCTGAAATGGCTTACAACTATTACAAAGTCGCTGACAAAGCCGATGCAATTACCAGTGAAGTTTATAGTTGCGTTAATCCTAGAAGTTTTGTAGTTAAAAATCTCTATACCAATTGGGACAATAGCTGAATCAGCAATCAGCCAACTAATAAAAAACCCTGGATGATTAATCATCCAGGGTTTTTTTGTGGTCTTAGCTATAAGAAATAAATGACACCAATGTCTTCATCTACCTAGGTGATTTACCCCATCAAAAATGGTTGTCCATTGACTGCTTGAAAAAAGGTATGGGCACTAAACATGGCATACGCCACAATGAAAATAATAAGTATTTTTAACTTAAATCTTTGACTCCAATGTTGCGGAAGCAACACAACAAAAATAGGAAAAGCGTGCATTGCATGCATTCCAAAGAAGTGCGCCACACGCAGGTCACCACCATCCATGGCCCAGTTAAAGAGCCAAACTCCATTGGCATCGGTTGGCGCGGCGTTTACCCAGTGCCCACCATTACTACTAAGATAATTTCCAAAACCTCCACCAAGTAGACACGTAAGACAAAGACCAATAACAATGGCAAAAATTACAGGGTTTGACATAGGGTTTTGCTTTGCAACTAGGTAAGCCATCCAAGGTAAAACTAACACCATAGAGGCCGCACCAATACCCATGATCATATACATAATACTTGTAAAACTAGAGGACAGGTTAAAATGAGAGGCTTCACCTAAGCTTGCCATTATGACGATGTACACTATCTCAGTTATACCCGCAATCAACGGTATTCCTACCAGCCATTTACCACTCGTACTTCTCAACGTATTGGAATCTAAGAATGTGGCGAACCATGTTAAGGTTAAAAAATACACGCCTATCGATAGGCCAAATTTGACTGGCTTACTCCATACCGATATGCCGTTCAATGTCCTGTCATCAAAAAGCCCTGCAACCAAACAGAACACCATCAGTGCAAAATTAAATAAAGCAGCGCGGTACCAAAAAATCTGAGTTGATTTAAGCTCAACTATTGTTGGCCAGCGCGGGCATACAAGGGGTGATTGCAGGTTGTTCATAAGCTATCTTGCCCCTGATTGAGCTGTCTCTGCTTCACAAACCCCACGAGCACTCGAAGTAACCAATACAAAGCAAGCCCTGCTGGCCCGGCCATAAGTGTGGCCAATAAACAGGGGATAACCAGTAAATGATGAATACCTTGACGTTGCGCGTCTCGAACTTCCCATGCGCCAACAAATAGATCAAAGGCTAAATAATGTATCCATCCTGCCAATAACAGATTCGGGTCAGAGAATAATATGGTGACTTCTTGTAATGATCCAAAACCACCACCACTAGGAGGACTGTTATTTGTCATTAGCCAGCCGTAGAACACGGCAATGAGCAAAGGCGCGATAACTGGAGCGACCCAATCACGCGTTACGATCCATCGTGGGGCAAATACTAGCCCTGCCCAACCGGCCATAGCAATCGCGCTACATAGGCTAAAAATTTGATCTGCTGTCATACTGTATTTCCCGCCTATATTTTAATCGCTGCAACTAACAATAGC
>JBLHJR010000123.1:0-4153 GCA_047619205.1 Candidatus Endobugula sp. | reverse complement strand
CCATTTTCTGGGCAAATCTATCGACAAAAGCTTGAACAATAATGGCAATGTCACCTCCTCTTTCTCTTAGTGGTGGTAATGTCATCGGAAACACATTCAGCCGATAAAACAAATCTTCCCTGAACTCTCCTTTTAAAACCATTTCTTTCAAATTCCGATGGGTAGCAGCGATGATTCTGACATCGATTGAAATAGTCGTCGCTCCCCCGAGACGTTCAAACTCTCCTTCCTGAACGACTCTGAGTAACTTAACTTGAAGGTCCAGTGGCAATTCTCCAATTTCATCTAAGAAAATCGTGCCCCCGTGCGCTAATTCGAAGCGGCCAATCCGTCGTGAAATCGCTCCTGTAAAACTCCCTTTCTCATGACCAAACAATTCACTTTCTATTAGGCTTATAGGTAATGCTGAGCAATTAACTTTTACAAGGGGTCGCTCTTTTCTTTGACTTAAATCGTGGATAGATCGTGCGAACAATTCCTTCCCTGTACCTGTCTCACCCAACAATAAAACAGTCGTGTCCGTAGGGGCAACTTGCTCTACCTGATGAAATACTTTCTCCAGCTTTGGGCTTTGTCCTAAAATTTTCTCAAAGTTACTGTTATGTTTGATTTCTTCTTGCAGATAGGTATTTTCTGCTTGGATCCTTTCTTTTAGCTGATATATTTCTTCGATGGCGTTCTTTAGCTTCGTTTCAGACTCTTTTACCTCTGTCACATCTTGGAAAACAACAACGGCACCAATGATTTCGCCATTATCTATAATAGGGGTGCTGGTGTAATACACTGGGAAGCTAGAGCCATCCTTACGCCAAAATACTTCATCACGAACCTGGTGATGAATCTCACCATCATTCAAAGCGGCATAAATTGGACATTCTTCGTGAGGATATGGATTACCATCGGCTTTAGTATGATGATGTTGAGCGTGGCCAGCCTCACCAATAGTCTCCTCGGCACTCCATCCCGTCATTACGACTGCAGCAGGGTTCACGAAGGTAATTTTTCCATCAGTATTTAAGCCATAAATACCTTCCCCAGCAGAGTTTAATATCAGCTCATACCTTTTTGTTATCTGTTCAACATTATCCATTAGCATCAATTCTAAATATATCGTTGTTCCACGATATATCGTATCTAAAGTAATTGCAACCATCATTAACAATGGTGTCTGTAGTACCGTATCCAATTGTTTTAATGGTCTTTATTTAAAAAATGACTCGTTGGCATGACACCTGCAGTACAACAACTATCTTTGACAAACCAATTGAGAAACTATGATGAATACCAGACCCCCTTTACCTCCTTTTAACGAAGTCAGTGCTAAAGAAAAAGTACAACTGGCTGAAAACGCATGGAACACTAGCGATCCAGAGAAAGTAGCATCGGCCTATACCGTCGATAGCGAATGGCGTAACCGTGCAGAAATCTTCTCAGGTCGAGAAAAAATAATCGAATTTCTTACCAGAAAATGGCAAAAAGAAATGGGTTATCGACTCAAAAAAGAATTGTGGTGTTTTGATGGCAATAGAATTGCTGTGACATTCAAATACGAATGGCATGATGAGTCCGGCCAGTGGCACAGGTCATATGGAAATGAACTGTGGGAGTTCTCACCTGAGGGCCTGATGCAAAGACGCATAGCGAGCATCAATGATAAACCTATCTCAGCAGCTTCTCGTGAATTAATATGATGGGATTAAGGTGACGACTTCAGTTCATAGTTCGCCTTTGAAAATCTATTTATACTCATTTAAACTTAATGATGAAACAGCTGAAAAAATTAACACACTATTTCTATAATAGGCTCGATTTCAAATTTGAGCCTAGATGAAAAAAATGGGCTTAGTATTGTTCATGTAGTTAACACCTTTTTATTTGAGTAATCGCCCAATAAAAATACGACTACTAAGATATTGTCATAACAATAAGTTGCGCTCTCAACAAATCAAGAACGCTACTCTAGATTCTCAACCTATAATTAATAGCGTTTGTGACAAATAAGGATCATTTTTCATTTAATACTTTTAACCCTTTAAAGAAAAGCGGTAAGGCAATATATGAAATGACAGGCACAATGATCACGAGCGAAAGTACCGTAACAAAAAAATGATTATCTGTTACGTTACTTGCTAGCCATGGTGGAATGTAATAGACCAATGGCAGTAATACTGCGAAGGTGAAAGTCGCTACTAAATGTTGGTTTGGTGACAAACCTTGATTACTTGAATTCATCGTATTTTTATCCTGCATGAATAACGATTAATTGCACATCTTCATTTGCTTCAAATTTTATCGAGCTACCGCGAATCAAATCACCATCGTGTACCGGCTTCTTATTCGCAATACCTTTACCGCGAGTGATGTAGAAAAGAAACGCGCCATCCACTTCTATCTCTTGACCCTTAGTCAGCAACGCGACATCGATTTTTGTTTTCGAAGGAAAATCAGCACCACCATTGGTTTCACCGCCATAGATACGAGTGAGTCCTCCTTTAACAGGTTTATAAACTTTATAGCTGGCAGCCTGGCCGGCAATTTCGGGTAACGCCCATAGTTGTATCAGACGATTCCAATTTCCATCCGGGTTAATTTATTATGAGAGAAGCCTTCGCCGCCAGCACGTTGCACCTGCACATCATTACCTGACAAATCTTTTCCGCTTTCCAGGGAGCCTTCATGCTTGATATTGCCGTCGACCATTAAGGTGATGAGGTCTATTTCATGATGATTATGCATGCGTGTTTCACCGTGTGGCATAAAGCGAGCATCGGCGAGGTAAACGAAGTTTTCCAGGCCAGGCCCACTGCCATCGTTGTTTTGCTGCGAACCAAAAAAATTTGAATCTTTTATCAAGCGATGCTCTTTTAAGCCTGCAAATCCGCCCTCTACCAAATTGTCTCGTTTTATAATTTCCATGATGACCTCCCAATGTTATGTTTAGACAGCTTGCTTCATTTATGCTTTTATAACGGCGATTGATACTCGTGCTTCTTCAACGGCATTCTCTCCGTTGCGGTTTATGCTTCTGCCTGAACAATCTCGACATCAAAAATCCCTATGAAACCCAGAAAATGACGTAACCAGGGGGTCAGGAAATCGATCTCACTACCGACTTGAGTACCGCCAGAGGCAATCGCAACATAAGCCTTTTTGCCTTCCAATAGCCCCACTGGACCATTCTCGGTGTAGGTGAAGGTTTCTCCGACGCGCGCTGCGAGGTCAGACCATGCTTTAAATCCTGCTGGCATGGAGAAGTTATAGATCGGCATACCGATGACTACGGTATCGGCGGCCTTCAGTTCTTCAACAATCGTATCCGAAACCGCGATGGCTTGATGTTGATCTTCGCTACGTTCTGCTTTTTGCGTGTAATAGGCACCAATCATCACCTCGTCCAAAAATGACAGGCCCTGACTAACATCACGATAGGTGATCTCGGTTTGATCGCTGCTGATTTTCTGTACAATTTCATTACTCAACTGCCTAGAGATTGATGGTTTTCCGCGTCCACTGGCATCGATATGTAATATGTTATTCATTGAAACTCTCCTAGATTATTAGCAAAAATTACTGTGTTTTATTTTTCGGCACATCAATCACCAACACCTTGGTGTCATTCAATGCCTTCAGCTTGATAGATGACAGTTCTGCAACTTCCAAACCGTCTCCCTTGTTGAGTAAACGGCCCTCTAATTCGAGAGTACCTTCAGACACCAGAACATAAGCTTGATGTTTTATCGGATGAGTCAGCTCCGTGCCTTCGCAAAGATGTCCTGCATAAATAAAGGCATCTTGATAGATTGATAACGGCGCATCGCCATCGCCGGACACGAGTAGCATCAGCGAATCTGCAGTCGGCTCCTTGGGAAATTCATAACTGTCCCATCCAGGTTCAACGTCCAGTTGGTTCGGCTCTATCCAAATCTGGAAGATGTTGGTGTCTTCGCTCTCCAAATTGAATTCAGAGTGGAAAACACCGCTGCCTGCACTCATGACTTGAACGTCACCGGCCACGGTACGGCCAACATTGCCATTACTGTCCCGATGCGTGATTGCGCCTTCTCTGACATAGGTAATGATTTCCATGTTCCTGTGCGGATGGGTATCAAAACCTGCGCCAGCTTTGATGACATCGTCATTGATGACGCGCAAT
>JBLHJR010000122.1:0-4198 GCA_047619205.1 Candidatus Endobugula sp. | reverse complement strand
CTGATATTTCCCCACTACTTTGCAACGCTATATTCCAACCGGGTAAAAAATCATCTGACTGTGCAAGTAAAGTTGTTGGGGTTTTAATGTGACCAATCACCGACAAAGCAACGCGATCTGGTGTAAAAAATAAAGGCTCGTAAACACCGCGTAAGTATAATGGTGCGGCCTGTTCTGTCATTGAGGCTAAACGGACTTTGAGTCCAAGGATTCCTATAAGCTGTCCATTTCTTAGAACAGACTTTTTTATCACGAACGACCCAGAGCGCCCCTCTTTTGGCAGAGTCCAACTTATTGCTTTTAAACTAGCCTGATCATTCCCTATCGTTAAGTCGGTATCGTGCTTTTCTATCTCACTTAATCGCGAAGGAAAAGATCGAATAAACTTTCCCTTTGCATCATATAATAGTAAACCATAAATATCGGTATCACCAATTTCAAAATGAATGATATCCAGTAATATTGGCGGTAACTCATGACCAAATTTATTATTAAAAATAGAGTTTATTTCGGGTAAATCAGCAATATTTCCTAAACGTTTCTTTTGTGCATCTATAAAACTATTTATTTTTATTAACGTTGCCTCTAAGTCATTTTCTATTCGCTCAAGTAAAAGACGATCAGTTAAGTCAGAGCTATGATGATCGTAGAGTGCCGCAACTAGCAAGAGCGGTAATATGGCAACCAAAAGAGATCCCCACAAATATCGCTTTACGAGTACGAGCTGTCCAAAATCAAACATCATTTTTCCCCTCCCAATACGAGCCCGCCTTATTTTTAACACTAATCACTATATTTATTCGAGGCAACAAAACACCGCTATAGTGTCCAATATAAATGATTGACCTCACTAATTCTGATTAGGTGATGACTTAGCTATCGTTCAAAATAGTAGTTTTTATTAATGAATGAATGATAGCCTGCGCTGACTAAACTCTTTGTTATCAAGGATATACCATAATGAATTGGTTTTTATTGAGCTTAGAGTACATATTATTATTCACCTTGCGCCAAAAAAGCAAATATCGTGCCACCTTCAACGCCCAAGCGTACCTTTGAATTCATTCAAAAACACACTAACATGATAAACAATCAATAGAAATCCCTGCCGCTCATCCCTGCCGCTCAATGAGAGATTATGATCCTTCATATTTTTTGTACCATTTAGATAGAGGCTATAAGAATTAGACGAATTGTGATTCGATAACACAGGCTATTTTTTCGGTAACTCTGAAGACGCAACCTCGTTGACTAAGGCTAATAAACAATTAATGGGGTAAACTCACTAAGGCTCATCTTTAACTATGAACACTAATACATGAAAAATTATTTAAAATCCACGAAATACATAGACTGGAAAAACCCAGCTGTATTAAATCAGGCAAAGATACTGGCTAAAGGTGCAGCGAATGAAGAAAATATTGCCCAAAAATGCTTTGAGTTTGTTCGAGATGAGATTAAACATAGCGGTGACTACAAATTAAACCCCGTAACCTGTAAAGCATCCGATGTACTCAAGCATGGCACTGGCTACTGCTATGCAAAAAGTCATTTGTTAGCTGCCCTGCTACGTGCAAATAAGATCCCTGCTGGCTTATGCTATCAACGTTTAACCATTACTGATACGCCTCCGTTTTGTCTTCACGGCCTAAACGCTGTGCATCTTGATAATTTCGGCTGGTATCGTATAGATGCAAGAGGCAATAAAGCAGGTGTTACCGCTGAGTTTCTTCCGCCGATGGAAAAGTTAGCTTATCCTATTGTCACTCTAGGAGAAGCTGACTTACCAGGGATTCTGGCAGAGCCATTACCTCAAATAATCAATCTGCTTAAACAAAGAAAAACTTATCAAGCAGTGGCTGACAACTTACCTGACATCAAACCTAAATAGAAAAATTATGACTAGGAAATAGATACTTAACAAAAAATTAGTCCTATTCCTATTTTTCACCACTGATACGATAACGATTTACGAGAATCAATAATGAAACTTACCATTTACCAGATTGACGCCTTTGCGGAAAAACCATTCGAAGGTAATCCTGCCGCTGTCGTACCTCTAGATGCGTGGTTGCCTTACCAAACCATGCAATTAATCGCTGAAGAAAATAATCTTTCCGAAACAGCATTTTTTATTCCAACAAAACATGGTTTTCATATTCGCTGGTTTACCCCGAAAAAAGAAGTTCAGTTATGCGGTCATGCCACACTAGCTTCTGCTTATGTTTTATTTAATATTTTACACTACAAACAACATTCGTTGATTTTTGAATCCCTATCAGGCACTTTATCTGTATCAAAAAATAATGAGTGGTTCACCCTCAATTTTCCCGCGCAGCCACCAAGCACTTGCGACACACCGATTATGCTTTCTAAAGGCTTAGGGAAACAACCGCTAGAGTGCCTTAAACATGAGGACTTTCTTGCTGTGTTTGAACATGAGGAAGATGTACTCACTATGACACCAGACCATAAATTATTAGAACAACTGGATCTTCGCGGTGTTATCGTGACAGCGCCATCATCCGAATACGATTTTATTGTGCGTTTTTTCGCTCCCAAATATGGCATTGATGAAGACCCTGTAACAGGCTCTGCCTATACACAACTAATCCCCTATTGGTCAAATAAGCTCGGAAAGCGTAAACTCAATGCGAAACAGGTTTCTGTACGCGGCGGCAATGTTTTTTGTGAACTTATAGATGACCGAGTGTTAATTACAGGCGGCGCAGTGAAATATATGCAAGGCACTATTGAAATAAATAGCTGACGAACATTGTTCAGTTATAAATTAACCGCAATAAAAAAAACAGAAAAAATAAGAAGAGAGGAACATTTATATGTCTGTCGACTTTAGAAAAAAACCACATATTCTGGTCGTTCATGGGGTCCAGCTAGGCGACAACGAGGATATTCAGAGCGTCAAACAAATAGAAAAGTTGGTTAATCGAAGCTTGAAGAAAAAGCATATTGGTCGTGACTTTGCCGTTAATGACTATTTATATGAAGATATGAATGATGATGCCCAGAAGCTATATCAGCTAATAGGCGGGGCTATTACAACGGGTCGTCCCATTGCTAACAAGATACTCCGAAGCAGTATTGATGTGCTTGGCGACGTCATTACAGCAGCCAAAAATACCAGCACCGCAGCAAATATACGCAAAGGCTTAAAAGACAAAATACTCGAGAGTTACCACTCTGGCAATCAATTAGTGATAATTGCTCATAGTCTAGGCACTGTTTATGCGCTGGATGTCATTTCTGAGCTTATGAATGACAGCAATTATTTTAATGGCGATGACAGCCGCACATGGCCTGTACAAGGCTACATCTCAATGGGAAGCCCGCTGGGATTAGATATTACTATTCCAGGCGCAACTATTTTTGAAAAACGAAAAGTTGCCTCGCTCAGCGAGGCCAATTATAGATTATTCCCTTGGCACAATTATTATAATCGACTAGATCCGGTGGTGAGTGGCCATGTATTTGGTAACCCGATAGGTATTCGTGGTAGTAAAGGCCCTGTAGAAATCCGTTATGGTACTGATATGCAGCAGGCAAACTGGCTTTTACAGGGACATGCGGTAACTTCTGGCAAACAGTGGCTACTTGCTCATATTGCCTATTGGAAAAACTCTAAGATTGGCGATAAATTAACAGATATGATTTGGGGTTAATGGTATGCGTTCAATTAAAACAAATGGGTTCTTACTACTGGTCATCACTCTAGGTTTTTTATCTGGCTGCACAACTAATTACTTGTATACCAGCAAAGGAAATTTTCAGTATTTATCTGGAGAGCAACGATCTGCTGTACTTTACTGGCGAGGCGATGAAGGCAGGACATGGTATTTATCCACATATAAAGAGCCTGACTCTGATGCACTACTCAGTGTGTGCAATAGCGCATCAAGCGCTAATTTCGTCCCAACAGATGAATCAGATGCTCACCACTTAATAACAAAGAGCAGGGCGATGGACCGCAAAGTAGCCACTCTCGCAGCTGATGGTGATGTGTTACTACTTAGTGAACCTATTTTATTAAAAGATGGAAGCGAGTGCGGCCGCATTCTCTTAGGTAACGAGCCTGCAAATATTAATGCGCTGAAAGAAGGTGAACCGTTGAATATAGTTTTCTGGTGTCAGAATGACACTCGAACTGATCGTTATCCCGTTCCTGGAGCATATAAGTTTA
>JBLHJR010000121.1:0-4547 GCA_047619205.1 Candidatus Endobugula sp. | reverse complement strand
AGATACCTAGAGTTGAGAAAGCATTAACACCCGCGCGAAGATAGTGTAACAATGGGCGATCATTACCTTCTTGTAATACGGTCACTTGAGTGTGATAACGACCTAAATAAGCCGTGGCACCTTCTGCGGTGCGGCCACCGAATACAGAGCCTGATACCGTGCGGTTATTGCTGCCCGTCAGGTTACTGTCACATAAATCATTAAGGCTAGCGCCTATTCGGGTATTGAGTAAGCGCGGCTTTTCAACACGAGGGCCTGCAAGAGAAATCACTCGCTGGGTGAACAGGCTACCGGTTAAGAATAGGTGCCCTATGGCAATCACTTCTTGGTAGGCAATGGTCCACACGATTTTATTGGTATTAACGGGGTCAAGAAAATGGATATGTGTACCCGCATTACCTGCTGGATGTACACCAGAAAAATTTTCTACTTTAATAGTCGCCTGCTGGTTTACTGTAAAGTTCGCTTGATCGTCTTTACACACAAAGACATTACCTGGCGTTAGCTTACTCAGGAGCTCTAAGCCCGTATTGAACGCTGAATTTTCAGCGGCTATAACTATCGCTGGATTTACAGCTAAAGGATTGGTATCCATTGCCGTGACGAAAATAGAAGCTGGAGCACTATCGATTTCAGGCACTTTACTATAAGGGCGTGTACGAAAAGCCACCCAAGCACCTGATTCAACTAGGTTGTTCACGACCTTCTCACGATCTAAGTCAGTAATCTCTGCTGCGGAGTATTGCGCAAACTTTTCCTTCTCATCACCCTTTATATCAATCACAACCGATAGCAGCACTCGACGAGCGCCTCGATTAACTGCACTGACAGTTCCTGATGCAGGCGAGGTATAGCGCACCCCTAGGTTTTTTTTGTCAGTAAATAACAGTTGCCCCAGTTTAACAGTATCACCTTCTTTTACTGCCATAGTAGGTTTCATGCCGTGATAATCAGCGCCAATAACAGCAACAGAATTAACTGTTGGAGCATCTGTAATGACTTGTTCTGGATCACCCTTTATAGGTAAGTCCAAACCGCGACGGATAGTAATCATACGTCTATAGCCTAAATTAATGAATGGATGGATGTTCATTAAAACGGACTGATTTAACTATCAAGCCAATAAGGACAGATCGTTGACAATGCGTTTTAGTGTAGATTCTTAGTACTCACAATGTTTGATGTCGTGTGTTCCACACGAAGCCATTAACGTGGGTTATCTTTTGTAGTGTAGACAATTACACAGAAAAAACATGGTTATCGCCATGCGCGGCAATTATAAGGGGGGATTCGAGGGCTTTCCAGTAAAAACTGGGAAAAGCGCTACAAAAAGTGACAAAACTCACCTTTTGGTTACTAATTAATCGGAAAACTTTTTCTTAAAAACCCGTTAGACTCAAGTGACAAGTTTATCGCTGCAAGCTACAAGGAAAAAAACGTTTTTTCTTTCCTCTCAGCTTGCGCTTAACGCTTATGGGAAATCAATAAGCTGGATAAACTTCGTAATTGACCCCCGCCATTTGCTCGAGGCAACGCACTACCTGACAACTATAGCCAAATTCATTATCGTACCAGCAATACAATACACAACTATTATCATTGACGATTGTCGCCTTGCTATCGAAGATACAAGCGTGCCGCGAACCCACAAAGTCGCTAGAAACCACTTCAGGCGAATTGGTGTAATCAATTTGCTGCTGCAAGGGTGAGTGCAATGCCACCTTACGCATATAATCATTCAGTTCATCTCTTGTCGGACTAGATTTCAACTGAATATTCAATATCGCCATTGAAACATTCGGCGTAGGTACACGAATAGAATTACCCGTTAGCTTACCGGCTAATTCTGGGATGGCTTTTTGTACGGCTTTAGCCGCGCCCGTCTCTGTCAGCACCATATTCAATGCAGCACTACGACCACGACGATCTCCGGTATGGTAATTATCAATCAAGTTTTGATCATTGGTATAAGAATGTACGGTCTCTACATGACCTTTATCAATACCGTATTCGTCCATCAAGGCTTTTAATACCGGAGTAATGGCATTGGTGGTACATGAAGCCGCGGATACAATCTTATCTTCCAGGGTAATAGTATCGTTATTAATGCCGTAAACCACATTCTTAATGTCGCCCTTACCCGGCGCCGTTAGCAATACTTTACTAATGCCTGGGCAGGCTAAATGCTGAGACAAGCCTTCTTCATCACGCCAAACACCGGTACTATCTAAAAGGATGGCATCGTGAATGTCGTGCTCGGTATAATCAATTTCGGTAGGCGAATTTGCATAAATCACCTTAATTTCTGAACCGTTACACACTAGCGTATTAGTGTCTTCTTCTACACGAATAGTGCCTTTAAAACTGCCGTGGACAGAATCACGACGCAATAAGCTTGAGCGTTTAACCAAATCGTCGGCACTTTTGCCTTTACGAACCACGATAGCGCGCAAACGTAACTGATCACCACTACCCGCCTTCTCAACTAATAAACGTGTTAACAGACGGCCAATACGTCCAAAACCATAAAGTACCACATCTTGAGGCTTAGCTAATATCTTATCTTCAGAGTCCACAAAAGGCTTAATTTCATTCTTCACCCACTCTTTGGCATCGGTGCCTTCTGGTTGATCCATTAGTTTAATGGCCAGCTTACCTAGATCAATATGACAGCTACCTAGGTTTAACTCCGTCATCGCCTTTAATACAGGCAAGGTTTCAAACTCGGACAGCTCGTTCTCTTCTACCTGACGTACCGCGCGATGGTGCTTCATAATATCGATAACCGAGCGGTTGATCAGTGGCCTGCCGTACATATAGGTTTTTACATTACGTTCACGATAGAGCTTACCAATCATTGGAATCATCGCTTCTGCTAACGCTTCACGGGCTTTCCAATCTTTAAAATAGTCGTCCGGCTTAGGTCGATTCACTAGTAGTCACCTTTATTGATCTGAATAAGAGTTGAGTCTTGAATAGTTGAGAATAGGAAAATAATTCACCTCAGCCTATCGCTGGGCGCGCGTATTATCGTAATTCAGGAGGGGGAGCGCAAGGGTAAATAAGAGAAAAGAGAGGAAAACAAGATAAAAGTGTGATCAAACCAATGTTTGTTTCTACCCTCACTCTATTTCAGCCCAAGGCACTGAGCACGCAATGGCATACAGTAAAAGCAACTATTCCAGCTGATCAATAGAACTGTTGAGGATAGGGAATATCAACTGGCTCCCTACTCCTGCTTCATAGACCTTGAATTTGCCAATATGCTCGGCTGTTAGCAAGGTATCTTTGGTTAGCAATGAAAGCCCTCCAGAGGAAAGTAAGTTTTCTGCGAGCACCATACCCTCTTTGATATCCTTAAGTGACAGCTGCGATAAATAACTACGGTAATTTTTAAGATGTGACTCATAGTATTTTTCAAACAAATCCACAACACGAGCATCGTAGTTAACCCCAGACATACTTTTTAGGTATTCCAGCGCCTCGACAGGATCTGAAATTTCTTTCCTTAATAGATTACTCTCTAGTTTCTGAAAATCGCTGGTCACACAAAGAATTTTTGCCCCCATTGGGATCTCATCTTCCTTAAGTTTGTCTGGAAAACCCTTGCCATTAAGGTATTCCTGATGAGAGCGCACTAATTTTGATATGACTTTCAAACCCGTCATCCCAGACAATACCGCTTCTCCTTGAATAGTATGCGTACGAAAGAGCTCTAACTCTTTCGCATTCAAATCATTCATTGGTTTTTTTCTTATCGCTTCTGGCAAGGAAAACTTGCCAATGTTATGTAATGCTGCAGCAATACGGATTTGCTCAATTTCTTTTGGCGATAAGTCTAGAGCGTGGGCAATATCGGCACTAGCCTTAGCCACCATCTCCGTATAGTTGGACTTACTACCATCCTGCATTTCAATAACCGAAGTAATTAGTGTCAGTGCCTCACGAAAATTATTATTGATTTTCTTATTCGACTGCTGAACTTCCTCTATCGCTATCTGCAGGTTTTTCGTTCGTTGACTTACCTTTTCCTCTAGGGAATCATTTAAGCTTGCTAACTCATTATTCTTTTCTTCTACTTCACGTACTAGTCGTAAACGCTGATCTTCTTTTTCCTTAAAATCTAGAGCACTATTAACAACGCTCTCCAGCATATTATCATCCCACGGTTTATTCAAATAGTTAAAAATTTTTGCTTTATTAACGGCATTAATTACCGCCTGCATGTCAGCGTAGCCAGTCAATAAAATGCGAACGGAATCAGGGGATTTCTCTCTCGCCTTAGTTAAAAATTCAGCGCCATCCATATTAGGCATGCGCATATCGGATATAATAATATCGACAGCTTGCGTATCGAGTAATTTCAAAGCCTCCGCACCATCGCTTGCTCGAAATGCCTCCCATTTCCTCTGCCGACAAAAGCGATAGAGTGAATCAAGAATCGATTTTTCATCATCGACTAATAGAATTTTGGGGCGCTGTGCATCTGCCATGACCGCTCTCCTATAAAGCCGGTGGAGTATTTATTGGCAAGGTCAAAGTAAACG
>JBLHJR010000120.1:0-4658 GCA_047619205.1 Candidatus Endobugula sp. | reverse complement strand
ACCGCGTTGAAGTAATAGGGATATAAGCTATTACTTTGGTGTTTCACCATCGAACTAAATAAGAGCTGCAAGGTGCTGGATAATTAGGCGTTTATTGTTTAATACTGATAAAGGATAGGTGAAAAACTAGAGTTATTAGGCATGCTAGGAACAACCATGTATTAGCACTTCACCCTCGTACTCTGTAAATCCATACATACTACCGGGTCTAGGTTCAAGCACCCTGCTAGTAAGTAGGCCCGGTTCTACCCTGTTTTCAAAGTTCACTTTCCAAATAACCATCACGTTATCAGGATTACGATGAATGACCACAAGATCAGCAATAGTGTGCTTGCCAAAAACATCGTAGTTTTCTTCTATTTGATGGTTAAATTTTTCTTCAGTGAATGTTGTCTCAGGATCATCTTCAAGAAAATAAAGGCAAAAACCATGATAGTTTTTTTGATTCCATGATTCTTCAGTATGCTCCGCTAGCGGCTTGACGATATTGATGATTTTTTCATCATCAATATTTAAAAAAATCATTTCAATTACCTGCCCTTTAATGATTCATATATACAAAGGGAACAGAGGAGTATTGTTATTCGATCTGATCGATTCTAAATCCTTCGATTCCTTTATTCTTAATATTTAATCAGAATATTTGGTGGGTGGCTAGCGTCCCCCTGTTCTAATCGCAATAATTACGTAAACAAGTATCCGCTCGCCCCCATAACATGGGTGTTACCGCTAACTGATTAGTCGGTAAACTCTGTGATCGTAATCATTATCTGTATCTTCATAATGATCGTTCTCAAACCGTAAAGAGCGAATATGGCTTACATTATTACTCTCTTCGATAGGAATATAAGCGAGTTCGCCGTAGGCCCATGATCGATGTTCGACGCGGCGTTGTATGCTCTGCTCGCGCTGAAAGTAGCGGTTAGCCGTCCATTTAGCGCGATGGCAGCAAGCGCTGATGGCATCGTATAAATCTTCCGCAGTTTCTTGAATAATAATGGGTCTTAGGCCTGCGGGCTTGAAAAGAATTCTACAGCGCATATCTTCACCGCCCCTAGGGCCGTGATCATCAAGCAACTTGACTTCAATATTAGGTAATTGACCGCGATATCGCTCTAATATTTTGTTAAGTTTAGAATTCACATAACTCTTGATCGATGATGTTAGACGAAAACCTTTTGCTTGAATTTTTATGGACATTACTTTATTTCTCCAAGAACTCGATGTCTGTAATAATGGTTAGGTTTACACATGCGGGATTAGGTAGTGTATATATAAAGCCTACCTAGCCAGCTATGTACATAAATTAACACCTTGTTTTGTTAAGAAAAAATCGTTTAATATGTATGTGATCCATCGAATAAAACGAGTAATTGATAGCCGCGTTGATGCAATGACAATAGTCACGACGATACTATGGCAATAGCAGCAGGAGTCTTTGTATCATACGCTAAACTGTAAACAGGAGGCTCACCAAGGCTAATAAATCGTTGCATATTGTCCAGTAAACTATTATCTAGAGATTGTTCTATTGGAAGAATACTTTAGTATTAGGATGAAACCCCGAGCTAGATCATGCGCTTAGAGGACTGTCGAGGGTATGGTTTAGCGATTGTTTTTAGCAGTAATTAAGTCAAGTAAAAATCTTAGGCGATAGCCAGCATCTTAAAATAGGCTCCGCAATCGTTGTTTAATATAGAGTAGAAAAAGAGCGGGGCTGTTTTTATACAATCTAAAAGCAATTGGTTCAGGTTCTATTACTAACAGAAACTATTGCCTTAGGCTTTCAATCGGGTCTTGAGCCAATTGATTTTAATATGAGCATCCTATCCCCGACTTTATCATTCCATAACTTAAACCGTTAATAAATTCCGGTTTTATCTCACATTGGTAAAATAGGCGAAAGTTAGTACGGTTTACATTCCTCATAATGTTTTTATTGGTTGTTTGTCCTGTAAAGTTTGGGCTTAATGTTCGGTTTTCATATTCTACCCATGGAATTTTTCGAATAATTTTATTTGTATTTACAGCCTCACTTGTTGCACTAATTTGCATGGAGTGTATGGCATAGCCTGAGCCAAAACCAAAACTGGCAGACAAATTGGGCATAGCTTGTTGTAGTGTCTGCGGGGATTCATTTTTTTCGAAATAGAACATCATCGGATGGTCTGCTTCGGAGATGGAGAACGGTGTAGGGTGGAGTTTTATCTTTTCTACAATCTCGCCTTGGCTAAGTGTAAATTGTTTGTTGTTAAGTGCTTTTTTATAACTCATAATTGGCAGTGGAGGGCGTGTGTGCAGGGGGATAAATAGTGTTTTTCCATTGGGTAAATCAACAAAAACAGCCTCGCCGTATAACCCTGTTTTTGTTGTTCTTTTTCTATTTATAAGCCTACTTGGATATTCCACCACTTTAAGTTTAAGAATAGAAGAGCCTTCACGCTGGCCCTGAGGCGTATCTACGATAACGGTAAATTTTATGTTGGCGGTATGAACCTTACCCCATCCATCATTAATTAGTGATGCTACGAACCAAAGCGCCAGTATTATTAGTCCTTTTTTATATGTCATTAGTAGTTAGTTGTCCATTCATTATATTCAAAAATTTTTAGGGCGGTGTACTTCTCAGTACTCATTAATATGTAAGAATATTCCCTGCCCGTCTTTAATTAACTTTATATCTGGATAAGAGTGAGGCGGATTTTTTTATTAACGTAAGGTAATCGCCATTTTGTAATAGGGGACACCAGACTTCATAAACGACTCACCCTCAACAAGCATGCCAAGCCTAGAGTAAAACCCAATGGCACTTGTACGCGCGTCACACTAAAAACAATCAGCATCCAGAATTATCGCATACTCTATTAGATAGGACCGTAAATTGCTACCGATACCTTGTCCTTGAAATTTCGCGATAGTGGCGAATTTACGCAATCAAATATTACTCTTGTCTATGAATAAAGACGCCACACTAACTAAAACATTTTTAACATACACACCAAAGTGTATGGCGAATTCATCGTCAGTAACATTGCAAAAATTAATCTCTTTATCTGGCCATAAAACCTGATGTCTTATTTTAATAATGTCTTTCCAGTTTATATTTCTAATGTCCATAATATGTAGTTTTATAGTTTACTGATTAGACTTTTTGGTGATTTCTTCGATAGAGTCATATTCATATAATGTATCTAGGGCTCCATCGCCTGTTGTATCTATCTTGCCTTTTCTAAGCATGAGTCCGTCATATTCTTGGGTCTTTATGACTTTTTTCGTCCGAGGATCAAAGAAAGTAATGGTTTTCGCAGTGCCGTACTCAAAGTCTATTTTGTAATTTCTAAAGCCATCACCATTGGTATCTGACTTTTGCCAAACGGCATTACCATAATCGTAATGCACTTCTGTATCATAGCTTCCGTTGAAGTCTTCATCCGATAAGGATGATTGAATAAGACCTCTACGGTCGAATGAATATATGAAGTCAATTTTACCGTCAAGGTTACGATCCATCTCGGTTTTTGAAATTAGATGGTTTACATATGTCCATATTTCATCGAGCGTTCCGTCTCCGTTATAATCTATGCCCTCATCAGTTACGGGAGTGTTGTAGTAGGCAGCCATTGCTACTATTCCGCAAATAAATCCAATCAAGGCAACCCCAAAATTACTTCTTGGAGTAATGTTCTTTTTCTGGATTTCTTGCTCCGGCTGCCGTGTATTCCACTCTTGAATAATGATGTTTGCAGCGGCATAGTCTTGTTCTTTTATCATGATTTTGACGATACCCATCGCCTGCAGTTCGCCAATAGCTCCCTGTAAGTATTCACCATCAATTCTTGCGGACAGAGCTGATTGCTCCAACAAATTGAGAATCATGTGGGCTTCGATGGTATTTTCTGCTTCGTACAATAGTTTCATGAAAATTTAACAGTCTTATTATTCATAGCTAGTCGCAGCTACTTTGAAGCCAAACCCTATTAATATGCCGCCAACTACTTTTTCTATAATGCTTTTGCAGGCATAAAATTTATGGACTAACATTGGTTGACTCAACAATACGGATACAGAACAAAACCATATTAGATGGGCAAGTGAGATAATGGCACCATAGGTTATCTGTAACCACAATGGCGTATTAGAATGAACGACCTGCGTAAATACGCTAAGGAAAAAGAGGGTAGTTTTAGGGTTTAGTGCATTTGTTATGAAGCCTATCTTAAATGCTGAAAAATTGGTTAGTTTCTTTTCTGTATCTCGATTCGTAATTTCTTGATTAGATGAAGAGCGTAGTGTTTTCCAACCGATATAAATTAAGTATGCAGCCCCCAAATATTTTACAATAGAGAATAAAATGATTGACTTGGAAATAATAATGGCCAAACCAGCAATAGAATAAAAGACGTGAATCCAAATAGCTAAACTGACACCTAATGAAGAATATAAGCCAGCAATTCGGCCATGAAAAAGACTGTTTCTAGTCACCATGACGAAATCGGCACCTGGGCTGATGGCCATAAATACAGCAATTATGCTTATAGATAATATTTCTGGCAAATAAGACACAAGTTCAATGTTCATTTAATCTCTCCATATAGGATAACTTTACATTTTAGCGAATGCTGTCGTTTATTTGGAAATGGTTTTAGTTATTTCCAGCC
>JBLHJR010000119.1:0-4713 GCA_047619205.1 Candidatus Endobugula sp. | reverse complement strand
AGCGCCCAGCATCAACGGTAATAAAGACATCCGCCGGACTGGCTTTACCTTCAAGACGAAGACGAGTGAGTAGCGCATCGGCTTTACCGGTAATTAACTTAACAACAATACCAGTTTCTTCTGTAAAACGAGTTAATATCGGTTTGATTAACGCCTCTTTGCGAGCCGAATAAACAAACACTTGTTTAGCAGCCATCGCGCTGCCTGAAAAAAATACGGCTGACAATAGCGCTCCCACTATTGCAACACCGACGGTACGACTCAACATTTTTTTCATACAAATCTCTCTACTGATTAATAATAATTGACGTGAATTTTTATATAATACTTTAGTACTTTCGCGAAATGGCTGAAGGTAAACATTATTTAATGTTTGTGTTTTAGCTTGTTCATTCATTGTAATACTAACGTCAGACTGCGAAAGACCAAAGACTAATGACTTATGTCGCTCTGAATGAATAAAACAACCAAACATACGATCCCAAACGGAGAAGGCTACGCCGAAGTTTTTATCGTGATGCGCCTCATCTACTGAATGATGTACCTGATGCTGCGCAGGCGACAACAATATTTTCTCTAACCACCTAGGGTAAAACAATGCGATATGAGAATGGCGCAAGTTTGAACCTACCGCATTAAACAATACCACCACTACACTGGCACCTAACACGGAAAACAAATCAACCCGCTCACCCACGAAAAATACAAACACCGCAATCATCAATGACTGAACGACTACGGTACGTAAACTAAACACAATCGATTCTATAGGATGTGCTCTTAACACGGTTAGCGGTGTTAATGTTTCTGCACTATGGTGTGTTTTATGAAAAGCCCACAATAGCGGCCAACGATGCATTAAACGGTGTACATAAAACCGCGCAAAGTCATCAACAATAAAATAGACCATTGTAAACAACACACTCACTGACCCATCAGACCAGCTCAGCAGTACGCTAGGGCGCTGAGGCAGCCATTCATATAGCGCCAAAAACAGCACACCTGCAACAGTTACCTGAGCTAACAATAACGGTGAAATCAACAGCATTATCGCGCGGTTAATTAGGAGCATTTGATAGTCTAGCTTAGACGATGCAGACCACCATATTTTTTTCGCCAGCACAGCAGCGCAAGCCTGACGCAGGCTCACTTGCTTAACTATCAACAACCACACTACCGCCACGACTAAAGCCGTGAACAAATAACCAACAAACAATCGTTTTTGTGGATTGAAAAAACCATCCATTAGTTGCTGCCAATATTCCACAAGCATTCTATTTTAAAACCAAAAAAGCCGACGACCAAAGTCGTCAGCAGTTATTGGGCAAGCAATAAAATTGAAAAGGTAAAAACTAATCATTCTCTACGCTTGAGCCAGAGCCTAACTTTTTCGCTAGATCGCCCAAACCCGTTAACGCGTCTTTAGAACGTGCTTTAACATCAAAGCTATCAACCATTAGCTTTTGCACTTTAAGCATATGCAACATGTAGCCTTCTAATGTTTCAGAAGTGTCTTGGGTATAGTCACCTGATGTATCAATACCCGATACTTGCGTATTACCTAAAAGAACCGGGCTAAAACCTATTAGTCGATTTAATTTAACCGCAGTTTCACCTAAATTATTTCTACCGGTTTGCAATGCTAAAGAGAAGCCTTTTAGCTCGCCCCAATGTTTGGCATAGGTGCGGAATAATGCAGACGCATCGCCATTACTTTCAACGGTGGCTTTTAATTTTTGTAAATCTTTATAGGTTGAACCCGCATATTTGAATACGGCTTCAGCAATCACTTTTTCCCAGTTAGTTTCGATAACGGAGGCATAAGATTTTAGCTTGCTACGCTGCTCGTCCGTTAATGCTTTACCTTTGGCAGCGGAAATTAATTGACGGCCGTCGATAAACGCCTGAGTGATCGTGTGCAAATAATCTGTCTTGCCACTTTTATCCGCAGCCGCTGCATAATACGCATGGGCGTATGTCATTTCCGTTTTAAGATCAACCACACCATCTTTGTTGTAATCGGCCTTGGCGAGCGCTTCTGGTTTTTTCTTGGCTATATTATAGGCATCTTTAGCCGTTAACTTAAGTGTATGTGCTGGCGCACCAAAGTAACCAAATGCCTCATCCCACACATGTTCTTTACCCGTGTAAGCTGCACCTTTTTTGTAAGGTTTATTATTCGGCTTTTTCTCTGCAGATAAACCTTCGTCTAAATAATTATCGACGGCTTGATTATAAAAAACAGCACCCATCGCAAACTTAGAAATCAACTGTACATAATCATAACCGGTTAAAGGGTCATAACCTTTTTCTGTGGCAGAAGCTTTATCAATCATAAAGGTGATGACTTCAGGGCCAGTCATATTGCCAGGCCAGCCAGGGACGCTACCTTTATACGTTTTACCGGCTAAGTTTTTACCGCCAGACACTTCATCGACCATGGTTTGCTTAACAACAAAATCTCCTTTTGTTGTAGGATCGATAATGGCACGACCTTTATCTTTACCCGCATAATAAGACAGCAGCTGTGCTTTCAGTTCTGCATTTTTTGCACCGTTACCCTTACCTGATAACTTTTTCAACGAGTTATGTAACACGTGACGAGCCGCCTGCCCGGTATATTTCACTGAATCCGTTGACTTACCTTTATAGCCTTCTACGGTTATTGGGAAGTCAGCGTACACTTCTTTATGCTGGCCATGACCTGCAGCCATAGACAATGAGCTGGTGCCAGCAATAATAATGGCGGGAATTAACATGTGTTTATTCATAAAAAAACCTTAGGGTTGGTATGCGTATGAAACGCCTAAATTGAGCCACTATTGAGTACTACTACACTATTTATAGCGGCTTTATATTAATGCGAAGCAATTTATCATCGCAAAAACAATAATGCAAGTAGCAATCATTATCATTTGCATTAACAAGCGCAATATTTTACCAACATTGAGAATAAATCCATAAAAACATACACTGCCGCCACCTAAATAAACGCATCACCACAAATCTTATGATATTTTCGACACACGTTTTAGAGTGGTTCGACCTACATGGACGCAAACACCTGCCCTGGCAACAAGATCGTACCGCCTATCGCGTATGGGTTTCAGAAATCATGCTGCAACAAACCCAAGTATCGACGGTCATTCCCTACTATGAACGCTTTATGGAAAGCTTTCCCAGCGTACGGGAATTGGCACAAGCCAGCCAAGATCAGGTGCTGAACCACTGGGCAGGTTTAGGTTACTACGCCCGAGGGCGCAATTTACACAAATGCGCGCAAAGCGTCGTTGATTTGCATCAAGGGATCTTCCCAAATAGTGTCGATGAGCTAGTCACACTAGCGGGTATCGGACGATCTACGGCTGGCGCTATCATCAGCTTATCTTCAGGCGAGCGCGCGCCTATTCTCGATGGTAATGTTAAACGTGTATTAGCCCGTCACCACGGTGTAGAAGGCTGGCCAGGCAAGGTAGCCGTTGCCAACACACTATGGCAACATGCAGAGACCCATACGCCCGATCATCGTTGCGACGACTTTAACCAAGCGATGATGGATTTAGGCGCAACATTATGTACCCGCAGTAAACCCGAATGTGAGCGCTGCCCCCTACAAAATAGCTGCTTTGCATTCCGCGAAAACCGACAAGCCGAATTTCCTAATAAAAAGCCGAAAAAACCCATCCCCAGCAAAACTACTCAATGGCTCATACTGCGCAATCAAGCAGAAGAAATCTATCTTGAGCAGCGTCCACAGCAAGGCATCTGGGGAGGGCTATGGAGCTTTCCTGAAATAAGTATAGAAGCGGCTGGCAAAGATCATTGTGAAGCCCACTATGGCAACGTCGCCCATCATCATCAGCGCGATAGCTTTAGGCATACCTTTAGCCACTACCACTTAGATATTCAGCCTACTATAATAGCACTCAGCAAATCCCACCCAAAAGTCAGCAGCGGGAAGCAGCAACGCTGGTTTAGCATAGACGAACTAAGTCACATAGGTATGCCCGCGCCAGTAGAGAAGTTCATTGGCAAGCTGCTATTGCCCAGAGATTCATGACTAAGCTGTTATTGGCCAAGCTGTTATTGGCCAAGCTGTTATTGGCCAAGCTGTAGCTAGCCAGTACCTAAAGCTGTAAACTGACAAGTAACTATCTAGCACTGAATTAGCAAAGGAAGAAAACTCCATGTCTCGTACTGTATTTTGCACGAAATATCAAAAACAGCTGGAAGGCTTAGCCATAGCACCGCTGCCCGGCACTGCAGGAGAAGCCATCTTCGAGACAGTCTCCGCACAAGCATGGCAAGAATGGATGCAACTACAAACTATGCTCATCAACGAGAAACAGCTCAATATGATGGACATTGGCGCCCGCACCTATCTCAGCGAGCAGAGAACCAAGTTCTTCAATAATGAAGACTACGAACAAGCAGAAGGCTATGTTCCACCAAGCGAATAAAAGAGAAATTGCTGTTTTATTCGCCATAAGCTAAAGGAAAGCATAGGCTTTATAAAAAAGTTGATCTGCCCCACTTGTTCTTCCATGTTTCCACTTGACTCATGGGCTCAGAGCGGGTTTAATACGCGCCTTTCGCCGCAACAGCGAATGTTTGTCAGTAATATGCCCGGATAGCTCAGTTGGTAGAGCAGAGGATTGAAAATCCTCGTGTCCTTGGTTCGATTCCGAGTCCGGGCACCATTTATTTTCTTAT
>JBLHJR010000118.1:0-4728 GCA_047619205.1 Candidatus Endobugula sp. | reverse complement strand
ACTCTGCACTGCAGCAACTCGCCCGCCTGCGCACCCCTATTGCGCGTGTTCTTGAGGTCGCGATACAACTAAAAAAACGTAATAATATCAGCGATACGCTTGCTAGAGAAGAGGTACTGCGTGTTGCGAAAAGACATTTAACGCGCATTAAATCCCATCTACGTATACTCGAAGTCATTGCCACACTGAGTCCGCTACTCGGTTTATTAGGCACCGTATTAGGGATGATTGTCGCCTTCCAAAAACTACAAAGTGCCGGTGCTAATGTTGATCCTAGCGTACTGTCTGGTGGTATATGGGAAGCATTGTTAACCACCGCTGCGGGGCTTATTGTGGCGATACCATCGGTTGCCGCTTTACATTGGCTTGAGCAAAAAGTTGAAAAATTCAAGCTGACAATGGAAGATGCCATGACACAAGTATTTACCGCCTCGCTGTTTCAAGAAAAAAAATATACTCATCAGGAGCGCCTAGAAGAAACAGATAACCGCGAAAATAAAACCCCAACGACTAGCCCAGTGACAGGCGACAAAATGCAAGAAAATAATATCGTTACCTCACCCGTAAAAAAGTCACTGTTAACGGCTAATTAACACTGACCTTATGTATATTTCTACACGTTCACCCAAGAAATCGCTAATTAGCCTGACGTCACTTATTGATGTCGTGTTTATTTTATTAATCTTTTTTATGTTGTCATCAAGCTTTATACAATGGAATTATATTACCTTAGGCACGGGTCAATCAGACGAAGAAACCAGTGCCGACAACCCGCAATCGCTCATTCGGATAAGTGAGAATCGAGAATACCGATTGAATAAAGAAATAACACCGCTAGACACCATTATTGAGCGTGTTACGCAACAGATTGCGCGTAACAAAAACCATGTCATCCTTGTTCAAGCCGATAACGAGGTAGTCCTGCAAGAGCTGGTCATTGTCTTGGATTCCCTTGGCAAAATTGCGGCCACTAACATCGCCTTAGTGAAAGAAGAGCAGTAATGGATTTAGCGGAACCTGAGGAAAAAAAGGTATTTGAAAACATACTACCCCTGGTTAACATTGTCTTTCTGTTGCTTATCTTTTTTATGATCGCGGGTACCTTAATCAAGCCCGAGGCATTAAGCGTCGACGTACCCACTGCGACGAGCGAATTACCCGCAACAGTAAAATCATTCACCATCGTGATGAGCGAGCATCAGCAATTTTCCATTGACAAGACTCTTTACACGCAAGCAGAACTACTGCAATGGATAACTCAAAAAGTAGCCACACACCCAGCGCTTATTGCACAACTTAAAGCCGACAGTCAAATAAAAGCGACACATATTATAGCCTTGATGAATGCCTTAGGAACTACCGGCTTAGCCTCTATTCGACTACTCACTACCCCTGTAGCTGCTTCACCTATATGATTGAAACACGCTCATCAACGCCCTACTCTGCCTCATCCATTAACGCGTACCACTGGATACTGGCCGCAATAGTCGCCCTATTAATACATGCTGTGCTGTTGGCAGCGTATAACCCTGTAGATAAACCGCTAGGTGCGCAGTCAGCAGGAATCCAAGGCATTGAAATTGGTTTAAGAACATTAGCGCCGTCAGTAAAAAAAATGGCAGCCGTCAGTCACAATGTAACCTCAGCACAAAAAAAACAACTCACACTAGAAAAACAAGCGGTTGAAAAAAAAGTCATTAAAAAGAAGCAGGTTAAAAAGCGGATCACTAAGAAAAAATTAACACCTAAAAAAATCCCTAGCCAAAAGATAACTGCAGCAGTTCCCATCAAAAAACTGGAAGAAGTAAAAGCTGAAGAAGTAGCTGAAGAAGTACCCGAAGAAGACAATCCAAAACAAAGTGCCGCCACCAGCACCATAGTGGACATAACAGAATCAACAGAAACAACAACCGAAGCAACATTGTCCACTAGTGCTTCGGACCGTGCAAATAACCCAATGATGGCTACCGCCGGAGGTGGCGATAAAAATTATAAAATTGCATACGAGAGAAAGCTACTTGCCTGGCTTGAGCAACATAAGCACTACCCCAATTCCGCAAGACGACGCAGACAAGAAGACACCGTCACCTTAGCATTTATTATCGATAAGACAGGTCAAGTTCTCTCCTACGAGATAACATCTCCATCGCATTATAACAAACTCAATAAAGCCGTCATTAGCATGATTGAAAAAGCCAATCCCCTACCCGCTATACCTACAGAAATGGTGGTTGCAGGCACGGGAACATTGCGCTTTTCTGTGCCGATCATGTTCACACTGCGCTAGTCACTGTTACTCGCCCGAACAAGCCCTGTTACTCGCTATATGGCTCTCGCTATAACTTGCTATGATTCTCTATCAGGCTCCATATTAGTCGCTAATGGCTCACTCTATAACTCTCCATATAAAAAGAACGGATAAACCAACCTTCTAGTTTCAATAACCCAATCTTTTCTTTTGCATCTAAGCTCATAGACATATAAGTATTATTTTTTATATCTAGCGCTTGCCTCTATAGTCGCTATAGGGTTTATGATATTTGATCATATAACCTTATAGGATAAAAATCATGGCCGGTAGTTGTTGTGGTAGCCACAAAAATTTTGATGGCATTAGTCAGCGTTATAAACGTATTTTACTCTGGATAATTGCTATTAATGGCATAATGTTTATTGTAGAAATGGCAGCGGGTATTGGCGCTCAATCTCAGGCATTACAAGCGGATGCGCTAGATTTTTTAGGTGACACCTTGACCTACGCCATTAGTTTATGGGCAATCGGTAAGGCACTAGAAGTACGTTGTAAAGTGTCGCTGGTAAAAGGGCTGAGTCTAATCATAATGGCAGCGTGGGTTTTTGGTTCGACCCTTTATCGGGTGTTTTATGTAGGCGAGCCAGATGGATACACGATGGGGGGTATTGCTATTGCCGCCTTTATAGCCAATATGATTAGTGTCTTATTACTGTATAGGTATAAAGAGGGAGACTCTAATGTGCGCTCGGTGTGGCTATGTAGCCGCAACGATGCCATTGGCAACCTTGTAGTGCTGGGCGCGGCTTCCGGTGTTTGGGCAACGGGTAATGCCTGGCCCGACTTAGTGGTGGCTTTTATTCTGGCGACTTTATTTCTGTCCTCGGCTTGGCAAATTTTAACGCTGGCAACGGCCGAGAGACGCTCACTTGCTAGTCATGGGTAGTGGACGTGTGCGGTGATCAGGAAATGTTAGCGCGTGATATTGATCCAGTAAAAGTTATGTCAGCTGGTGGTCGGGAGGCATTCATATGGTGGCAAAATGTGCCAATAAAATTGTTGCTAAAAAAGGTGCGGCTGCATTACAGTCTAAAGAACTTGAAGATAATACCGGGAGATAAGAAGCATATCCTAAGATGTTAGTTGATCTACATTGTGTCCGAGTGGATGTTACAAAACATGATGGACTGTTGGGTAAATAACTGCTTAGAAAAAGATGGTGGTGTGAGTTAGTAGTTATGATATTGCTGTAATTGCCCCTTTTCAGGCATTAGGTCTATTCAGCTATTGTGATTCAATAGCAGATATATAAGGTCTTTCTTGCTCGACAATGCGATTATAATTATAGGTTGACAGCAATTATTCTTAAACGGCAATATTAGATGAAAGCGTGAATGGTTCTAGCTTCATCTTTATAGATTTATAGATAAGTGTCACTTTTTTATTTGAAGCGTTGTGATTAAAATGTGGAATGTTAAAATAAAAAATAGAGGGTTCCTCATGTTATTGATATTTGGTAGCGCTCCTCAATACCAGACTGTTACTACCGAGTCACTTGAAAAGAATACACTCCATTTCCGGCGCGCTGTGAATATGTCCCTATACGCTCAGCTTCGGCATCCATGCCTCAGATGGCCTGAAACGGAGTGTATTCTTTTCAAGCACCCTGCTAGTAGGTACCAAAAAGTCAGGATAAATATAAAAGTAATGTATAAAATTCATAGTGTAAAAATCGACAACTTTTGGCACCGTTTTAATGCATCTGGTAAATATCGGATCAAGTAGTCGTATTCACTTGGATATGGACTTACTGAGATATGGACTTACTTATTTTTGACATACTAAGTTTTCGTATTATCTACGGTGAATTAGCCTTGCGCTTAGATAAGATGATATAGATGACACCTATTCACAATTTCCAGATCTCACTTTGTCATTTAGAGATACCTGTTGGCCGAAAAGCAGCAAGAGAAGGATGCCGGCTGGCAGCAAGCTAAAGGTTTTTGGATGGATCGCTTAGAGGCCATAACCAAGGCACCTGAATGATCTATTATAAGATAACATAGACCAAAAAAAACCAATAGAATATTGTACATTAGATCCCCGCTTGTCACCTATAGCATGAAAAATCACAAAAAAATTCTCATAAATTTGGCTTGATTTACAGTAGCGTATGACTCACAGTCTACGTTTAGGCTCTGGCGCTGTATAGCCAATCGTCAGAATTCACATTAATAAGCACTTATTTTAACCGCATAGCGTAAATCTCGGGGGCTTGCCCCCGAGCTGGATAGCTTACAATGGGGCCTTTTCCCCATTGTTAAGGTGTCCAACTTATGGAGTTGCAGATAAATACACACCATGTATACCGCTTGATGTATCACTTTGTATGGATACCGAAATATCGGCATAAGGTGTTTAGTGAGCCTTATCGAGAAACACTAAAAGGTATCATTGAAAAGATAGGCCATGATTAC
>JBLHJR010000117.1:0-4753 GCA_047619205.1 Candidatus Endobugula sp. | reverse complement strand
CCAGAAACCAAAGGCCAGCGGTGCTGGGTACATAAAACGGCCAACGTACTGGCTAAGTTACCGAAGGCAATACAACCAAAAGTGAAAGGGTTATTGCATGAAATTTGGTTGTCAGAAACGAAAGCTCATGCAAACAAAGCGATGAACGACTGTATTTCCCGGTATAACGTAAAATACCCAAAGGCAACAAAATGCCTTGAAAAAAATAGGGAGGCATTGTTAACATTTTACGATTTTCCAGCCGAGCACTGGGGGCATTTGCGTACATCAAACCCGATTGAATCGGTGTTCGCCACGGTAAGACTGAGGACAACAAAAAGTAAAAACTGCGGCAGTCGAGCAACCACATTGGCGATGGTATTAACGTTAATGGAAACGGCTCAGAAACGTTGGCACAGATTACGAGGATACAATTTACTAACGGATGTTATTACTGGGGTGAAATTCAGTGATGGCATCAAACAACAGCAGCAGGATACAGAGGCTGCTTGATGGCTCATACACCAGATTTGACTATAGCTCAAAAAAATCACCACTTTAGTCGTATTTTTATGTCGTTTTACACAAAAAATAAGTCACTAAGTTATATTTTGATTTTTTTAGGCCGAATCGATCTAAATGGTAGCTTATAAAATCGATAAAATTTTTGGTTGCAGTGTACAGTAGTTTTGACAATGCTTAAAACGCTGAAAAAAAGGGCAGACTCCTTCCTGCTGGGGACACGCCAGAGAACCAAAAAGAATTATTCCTTTAAAATCAATGCATTAATAACCAAGGCTATTCAGACTATGCCGTCACGACGGCATAACTACAAATTTCAATGGTGAATACCGTTAATTGCGGTGTTCGTAGCACTGCCCAGTAAGCTCGTCGGCCCCGGATAAGTAAGAGCGCCCTACGCATCGAGACATAATGTAGTAATAGGGCATATCGGCAAGGGATATTTGTTGGGCTCATGCAGTCGTCATAAGAAATTCCTTTTTCTATATGAATAAACAGTTTTTATGGTAACGGCCGGCCACTAAGATGACAATGTGGAGTGGGTGTCCTCCAATGACCGATAACCAAGGCTATTCAGACTATGCCGTCACGACGGCATAACTACAAATTTCAATGGTGAATACCGTTAATTGCGGTGTTCGTAGCACTGCCCAGTAAGCTCGTCGGCCCCGGATAAGTAAGAGCGCCCTACGCATCGAGACATAATGTAGTAATAGGGCATATCGGCAAGGGATATTTGTTGGGCGCATGCAGTCGTCATAAGAAATTCCTTTTTCTATATGAATAAACAGTTTTTATGGTAACGGCCGGCCACTAAGATGACAATGTGGAGTGGGTGTCCTCCAATGACCGCTGCCAAGCCTTTATTTGCAACCTAATAGGATAAATCAAACTAAATAGAATAATTTATTCGGTAGGCTCGAAAATTGTGTTCATTTGCAAAGTAACGGCAGTTTGTGCCAATAATCTTCCAGTAACTGAAGTACCAGTATTGACAGCAATCATGGTTTTGCTCAGTACAACACCTTCAAAATGGGAATTAGTACCCAGGGTTACCGAACCAGCAACCTGCCAGACAATGTTCTTGGCTAAAGCCCCACCAGCTAATAAGGCTCGGACTCCATTAGCTTCGGTTAAGTTGCCTGCTATTTGGAAGATCCAGGTGTCGTACTCGTTACCGTCAAGCGTGACATCTGTTGAAATACTAACGTTTGACGACCATTTATAGGTTCCAGGTGTAAGGGTTAAACCGCCAATTTCACCAGCATTCAACTCAGTGACATCTGCAGTTCGCCCTGCTGCGTCGTTGTATGCTTCTACCATGTCACCCACAGCCAAAGTTAACGTGGTCGCATCATTGATAGTCTTATCACAGTTAGGACCAAAGTCATCAACAGTGTAGATATACCCCGTCACTTCATCACATTCAAGCAGTAAAGCCTCTCCAGTGATTGGACTTGTTCCCACATCTCCATCTATTGTTGAGCGATAGACATTAGTAATACCAGATTGGCTTAGAATGGTGAAATCACCAGCCGAATTGAGATTAACCGGGTACGGGCCCTCTGCGGAAACAGTGCCTGCGAATAAACCGCTAAGCAATAATGGTAACAAGACTTTTTTGGAATACTTTTCAACAATTTTCATGTAGTTATTTTCCTAATGTGTATTTTGAAATACTCGATTATAAACATTACTATCGTTATAAATAACATAACGATAGTAATGTTTGCTTAAAACTCTAATTTAAGCGGCGAAAATATACCTTATATTCAATTGGTGTCAATGAAAATATAGAACACGCTACATTTGTGTGACGGAGTCTACACTTGACGGGGTCTGTGACGGGGCAGCTGAGTGTGTAAGAAGTTTTGTGTAAGTGGTAATTTTACAGAAACTGTGATGCGCCAGAAAGGATAAAAATGAGGCCCTCTACAACTTTGGCTGACCAAAATATAAAATACATATGACATATATGGACACCCCGAATAACTCAACACTATATTGTCTTTTTTGATCGTCTTAACTGTTTTTTAGGCCGTCATCAGCAATTTTCAAAGACACCCACTCGATATTGTTAATTATCTACCTTGATAAGTGCATGCCCCTATCTGTCTTTTCAATCGAGACTGATCTTATAGATCGCTATAGATCTAAGAATTTGTTAGTTTTTCTCATAGGTAACTGAAGCAATTCATTTAAATATTGTGATCCCCTGGGTATCCCAATATTTATCCCACTCCTTCTCCGATGATTCAAATGTAATTATATTAATATAGCTTTCTTTATCATTAGCCATTATAAACTTATGCACAATTATTGGTATTGCAGAAAGTGGGGCGTTTCTATACCTAAATGTAAATGTTTTAAATAGGCCTATATCTTGATGCTTAATTATTAAAGTTTCATTTTCTTCTGACTCATCTAAGCTTCTAATCATGCCTATTGCTACAACCGAAGCTGGATTTTTATATGTGTCCTGCACATCTCTAACAACTTGGATCGTAGCGCCAGTTTCAAATATACCCTCTTCCTTGACAGACTCTATAGAAGTTACGTAGGTTCCTTGTTTTTTAAACTCAAACCATGAATTAGGCTTTGGGATAGCCACTCCTCTAAATGTAACCCAACTATATCCATCAGGGGCGTCAGGAAATCCATCTAGTTTTTTAGACTTAACGTCATCCGATGCCTGAACTGAAAATATTAATATCCCAATACAAAGAAAAATTATTAATGCGATATTTTTTATGGCTTGACATTTCATTTACATTCAACTGTTGCTATGCGGTGACAATTAAAAACTAAAAGTTAATTAGAGGGAACCCGTCTAAATCTGCTTAAGGCTAAAATTCGTATGTTAAGACAGAAGGTGTAGCTGTACTTCAGACTATCTTAACCTATATGTTTGTTCAAAAATTCAAGTGTATGCTCATACCATGCTTCTACATTTTTAGGTTTGCCAATGCCGTGACCTTCATCGGAAAATACTATCAATTCTGCTTCGTTTCCATGATAAAGTAACGCTTCAAACAATGATAAGCTTTGGCTTATCGGCACACGATAATCTTTTTCACCATGAAAAATTAATGTAGGGGATGTCCAATTAGCAATGCGTTGATGTGGAGAATATCGATCACAATCGCTTAAATTATTGAAGGGATGATCAGGCATATCAAGAAGCCTATGCCAATAAGCAGGGAAATCAGTTGTACTGAAAAATGATGATAATGAAAAAATGCCTGCTTGAGTAATTAAACATTTAAATTTATCGGAATTAACGCCAATCCAATTCGTCATATATCCGCCAAAGGAAAATCCAAACACCGCCATTTTATTTTCATTTACACAGTCTAGCGCTGAAACACTATCAACCACAGTCATAATATCGCTATAGCACGCCTCTCCCCATACATTACCCCAAATGCCTTCAACAAACTCTTGCCCAAAACCAGTAGAGCCCCGAGGATTAATTAAAACAGAAGCATAACCTTGAGCAGCGGTAATGACCGGACTCAAGTTCCAGTTCCAACCATCACACCAAGCATAAATTGGGCCGCCATGAATCCTAAAGATAGTCGGTAGTGGTGCGGTACTGGTAGATTCAGGTTTAATGAAGAAAGCTTGTATCATTACACCGTCATTAGCTTCAATGGATATATTTTCCACGGATATAGTGGTATTGATATCATCTTTATCGACACCGGAAAAACTCGCTAATATTAAAGGCTCAGGTTCAGATAATTGTTTAATTAGAAAAGGTTCTGGAGGGTGTATGAACGAAGACCAAATACCAATCAGACTCGCTTTACCGATAAAATGGAGATTGCTATAAAAGCCGCCTCTGTCTTCGGTGGATTTCAAGAGAGTTGTCGCCTGATGTGTAAAAATTATGCCGCCTGACTCTCTACTACCTTACTTTTCCCTTTTTCGGGGTTGAGATAAACTTCATCAATATGATTCCAGTTTCTAATGTCGCCGCTCCAGCGTTCTGGGTTCTTTGTTCTAGCGGATTGGTACACAACCCTGCGGTTCATCAGTATGTCGATGTCTTGACCTGTATGGCGCTGTATTGGCGTAACAAACTTGATCGCACTATGTAGGTGCTTGTCGTTATACCAGTCAGCAAATCCATCAACCCATGATCGTGCTGTTGCTAAATCCTCGAAGGCTTTCTCTGGATATTCTGGCCGATATTTTAGGGTGCGGAATAGCGACTCTGAATACGGATTATCATTGCTCACAGATGGAC
>JBLHJR010000116.1:0-5030 GCA_047619205.1 Candidatus Endobugula sp. | reverse complement strand
TCAACACGCTTGTAAGGTAGTAATTGATATTGTGACATGTACACGGCGTGCGCTTTTAGCCTGTTGCCATATTGAACCGCTTTGCCAACAGCCTCAGGAAAAGGCGCGGTAAAGCGCTTACCGCTTGTCTTATCGATGAGCACCTCCGCTTGGTATTCAACCACCCAACGTGAAATATTAATATCAAAAACCTGCCGCTTTTCCACACCATCACATTCGTAATTGCCTTTTGGCAACGTACGGCGATCAATTCTTATAAAATCAAACTCATCGGGCTCATCAACTTGTACGAGTGTCTTGCCAACGTGACCCAGTTGGCCGCCAGTATTTTTTGTCGACTTTTTTCTGACCTGCTTTTTCTTGTTGAGGTCAGACGAGGGCGGTTTACTGCTGTTTAATCCCACTCGGTTGGTCAGCAGTTTAATGATCACGACCAAAACGCTGATCAACGATTTCAGTGACGGCGACATCTGCTTGTCGTCTTTAAGTAGGCGTTCAACCTCGCTTAGTGTTTGATCAATATCTATATTATCTAAAACCACAGAATAAAACCCGGAAGACTCTTCAATGAGCGTTATTCTATCATTGGTTTTAAAGCGCTATTTTTTCGCGCCGTGTTGCGTTTTAAGACATTTATTTTTTTTTGGCTTGGCCAGACATTTAGTGTTAACGTATCGATCTGTGCGGTGCGCTATGATCGTTTTAGGCGTTAATATACCTATCCGTTAGCAAGCGTGAGGAAAATAAAAAAATGCCTAAATAGCTGTCAAGCCTTTTATCCTGTTTTTTCTAAACTCGCTGAGTAGTTACAAAATAAAATCAGTTATTCTTTTTTGCAATGCCTGTCCTTACAGATATCCTTTTCAAAAGTACCTGTCCTGATTGTCTTCCTACCCCTGCAGTTAATAATGATATCTACATTGAACAATAATAATTGTTGTGTCGGTGGCCTTATAAACAAGCCGGTGCTCTCGATCAATCCGACGCGACCAGTAACCTGACCAATGGTGTTTTAGTGGCTCAGGATCACCCAAGCCACTAAAGGGTTCACAAGTTATATTTTTGATCAGCGCATTAATGCGTTTTAGGGTTTTCTTATCGGTATGTTGCCAGTACAGATAATCTTCCCACGCTTTTTCTGCCCACGATATGATCACTATTCAATAAGTCCCTTTTGCACAGTTTGACCAGCCTCAACTTCGGCAATAGCCTGATGTAAACGTTCAGCATTTCTGGGACTCGCCATTAAGTAGGCGGTTTCTTCGTAGGACTGAAAATCCTCAACGCTCATCACAATGGCTGGCTTACCATTTTGTCGTGTGATCATCACCGGCTTATGGTCATTGTTCACTTTATCTAAAACACCCGCTAATTGATTACGGAATGCTGAATAACTTAATGTGTCCACGATCGTCACCCTCTATATAAGTACTTAATATTGTACCTGTACTTATCTAAGTACGCAAGTGGATTTAATTGCTGAGCTGTTAATGCGACTTAAGAGTGCCTGTCCCTGTTGGTCATAAATGAGGCGATCAGCAACCCGTCAATAAGGCCAAAAAATAACCTATGGCTATAGTGACAACACTAACAAAAGGCATAGGTAAGGAGCAACAAAGGAAATAAATAGCCATAGCAATTAGCATGCTATATACATAATTCTCTTTTATATAGGCATTAATATTGCCTGTATTAGACTGTATGTAGCTTAATGAAATATGCTCGTAAAACAATGCCACTATTGTGAGTGTGATGATTAGTAGCATGGAAAAAACTATAGCTTTTAACTGTTTTATTTGTGTGAGTTGGAGTGGTTTTTGTCTCAAGGGAATATAACCGGTAGTGATACTTTGCCGCTATTCAACAATAGCGGTGGTAGAAACTGTAAATATTTATCAGGCAAACATAGATTTAGTTTGAAAGGGTGTGATGACAGGGGCTGACAAAAAATAATTTCCCTGAATTGCTCGTCAAAAACGAGCGAGGCGATCTTTAGCTGATGAAATGAACCTAGTGATATCCCCCAGTTATTCAGCCAGTAATCCGTCAAAAGTATCACTTGCTGCTTGAATATATCGCTGAGGATCTTTTTCCCATGTACGTTGAATGCTGCTGTTAAAGTTGAGGTATAACTTGTCGTCGATAATAGTCCAGTTTTCTGGTTCGATTTTCACTAATTGTCCTTTGAATACACCATACGCACAGTAGCCGCCAAACTGTGGAGCATATTTTTCGGGGGTAGCGATAAATAAATCTAAGTGTTCTTGCGAGGCGAATTTCCACGTTGCGCTCTGCCACTGGGTGGTAAAATCATCAGACCCAGCAACAGGTTTACCTTGGGTGAAATACGCCACCGTATCCGTTCCGCGAATGGCTACGCCGGAAGGATCATAACCAAAAAAGCCCGCTTTTTCTAAGGTGTTAATTTTTTCTGCAGCGATAACATGTGTGGCAGATAATAATAAGAGTAAAGCGGCTATCGGAGCAAAAGACTTGCTAGTAAAAGAATGTACTCGAGATAAAAACATAATTAAAAACCTGCAATATAAGTAAATGATTCACATCATTAACAGACCTTTTGGACCAGCGATAGTTCAAAAATAAGGCTGTGTGTGACGAACTATTGTCCACCTGCCTATATAGAGCCGTTACATGGTTACTTACGTTGTTCTAACGAAGCCACTGTTTCTTTAAGCCAGAGTAATTCGCCGTTAGCAAAATGAATTCCTTTGCGTAGTGCGAAGTATTTGCTGACGCTGGAGTCTGATTGTGTCGACTCTATACCGTTTGGGAAATATTCGTTCTCTATGTCTCTATAAGCGGAGAGCTGTTGTTCGGTGCTCTGCTGGTATTGTTGGAGTTGTTTGATTAGAACGGCGGCGCCTACTTCTTCTAAGGCGAGCAGTTTGATCAGTAAGATGTTTTTTCGTTGTGGCATTTTTGTTGGCTGCTCAACCCATTCTTGCAATGCCTTTCTACCAGTAGCGGTGATGGAATAATTTTTTTTATCGGGTTTTCCTGTCTGCTCAATCACTTTTACACGTAACCACTGTTTACCTTCAAGCTCGGAGAGTGTTTTATAGATTTGCTGATGACTCGCTTCCCAATAAAAATTAACACTATTGGTAAACTCTTTTGCGATGTCATATCCCGACTTGGGGTTCTGAATCGTCATGCTTAATATGGCGTATTTTAATGACATGTTATACCTAATTAAAGTGTATGCAGATAGTTGCATATGCCGAACAAAAAGTCTACTATGCAAATAATTGCATATTTAAAGGCTTGTCTGATGAATGTATTTACGGTATTGCTTATTATCCATATTACTGCCGGTGCAGTAGCGTTGGTATCGGGTTTGGGCGCCAGCATGGTGAAACAGTTTAGTTGGCCACACTGTTGGCATAAGCGATTCGGCACTAGCTTTTTTTGGGGAATGTTAGTGATTTTCTTAACGGCATTTCCTATGGCTTTATTACATTACAATCCCTTCCTATTGTTTATAGCGGTCTTTAGCTTCTATTTTGCTTATACCGGCTGGCGCTATGCAAAAAATACAACGGGAAAACCGGCATGGCAAGATTGGTTTGCGATAGTCGCTATGACGGTTATTTGCTTATTGATGGTCGTGTATGGGGCGGTTATATTGATGGCAGACGATAAAAGCGGAGTCACTCTAGCAGTGCTGGGCTTAGTTGGTATGGTGAATGCCGTCCGTAATGGTTATAGCTTTTATACGGGTAGTTTTGCGGGTAAGAAACGTATTGCCTTACACGCTACGATGATGCTGGCCGGAACGATTGCTACCGTTACAGCATTTGTTGTGACTAACTTTACGATGAACCCTGAGTATGTTCTTTGGCTTGCGCCGACCGCACTGATTACCCCCTATATCGTTTACTGGAATATCAAGCTACGCCCCCAGAAAGCTCAGGGGTAGATTATGGATGTATCCGCTATATTAGTCAGAGTTGCCTCTGGCATAATGCATAATGCGCCGATATGGGTGTGGCCTTTATTCGTCCTGTTGATTGTGCTGGGATTAAGGGAAACACGAAGCCGTATTATTCATAAGGGGGTATTCTGTCTGTTGCCTGCTGTTGCCTGCTTTTGGCTTGCTTGCTATCCGCAGTTTATTTTTTATCCCTCATCAGTCTGCCGTATGGTGCAGTTTTGCCATTTTCTGTGTTGTCGGGCTACTGGTAGGATACAAGTGGCAAGAGTCATTAATAATACAGAAAGTAAGTCGTACAAAGATCCATTTAAAAGGCGAGTGGATAACACTGGCCGTATTAATGGTTATATTTTGGTCGAATTTTGTTGACGGTATTGTGGTTTCGATGAAGCCGGAATTAAAAACCATGGTGGTTTATAGTATTGTTTTTGCTGCGACAATAGGCCTGTGTAAAGGCGGCTTAGTTGGTAGAGCGATAAGGGTAGTAACGTTTGAATAAAAGAAGTGTCTTTTTATGCGCAGTAGCAGTCTAGTTCCTTTAAGCAGATGATTTAGCTTGTTGTGGTCAAGTATTTTCGTACATAATGACAGGCGCTTTTATGCTGCTTCAGCCGCAGCGGGATTTAAATATTGATTGTAACTATGTCCTCTATGATAATTGTAATGTTGAATATATTTCGTAATATCTCGTTGCGCTTCAAAAAAATCGTCATAACATTCTTTAGGCATCCACTCCGTTTTGTAGCTTCTAAAAAATCGTTCCATAGGGGCATTATCCCAACAATTACCTCGTCGGCTCATACTCTGCTTTATTTGATAGCCCCATAGCTGTTGTCTAAATGCTAAGCTCGTGTAGTGACATCCTTGATCAGAATGAAACATAACCCCTGTTGGACATCCGCGTGATTCATAGGCCATACGCAATGCTTGAATAGTTAACTGTGAATCGGTTCTTCGCTACTTCAAGTGGGTAACAGTGTAAAATAGCATTTTACTATCCCTATTATTTATGAGCAAAAAAATGCAAGAACAGCAATTATTCGCATCCGCATTAGGCCTTCAGTCGCCCTGGAAT
>JBLHJR010000115.1:0-5384 GCA_047619205.1 Candidatus Endobugula sp. | reverse complement strand
AGACAGTCGAGTATTGAAACAGCACGCGAGGTTCGACTTAATGGCGCACACTGGGCGTTCTCCCCGAATATCGATATAGCAAGAGATCCGCGCTGGGGTCGGGTTGGTGAAACGTTCGGAGAAGACGATTTTTTGGTTGCCGAGATGGGTGTCGCTGTGATCAATGGTCTACAACAGGGCGATTTTTCAGGTGACAGTAAGGTCCTCGCAACAGCGAAGCATTTTGTAGCCGGCGGTGATCCGGTCAATGGGCTAAATTTATCGCCTATGGACTTGTCACTCCGTTCGCTGCGTGAAGATCACTTTCCTCCATTTAAACGAGCCGTTGATGCTGGCGTGTTCACGCTTATGGCTGCACACAATGAAGTAAACGGCGTCCCCGCACATGCAAATCATTTTTTACTCACCGAGGTACTGCGCGATGAGTGGGACTTTCAGGGGTTTGTTGTTAGCGACTGGCTAGATGTTGAAAGGCTACAAACACTGCATCGCACCGCACCAACCTTCAATGAAGCGGTATATCAAAGTGTTAGTGCTGGAATTGATATGCATATGCATGGACCTAAGTTTTTGCAGCCACTGGTAAAGTTAGTCAAGGAAGGACGGATACCTGAATCCAGAATAGATGCTGCGGTAAGACCGATGCTCTTAGCTAAGTTTCGTCTGGGCCTGTTTGAGAACGCCCAGGTTGATGCCTCGATGGCTAAAAAAATGATGTTCACCGAGGAACACAAAAACACGGCTTTGGATCTGGCTAGGCAGAGTATTGTTTTACTCAAAAACTCCAACGCTATATTGCCTCTCGCCGAGGGAAAACGGATTTTTATAACCGGGCCTAACGCCGACAATCATTCGATTATGGGTGATTGGGTGCTCAAGCAGCCTAAGAAAAACATTACTACTGTTGTTGAGGGTTTCAGAGAGGTCGCAAAGGGTTCTACTCAGATTGATTATTTTGATTTAGGCGGCAGTGTGAAACGAATTGAGCGCGACCAGATCGCTAGCGCAGCGATAAGAGCTAAGTCTGCCGACGTAGCGATCGTGGTGGTAGGTAGTAATCCCCTGAGATATGACAGGAAAGGTAAAACCTCGGGTGAAAATGTTGCGCGAAGCTCTATCGGACTATTTGGTCAGCAGTTAGACCTAGTGAAAGCTATTCATGCATCAGGTACACCAACCATTGTTGTGCTGGTGAATGGCAGACCGTTGGCAGAGCCCTGGATCGTTGAGAATGTGGCGGCATTGATCGAAGCATGGGAGCCCGGCGCTCAAGGTGGCAAGGCACTCGCTGAAATCGTCTTTGGTGACGTTAATCCTAGTGGTAAATTGCCTATCACCGTTCCTTACAGCGTGGGTCATTTACAGTCGATTTATAACCACAAGCCTAGTGCGTTGATCCGACGGTATGCAGACGCCCCGACTAAAAATTTGCATGAATTCGGTGACGGTTTAAGCTATTCCGATTTTGAATACGGTCAAGCCAGGTTATCGCGGTCTACCATTGGTAAAGATGGTTCGACGACGCTGTCGGTTAGCGTACTTAACAAAGGTAAGCGCGCTGGTGATGAAGTAGTCCAACTTTATATTCGCGATGACTATTCGCTGGTGACAAGGCCTGTAAAAGAGCTTAAAGGATTTACGCGTGTATCGCTTGAACCTCGCGAAAAGCGAAAAATTCACTTCGAGATTACTCCGGATATGCTTGCTTACTATGATATTAATATGAATTGGCAGGTAGAGGTTGGGGACTTCACTATTATGGTGGGTGGATCTTCCCGTGATCGCGATCTCGAATTAGTCAAACTCACTGTTCAGTCAGATTAGCAGTCAATAAATAAATTTAAATTTACTACGCCACGCTAAAAGCTCAAAACTTTGGGTGCGAGAAACATTAATAAGGAATTAGTTATGCGAACATTTGTCTTTATCAACAAAAACTGGGTCAGGATTTCCATTTTTCTGTTAGCCGTTGTCAGCATTATTCCATCGGCGCTAGCGACTACAGGTTCGCCTGAAAAAAAACCGATGAATATCATTTATATACTCACTGATGATCAGCGATATGATGAATTGGGTTTTATGAATCCCGTACTAGACACTCCCAATATGGACGAGCTTGCGAAAAAAGGCATTCACTTCAAAAATAGCTTTGTCACTACCGCATTGTGTTCTCCGAGTCGCGCGTCTATTTTGACCGGCCAGTATATGCATAGCCATGGCGTGGTCGATAACAACATACCAGCCAAGGAGGGTACAGTTTATTTTCCCAGTTATTTGCAGCAAGCGGGTTACCAGACTGCGTTTTTCGGCAAATGGCATATGGGCGGACATCATGATGACCCGCAACCCGGCTTCGATCATTGGCTAAGCTTTGCAGGACAGGGCGATTATTATCCAGAGCGAAAGCGCGATGGAGGATTTAGTCGATTCAACATCAACGGTAAGCACGTCAAACAAAAGGGCTATATTACAGATGAGCTAACGGACTATACGCTCCAGTGGCTCGCAGACGAGCGCAATACTGACCAACCGTTTTTCGTTTACCTGTCACACAAGGCTGTGCATGCCAATTTTGACCCCGCGGAACGACATCGGGAGCAATACAGCGATGCCAACATCAAGGTACCCGATAGCCAGGCTGACACAGCGGAAAATTATGACGGCAAACCCATGTGGGTCAAAAACCAGCGTAATAGTTGGCACGGCGTTGACTTTCCTTACCACAGTGAGCTGGACGTACAGGAATACAAGCGACAATACCACCGAGCACTTTCAGCCGTTGATGATAGCTTGGGTCGGATCAATGCTTGGCTGAAAGCCAATAATCTTGACGAGAATACCGCCGTAATCTTGATGGGTGATAACGGCTTTATGTTTGGTGAGCACGGGTTAATTGATAAGCGCAATGCCTACGAGGAGTCTATGCGGGTGCCTCTTGTGGCCTATATTCCCGGGGCCAAGCAGGACTATGTGGTAGAAGAAATGGCCGCTAACATCGACATTGCACCAACTATTCTTGATATTGCCGGTATTAAAGAGCAGCCAACACAATTCGCCGGCGCGAGTTTGCTGCAACTAGCCAAGGGTGAGAATGTCGATGGCTGGCGCGATAGCCTACTCTACGAATATTATTGGGAATTTAATTTTCCTAGTACGCCAACGACCTTTGCAATTCGTTCAGACAATTTTAAGCTAATTCAATATCACGGAATCTGGGATACGGACGAACTCTATGATATCGAAAATGATCCCCAGGAAATGGTTAACTTGATTGCAGATCCGCTCTATTTAAATGTCAAACTGAAATTACGCAAAGCTTTATACAAGCGTCTGGCAGACGGTGGAGAGTATTCTGTTCCCTACACTAAGAAATTCAGCACCGGAGCAGTTTTTCGCCAAGGCGATCGCACAAAAGCGGCCGAATTCCCCGATGCTTGGTTACGTAAAGGGGATGAAAAGGATCTGACAAGGTTTTTTATGCGTGAGAAGAGAGTGAGAAAAACCGTTAATAAGTAACACGGTGTTTAGCTTTTTCAAATCCTTGAAATACAGGGATTGATCTCGTGGTTAATAGAAACCATTGCAAACCCTATAAGTGAGGTTGGAGCGAGGGCAGAAGACACTTGGTTTCTGCTCTCATTACTGTAAGCTCTAAACCTGAACGGTCGTAGTCGATTTAAAATTGTTGCAGTTGATTGCGGTGATAGTACGAAAAATAGAGGCAGTATCCATAGCAAAGTATACAGACTAAAAATGCAGACTTAAGGCCTGCTATATCGGCAAGACTTCCTGCGATCAGCGTAATGATGGCACCTCCACATATAGACATACATAGAAGTGCGGAAATTTTGGGTGCCGACGCATCACGGCCGCGAAGTGTAGTACTGAATATAAGTGGGAAATGGACCGAGTTAAAAAAACCGACTGAAATCAACGCAACTGCCGATAGAGGGCCGCTAAAAATAATCGCACTAGAGACTAAAAAGATTGCCATTGCAGAGGCTATTAGCAATATTCTCTCGGCACTGATCCATCTTAAGGCCGCCACTCCCACAAAGCGACCGAGCATTGCCAGTCCCCAGTAAATGGCAACAAGAGCCGAGGCTTCAGAGGCCTCGATAGCCAACACATCCTCCCTGCGCATGTAATTAATTAGTAGGCTGCCTATGGTTACTTCAGCGCCTACATAGACAAAAATAGCGCCCATACCAAGATGAACCTGTGGTTTCTTCAAAAGTGTTAGATAAGAGCTAGCACCGGTAAGGTTATCAGGCTGATTTTTTTTCGACAGCTGTAGCGTCGGTTGCGGTAGTACCCTCATAAAAAGAGACAAGATGCCAAGAATACTGGCGAGTAATATTGCAAAAGATATCACAGCTTGAGCACTACCCTGGTGGTAAGTGGCCTGATCTCGCAATGACAATAGGTTAACTTGATCGGCTGATAGTGTATCTATACTCAAGAGAGAAACTGAGGCTACAACGGGCGCTATGGTTGTACCGAGGGAATTAAATGCCTGTGCAAACATCAGTCTCCGCGGAGCCGTTACTGGGTCGCCAAGAGCTAGCATCATAGGGTTAGCCGTGACCTGAAGCAAAGCAATACCACTGGCTGTAACGAATATACCACCTAGAAAGGCGGGGTATAACTGCAATATGACCGAGGGGGCTAGTAAAAAAATACCCAAAGCTGTGCATGCCAGGCCAATGAAAAGACCCTGTCTATATCCATAATGCTGAATAAATTTTCCCGCTGGGATAGGGATGAAAAGATAGGCGAGGAAAAAACTGAATTGGATTAACAGTGCTGATGTATAGGATAAATCGAACATGGATTTTATACGTGGGATTACCATATCGACTGAGGTGGAGGTAAAGCCCCAGCAAAAGAAGACTCCAGGGACCAAAATCCAAATTAACCCGTGAATACGTAATCGGGATATGTAGCGCTGAAGACCGGTCATCATCTTTTTTTTGAATTCTCTAGTCATTAGGGTAAAGAAGAATAACATCCAGCGTCTTAAAGACAGGATCTCCGTGCAAGTACGTTTTAATCGTGGATTGATAAAACTGAATATTTACCCTTATTTGGTTTCAAATAGCAAGGTCCAAGTTTATTTGTAGTCTTTTGTAAGTCCCGCCGTCTGCCACGGCACCCCGTGGCGAAGACTTAGACTTTGGATACAGTTTTCTGTGGTTGCTGGCGTTATTTTTTATTGAAATAAATGTATTTAAAGTAGAAAAGCCGAGTTCGTTATGTCAGTAATTTAGTCAGTTTTCTTAGGGACAATGGCCAAGATTAACTTCGCGATACAACTGAGCTTACCTTGGTCATTGGTTAGGCGAATCTCCCAAACATGGGAGCGCCTCCCCAAATGAATGGGT
>JBLHJR010000114.1:0-5398 GCA_047619205.1 Candidatus Endobugula sp. | reverse complement strand
GCGCCATAAGGTTTGTGATTGCTCACATTGGCTGTCCTGCTTCCAGAAGATATTCTGGGCTCAGGGGCTCTGAGATTGAAATGACTTGGCAGGCGATAAAAATAATAAGAACCTTTGCCGTCCAACATCATGAAAAACACCGCCACTTATCGTAAAGAATCGTGGCGAGCAGATAGGGGCATGCACTTATCAAGGTAGATAATTAAGGATATCGAGTGGGTGTCCTTGAAAATTGCTGCTTCGTCACTCAGCATAAATATTCCAATATTGATTAACGAGTAAGGTGATAATCTTGAATGAGGCTTTCAGCGGGTATATTTAGGCCGTTTGATAGCTTCCGAATCATCGCCAAACTCAGTCCTCGTTTCAAATTTAAGACTTCACTTACTTTGCTTCTTGCTCCAATATAAGGTGTTAAGTCTTGGTCTTCTAAGCCCATTTGATCCATCCTAAACCTTATAGCATCTATTGGATTTGGCTTGGATATTGGAAAGTGTTGATCTTCATAAGAAGCAATAAGCGTGGTAAGTACATCTAATTCATCAGCATCGCTCGTTTTTGCTTTAGCATCCCAAAGCGCGTCAACACGCTCTAGTGCTTCACTATAATCTTTCTTAGTTTTAATTGGTTTAATGCCCATTACAACCACCTATATGTTTTCTGCATCTATGTCATCATATTGCTTGTGAGTGCCAATAAATCGAATATAACAAATACCTAGCGGGTACTTTATTGCCACAATTAGCCGATATTTATTGCCATGTATATTGAATACAACCCTATTGTTAGCTACAAAGCTGGCATTCCTATACATGGCCTTTATATCTGCTGGCCTTTTCCACGTTGTACTTTTAGCCTCATCAAACCACGATTTAAGTGGCTGCTCTGAATCTCGATAAGCCTTAAGCACCCAAAATTTACGCAAAGCGGCTCTTGATATTATTCTCATAAAGCATCCCATTTTTCCCATTATGGGAAATAAGCACTACTTTGTCAACAATTAATTCCCATAATGGGAATGCTGACCATTGAGTATTAAGCGTGAGTTAATGGCCATGTAGAATTTTGCTGTAGACCTTCAAGCTAAGACGCTTAAAACGATGGGAATTCTTATAATCGCCCTTGGGGTAGAGTAGAAGAAGAGTAGGGTCAGAGTAATTGATTTCGAGAGATTTGGCGAACTCAAGGAGCCGGCCCCTTGATCTACTCTTGAATGTCGGCTTTTGGCCGAAAGCAGACGCTGATTGAACTGGGTTATTTAACGGAGCTAATTCGAAGTTTTTGGAATTAAGTAGGGTCAATTTGCCAACTATATTGTTAGCGACACTGGCCGATGCTTGAGATACTCGTTGAATTAATCCTCGCGTAGACTGGCTCGCCTTTTCATCCGCTTTACTATATTTACTTGTGTTTCTTGATCAACCATGGTTCTAACTCAAATGCTTGGTGTTGCTGCAAACATGACTAAGTGATCTAGGTCGAGTTTGATGCCTATTTCTTCGCCCAAGGCGTGATTGTGATGGGATGATGCAAAGCAATAGAGTTCTTGCTGAGAGAATAGTTTTACGCGGTAAAGAAAATGGGAACCTCTAAATTTTTTATTAACAATCTTTGCGGTGACGTCACTGTCGTCATCATGCAGCAAGTCATCCGGGCGCACTAAAATATTCACCGCTTGACCGACTGCGTAATTATTTTCATAGGGTATGGTCAACAAACCCAGCGGGGATGTCACTTGATTATTAGCCTGAACGATACCGTGTAGAAACTCACCTTCGCCCACAAAGTCTGCGACAAAACGGCTATTAGGTGAATGATAAATAGAATAAGCCGTGTCGCTTTGTAATACTCGCCCTTGATTCATTACTGCTACTTTATCTGCCATAGCAAAGGCTTCGTTTTGATCGTGCGTGACGAGTAAAGCGCTCATTTCTTCGCGTAATAATATCTCTCTCACTTCTGGCACTAGCGTCTCACGCATGGATGCATCTAACCCCGAGAAAGGTTCGTCTAACAACAGTAATTGTGGTTTCGGTGCCATTGCACGCGCTAAAGCAATACGTTGCTGCTGACCACCCGATAGCGAATGTGGATATCGCTCTTCCATTCCGCTAAGTCCAACAAGTTGCAGCAACTCTTGCACTCGTTGGATTTTTTGTGCGGGAGTATGATGCAATAAACCAAAGGCAATATTTTCCGCGATACTGAGATGGGGGAATAAGGCAAGGTCTTGAAACACCATGCCTATTTTCCGTTGCTCTGGCGCGATAGTCTGCGAGGTAGAGGACAGCAACTGTTTGTTCATGAAAATATTGCCCGAGATCAGCGACTCAAAACCGGCAATCGCTCTTAGCAGTGTTGATTTACCGCAACCACTGGGGCCTAATAAACACCCTATTTGACCATTGCCTAGCGCTAAAGAAACATCATGCACCAGCGCCACGCCATCGTAACCCACGCTGACATTCTCTAACGATAAATGAACCAGTTCGACACATGTTTTCATAAGTTATCCATTAGCCTCGCGATGCCTGTGAGGATTTTTCTGCAATAGGGGTGACGGCTATAGAACGGCTTAATAAGACCACAGGAATTAGACCGACCAGCACAATGAATAACGAGGCAGGTGCTGCATCGATTAAACGCTCATCCGATGCCAGCTCATACGCTCGCACAGCCAGTGTATTAAAATCAAAGGGGCGCAGAATTAATGTCGCAGGTAATTCTTTTAATACATCGACAAATACAATCAGCAATGCCGTGAGTACTGAACGGCGCATTAAGGGCACATGAATATCACGCAATACTTGTAATGGCTTGCGCCCCGATAAACGTGCCGCATGATCCAAGTTAGGTTTTATTTTTTGTAAGCCGCTATCAATTGCGCCCAAAGATACCGCCAAAAAGCGTACGGTATAGGCAAACATTAAGGCCACTAACGTGCCCGACAACAATAAGCCTATGTCCATCCCGAGCCATTGCTTCGCTAACGCAATCAATTGATGATCCAACCAAGCGAAAGGAATAATAACACCGATAGCAATAATGGTTCCTGGCAACGCATAACCCATGCCCGACAAGCTCACCGAGGCTTTTACTATTGGTTTGCGACTATAGCGTTTAGCGTAAGCCAACAACAACGAAAAGCACAGGGCGATGACAGCAGCAATAAACGCTAAGTAAAAAGAATTCCAAGCTAATTGCCCAAAGCCTTCATCAATGATTGCCTCAAAGACACTCCAGTAAATAAGTACTGCTGCCGGAATAAGAAAACCCAAAACAAAAGGGAGTAAACACGCTAACGTTGCCAGACCCGCTTTATAACCTTTTAGTAACAGCGGCTGAGTCGGCTTGCTACTAGCAGTGTGATAGCTTGCTTTACGTCGGGAATAGCGTTCGAAGTAGACTAAGACAACAACAAAGCATAATAATACAGAAGCTAACTGCGCGGCAGCGGCGGTATCTCCGTAGCCATAAAAAGTCCGAAAGATGCCCGTTGTAAATGTGCTCACTCCAAAGTATTGCACCGTTCCAAAATCAGCCAGTGTCTCCATTAACGCTAAGGTCAAACCGGCGATAATAGCAGGGCGAGCCATTGGCAAGACCAAACGCCAGATAACGCTACGGCGTTGATGTCCAAGAATACGCCCGGCTTCGACAATACTTGCCGACTGCTCTAAAAATGCGGTACGGGATAACAAATACACATAGGGGTACAACACCAACGACAACATCACTATCGCACCCGGTAAAGAGCGAATAGTAAAAAACCAGTAATCACCGTACGCCCAACCCATAAGATTGCGCAGACCTTCTTGAACCGGCCCAGCGGCATCTAATAAGCCGGTATAAGTGTACGCAATAATATAAGCAGGGAATGCTAGTGGGAGCAACAAGGCCCACCCCAGCCAACGGCTACCTGGAAAACGATAAACGCTGGTGAGCCATGCGGTTGGCACACCACACAACAGCACGCCAACAGTGACGCCCAGCATAAGCAATAGTGAGCTACTCACATAGTCTGCCAGCACGGTTTGCCACAAGTGAGCCCATAGGGAAAACGAGCCAGAGAACACATGGGTAAATATAACGATAACCGGCAAGGCCAATACTAGCGCTATACACAAAGCACTGAGGCTAGTCCATGAGGTAGGCAATAGTCCGCGAAGGGATGCTAACGATACAGCAGATAAACGCATTAGATTCCTAGATAGGGTGAACTACATACAGTGGATAGATAACATGTACTGGATAACCTGTGATGAGTACGACCGCAGAATCAGCCGTTCATCATCACAATTAACGCTACAATGGATACCCGTAATGAATCATTACAAGACAGTGTAGCGATTTTACATAGCCCTTACGCTATTTCCAAGCGCTTACTTTCACCGACTATCTTCAATTAGCTGCCTTTAACCGATTACCTTTAACCGATTACCTTTAAGCAATTACCTTTAAGTAATTACCTTTGAGCAATTACTTTTGGCCGGTGACGCGCCACCGCTTATTTCCAACCGCCTCGATCCATCAACTGTACAGCTTCACGATTTAATTCGCCTAGCTGACTTAAGTTAACAGAATCTTGTTTGAAGTCGCCCCAAGACGCTAGGGTATCCGATGATGTTACGGAAGCCACTACAGGGAACTCATTATTGACTGCCGCATACCATTCTTGCGCTTCTTGCGAGGCCAAGAATTCTATTAATGTTATGGCGTTGGCTTTGTTACGTGCATATTTTGTAATACCTGCGCCACTCACATTCACATGGGTTCCACGATCTTTTTGGTTAGGCCAAAACAAGCCGACTTTTTTAGTCACTTCACGGTCACTAGACTTTGCGCTATTCGTTAAACGGCCATAGTAATAAGTATTCGCAATAGTGATATCACACACACCGACCGCGACTGCTTTTAACTGATCGGTATCGCCACCGGCTGGAGAGCGTGCAAAGTTTGCTACCACCGATTTTACCCATTTTTCGGTCGCCACAACACCTGTCGCTGTCATCATGGACGCTACTTGCGATTGGTTATAAACACTGTTTGAGGAACGGAAACAAATACGCCCCTGCCATTTTTTATCCGCGAGCGCTTCATAAGTAGATAACTCTGCTGGATTCACTTTGTTTTTTGCATAAAAAATAGGGCGCGCTCGCTGCGACAAGCCAAACCACATATTATCGCTGTCACGCAAATGTGCCGGGACCAAGCCATTCAACTTTTCACTATTAAGCGATTGCAACACACCCGACGCTTTTGCACGCTGTAAGCGCCCAGCATCAACGGTAATAAAGACATCCGCCGGACTGGCTTTACCTTCAAGACGAAGACGAGTGAGTAGCGCATCGGCTTTACCGGTAATTAACTTAACAACAATACCAGTTTCTTCTGTAAA
>JBLHJR010000113.1:0-5691 GCA_047619205.1 Candidatus Endobugula sp. | reverse complement strand
TGAACACCGATTCCGGAAAATGAACAAAAGTGTTCACCTTCCGCCGGAATAGGTGTTCATCATGAATCGTAATAGGTGTTCATCTTCAATCGGAATCGGTGTTCAGCATGGCCCGGAATACGCACCAGATAGCTTTGTATGCTGGTCGTACCCGTTTTAGGTGTGCCCGCATGGATAATTAATTTTAATGGTTGGCCGCTGACGTCTACGAATGGTTTTAATAATTCGGTCAATTCGTGAGTAAGGTTAATACTAGGGGGTTTCATTATGAGGCTTATATTTCTCTTTATCACATTGAATAAAAGGTTAGCGTGCAAGAAAATTCTTAGGGGTCAGAACCGAATGGTGCTAAGGCAAGACATGGCCCAGTATTTTTCTTTAATTCTGTTTTTTACGTCGATTACTGAGCAGCTGAGTGACGTTATCATAAACACCTTTAATTGAAGCGTCGGTTTTGATCAGTGTAACACCCAGTGGGATATTGGTCGGGGCTTCTGCGCCGAAGCTAAGCAGACTAAACTCAAGCCCTTTTATTTTTGACATGCGTTGGTAGTTGGCAGCGAACACCGTTTCACCAAAAACAGCAACCACCTTACCCGAGTGTCTATCGTTTAGCCTGTCGACCACTTCAACCGCTTCCAGTAACGATCTTGAGGGTAAAATTCTGGCTTCCACTACAATCTTATCCTTAATGAGTTCGAGAGCGGCTATTCTGTCTAGAATTGGATAGGCAATGGGTTTTCTCGACTCTTTCAATGGCGAAAAATAAATAACCTTCAAATCCATTACGTCAATGGCTTTATTAATGGCTGCAATCTGACCTTTCGAAATGGGGTCAAAGGAACCAAGAAAAAATCCGGCTTTGCGTGTATCTTTAATCGGGTAACTACGGTGATAGGTCTCTAGGGTTTGCTGCCCACGAGTTAACACGCGCCAATTATTACCTTCTTCGGTTAACGATAGAACGGCGCGAATAATTTTTTCTTTTTGGCCTTCAGTCGTTTGTTGGGGGTTGTAGGCTGGCTCCGGCAATTTTTCAATACCTAATGCGGGCCACTGTTTTACGATCTTTTTCTGAAAATCTACATAAACAACATTGTAGGCAGATTCTGCGCCCTTCGCTGGAGCGTTAAGTGGGTTGTTTTTATAAATAAACGACTCTACCGCAGGGTGCAATTCAGGGATGTCACGCACGCCTTCCGAGAGCATCTTGCGCACGTGGGTAGAAGAAATGTTTCCGGGTGAATCAAGTTTGTGCACAATAGCGCCATCGGGTAACTGTGGTAGCTCATAACCGGGGCGGCTTACAGCAATGTATTCAAAACCGAGGATGGCTTTAAAAATAGCATAATTTTTTTCAAGTGTATCTGCGCCAAAAATGCCACGTAGTGGTTTTTGATGTAGTTCGGTAATTTGATGTGCCAAGGCCACGCGGCCCTCTAACGGTTCCGCCAACACAACCACTCTAATCGAAGTATCACGAAACATCGAGCGCACCATCGATAAACGTTCTCCCAAACTCCAACGGTAATCCTTAGAGCTGTTTTTACCGCCACGATTTACTGAGATGTAAACATTGTTTAAATTGGCCTTCAGCGCAGAACGCAATACGATTTCTCTATGTCCCTGAGTGGGGGGGTCAAAAGAACCAATGTATAAGCCAACGCCTTCGGTAACGGCTGATGAGGTCGAAGAAAAAGCTATAAACAAGCAGGCGATCACAGGCAGCAATAAACGCTGTAGGTGTAATTTGTTTTTTACAGGGCGGAGGCAAACATACTTGCCTGTTGTTACGCAGGGCTGGTGTGTGTTTGAAATATGTTGCTGAGTATTTCTATGCATGTTCATTATATCTCCATGTAGATCGTTCGGCCTCATACTTTTCTGTGACGACTATGTCAATTAAATCGAGTACAGTCGACTTTCCCGCATTGAGTCTACCTATGGTCAAATTGACTCGACGAATAGAGTCAAAAGCTGTTTCGTCTTTGAAGCATTTGTAGTTTTTTGCTCTTATAGCCAATTCGTACATGGTGATCCTTGCCTTGTTACACGCTCTTAACGCTAATATATGTATTTGATTTTCCATTCTGCTCAATATCTTGGAAGCTAAGATAGTCTAAGGAGCGAACCAGTTTACCCAGCTTGCTAAAGCCATAATTTCTAGGGTCAAAAGAGGGGTTGTTTTTAACTATGTAACTGCCAACAGAAGCTAAGGACGCCAGTCCATCATCTTTAGATGTTACGTCAATTGCAGCAATCATTGTTTCTTTAAGTTGCTTTTTTTCTGTAGATTCTTTTGCTTTTTCTGGTTTATCTTTCTTTAAACTTTTATTTTTACGGAGAATTTCAGTAAAAATAAATTTATCACAGGCAGAAATAAACGGTTCTGGTGTTTTCTTTTCGCCAAAACCATATACGGATAACCCTGCTTCCCTTATTCGGGTTGCCAGTCGAGTAAAGTCACTGTCAGAAGATACCAAACAAAATCCATCCAGCTGCCCTTCATGGAGCAAATCCATAGCATCAATGATTAAAGATGAATCTGTAGCATTCTTTCCAGTTGTATAGCTAAATTGTTGTATTGGCTGTATCGCATGTTTGTGTAAGTGTGACTTCCAGCTTTTTAAATTTGTTGTAGTCCAATCACCATAAGCTCGTTTAACACTGGATATACCGAATTTAGAAATTTCAGCTAGTAATTCAGAACAAACTGAGGCTTGGGCATTATCGGCATCAATTAGAACTGCCAACTTCATGTTTATATTTTCTGGCACAATATTTCCTTTTACGTGTAACGCCGCATTCAGCGGCTTGCCCGCTACAATGCTTTGTTAGTTGCTTACAGTATAAATTTTAATCTATCATTTGCTTTTATAATAAAATATGAAGCAACCGCTGAGGTTAAAATGACAGATAGTGTTAAAGATGTTGCTTCCAGCTCTGTGAAATTACGGAAAACACTTAATAAAAATGAGTGAATGAAATATATCGCTGACGAATACAGCGCTATATTTTTACTTTTCCCTGAAATATTTATCTTCATGAATAATATAAAAACAAAAGGACAAGCTAACAGAAGAGAAAAGAAATTATCGAAGCCTCCAACTCTACCTTCTTGATAATAATTAGCATAGGACTCACCCAATAAAATCAATAATCCTAAAACGCTTAAAACACCAGCTGATTTAAATGACACAAGTTTATGCAATGAGTGCTTGTTTATTAAGTAACCAATACAGAAGAATGGATATGAAAATAAGAGCATGTTTCGGTGAAACCAATGATAGTTAAATAATTTGTCTAGAATTGTCCCTTCAAGAATATGGTAATTTCCTAGATATTGAATTAAAACTCCGCCAGAAAAAGTTAACATGATTGACATTGTCAGAATGGAAGACGGCAAACCACGCAAGATTAGCAATATTATTGCGGCCCCTATCATCCCAGATATGTACCATAAATGGTGGTATCCAATGATGATTTTATGGGCGATATTAGCAAGCCCGACAAAAGAAAAATCAGGCATGGAAAACCAAAAATATGAATAGAGGACCATCCACACAATGTATAAAATTAGAACTCTTTTGAGCCAATTGATCTGCTTGTTTTTAGCCAGTGTAGGATAAAAATAAAACCCATTTATGATAAGAAAAATAGGGACGGCAATTCTAAATAATCCATTAACGGTAAGGTACTGCCCTAACGGGGTAAAATCGCCCAAAAATCCAGCATGAAGACCAACGACCATAAGAGCCATTGATAATTTAAGAATATCTAAAGCTATATTTCTACTCAAAGTAACTTTCCCCGAATCTCAAACTTGCACTAAGCACCTAAACGCTCGGCTAAGCTGCCGAAACGGAGTGGATTATTTTGTGCCAGCGTAGCGTAAAAGCATAAAACGAGCAACGCAGTGGAGGTCAGATTGAACACCTTGTTGAACGAAGACGCTAAGCGGCAAAATTCAGAAATTTGATTCTCAACAATAATTGCTCTATGTACTCAACCCCGAGTACAACCACTAGAGGAATTGCCTATGACAAAAGCACAGCAAAAACGATTCGATTCACTGTAACAACAACATATTAGCGCATTAACTCGACAAGGCAAAGCGCCCGCCACTATTGATGGTTATTCTCGTGCGGTTCGACGCATCACCGAATACTACGATATTTGCCCCTACCACAGTGACTGACTAGTGACTGACTAGGACACGCACTTGGTATTGCGACAACCAACACGGTGTGTTATTCAGCCACAACGATTACCTTAGCCTTGTCGATACAACAGGCCGCATCCAACGCCAAGACAAGCGCGGGTATTTACCTGAGACATTCTTGCCAATATTACAACGCCTTGATATTGATGCCGACGAGTGGATTGAGAACACGCAGAAATTCGAAACGAATTTTTTATACAAGATTTAATTACCGACGTAAAACGGTTTAGCGGCTTTCTGAAAAAAACTCCCTTGTTTTAGATTCACCATCGCGGTTCTCGCTCGTCTGAATTTTGTGTTTTAGATGTTAGGTTTTAGGTTTTAGGTTTTAGGTAAGTTATCGGTTCCTTTCTACACTCTCTCTATATTTCTGAAGAATGAAGTGAATTACTGGAAAGCTCACTTTGGTTTTTTCGGAAATTTTTAGTAGTGGGTGTCCCTAGTTAGTTACCCTGCAAGATGCATCAAGATTAAACTTGACGCTTTAACGCCTCAAACACCGGCGTGGTGACGTTGGCGGCTTTTGTGCGTGTATTTGCACAAAAAGTGACAGCTTTGCCGCGTCCGCGTGCTTTGACTTGTTATGATATTTGTACCATAATTAGGTATATATTGGTATTTTTGAGGTGGATAATGGCTAAAAACACAAGTATGACGCTGGGTGAACACTTTGATGGCTTTATTGCTCACCAAATCGAATGTGGACGCTATGGCTCTGCAAGCGAAGTAGTACGTGCAGGCTTGAGAGTACTTGAAGACAAAGAGTGTAAGCTTGATGTACTGCGCCAGATGCTGACTGACGGTGAAGAAAGCGGGATAACCGACTATAGCTACGATAGCCTTATGACCGAACTTGATGCTGAAAGCGGTATATGAACACATTTTATTTAACACGACGCGCTAAAGCTGACTTGAAGTCTATAGCTAAATTCACTGAAAAGCGCTGGGGGCGAGAACAGCGTTGCATTTATATTAAGCAGTTTGACGATACATTTCATGTGCTTTCTGATACCCCCGAAATAGGAAATAACTGTAATTACATAAAAGAAAATTATCGAAAGTTTCCTCAAGGTAGTCATGTAATTTTTTACCTCGTAGCTTCCCAAAACAACATTCAAATTATTCGCATTCTTCACAAAAATATGGACGTGCTCACAAAGTTTGGCGACTCATAACGCTCGGCTAAGCCGCCGAAACGAAGTTGATTGTTTTGTGCTAGCGTAGCGGGAAAGCTTAAAACGAGCAACGCAGTGGAGGTCAGATTAAGCCGCTTGTTAAGGCTTTTATAAACAAAGCTCAAACGCTTGATCACACCGAGATGCCATGTGTACTGGAGTATATTCTTTGAACCCATATTTTTGATACAAAGCGATAGCCTCTCTAAGAGGGCTGGCTGTTTCCAGCGTAATACGGCTAAAACCGAGTTCCTTCGCTGTTTTAATTGTAAACTCCATTAAGGTTTTTCCTAG
>JBLHJR010000112.1:0-5786 GCA_047619205.1 Candidatus Endobugula sp. | reverse complement strand
GTATCATTTTCTGGATCTTCAGGGTAATCAGGTAAATCAAAACCCTTCTCCTGTAACTCTTTAATGACGGCATGTAATTGAGGAACAGAAGCACTGATGTTAGGCAACTTAATAATGTTTGCCTCAGGAGATTTAGCAAGCTCACCAAGTTCTGCTAAAGCATTCGAAACCTGTTGCTCTGGCGCTAATCGCTCGGGAAAAATCGCTAATACTCGACCTGATAATGAGATGTCTCTAGTTTCAACTTCAACACCAGCCACTTGAGTGTAGGCAGCAATAATGGGTAATAATGAATAAGTTGCTAAAGCGGGAGCTTCATCAGTTTCAGTGTAAATAATCTTTGAGCTATCAGTCATGAAATTTTCCTAAATAATGTTTTACTAGTCTAAGTCTAGTCAATATTGGCAATCTTTTAAGTAAGAGTGTTTTTAATGGAGCGCATTGTAACAGTACACCCAGCAATAGAATAGTCCTGAAACCACAGTGCTCTATAAAGGGGTTATATCCTATTCAGCTTTTTCAGTTAATAGAACATTATTAAATAACGTTGTTTAAAATGGGTAGGGACACTGTCCACGTATTTGTTCTCCACTAGTAGGATGCTCAAAATACAAGTCGCTGGCATGTAAGAGTAAGCGGTTAGCCATCTGCTCACTACGGTCGCTTTTATACAAATCACAGCCAAGAATTGGGTGACCTATTGCTTGGCTGTGAACCCGTAATTGGTGTGTACGCCCCGTCTGAGGAGTAAATTGCACCAAGCTCCGACGCGGCTGATCTAGTCGTTGTAATACAGAGTATTCAGTTACGGCCGCTTTCCCAGTGGTATTGCATATTATCACTCGAGGAAAATGGTTTTTATGCTTCGCTATTGCCTCGGTAATCTGCCCTTGGTCGTCGGCAACCCAGCCTTCAAGCAGGGCTACATAACTCTTTCGAATTGTTCGTGCTTGAAACTGTCTATTGAGATGTTTCGCCGATGCAGCATTTAACCCCACGACCATAACACCCGATGTCCCAAAATCTAATCGATGGGGTAATTTTGCCTCCGGGAATTTAGGACTCACTCCATCTTGGCCATTTACCAACCGGTAGTGTACCGAATCCCAGTTGAGAGGGTTTTTACCCGACAAACTGAGCAGGCCGCTGGGTTTGTTGATCAACAAAATATCGTCATCTTGATACAAAGTTTTCAATAAATCGCTGCATACCGGTGCCACAAAATCATCAATCATGGATACTCCTTAATTTAGAACCGCATTACATCTTTTCTAAGTTATGCAATAGGTGGCACTCTGACCATTAGCCAATAATCAGCGCCGGTAACTGGTTCGGAAAATGATTGAATCTCTTTATATCCTAAACGCCGATAAAACGACATATTTCGTGGAGTAAATGTTTCAAGATAAGTTGAAACCTTTAGGTGGTCCGTTTTTTTTAACATATTTAGCACAAGAGCAGGCCCTAGACCTTGCCCTTGATATTCTGGGAGAACACCAAGAATCGACAGATACCAAAAATTATCGTTAATATAGGGTTCTGCTTGGCAAGACATAAACTCAACGATTTCATTATAAGTTTGTAGGCTTTGTTCACCCATTTGATTGAGAATAAACTTTTTCTTGATGCTACTTTTTTCTGCTTCAACCTCCCTACTAACGGGCTTAGACCACACCGATACACCATAATCGTGGTCTTTAGGGATATATAATTCGCCACTATTTTCACTTTCAATCATTGAGAATTCTAGATATCTAAGCATAGCTTCTTTAGATGATGTTTCCTTTTCTACAGATTTCTCCATAGTAATGTAAAAAGCATCTTCACCAAGCGCTTGATAGAGAGCTTCAGCATATTTTTTGTATTTATAGATATAATCCATTCTTATTCCATGTTCATGTTGCATAAGGTCCCACTTGATTGGCTTCAACCCACTTACTGTTGAGATAAAAACTTCCTGTATTAAAGTCTATTGTTGCCTCTACACCAATTGGGATGACTAACATTGGATGTGTATGACAACTATCAAAACCAGAGAGAATTAGTATATTTTGCCCGTTAAGCACTTCTAAAAGTACATCAAGAGTCTGCTTATTGGTACCCTTGTCATCAAAGAGCTCATGCTTCGCCAGGACAATCGCTGATACTTTATCGAATACACCACAAGCTTTTAAGTGGCAGAATGCCTAGTAGGAGTGCAGTAATATCCGAATACCCAATAATGATTTTACGATCACGACGAAGTGCTTCATAGTCAATATAAGGCAGCAAAGCATTACTATTACTCCCACCAATTGTAGAAATAATACAACGAACGTCTGGATTACGAATTAACTCATTTAACACATTAGCTCGTTCTAGTATTGAACCAGAACGATAGTGGTCACTTTTACCCGTTAATTTACCAGCCTGAAGCTTGAAACCTTTATTGATAAGATAACTTTTAGCTCTTTCAAAACGTTTAGGAGCAATGACAGTTGCTGGGGATGACGGCGAAAAAAAACCGATTTTGTCGCCTGACTTTAAAGCTTTAGGAATTAGCAATGGCAGTAATTTTCCATATTAATTAGTTGGCATTTTCAGATAACCACAGAAGGTATTTTTCGTAGCCATTATCATTGTAGTTCTTTGAACATGAATTCATAAAGCCATGAAGATAGTTTGTATTATAAACACTTGAACCTTGAAGAAAGACATTATATCCAAATATCGTTGAAAAATGAAATGAGTCATGCCGATATTGCCAAAAACCTTATGAAATTTTTGAAAAAATGACTGGCATCAGCCAAAAAGAGCTGGAGATTATGCCTTATGAATAGAATTCAGTCTTATTAAATATAATTTATAAAATGTTTATCTTGACTATATAGTCAACTGTGAATATTGTCTTCTCATGGTGTGAGCATTTGCTCACAAGTGATTAGAAAGTAATTTTTAGTGTTTAAAATAAGTTTTTTTCGTAAATAATAATAATAATTAACGGAGGAAGTATGCAACACATGAGTCGTTCAATCTCAGGTAGAAATATTAGTCGTCTAGTCGTTATCAGCATTAGTTTATGGGTTGGATTAGCCAACGCAGCTATCCCTGTCGGATACTATGACACCGCAGACGAATCAACAGAAACAACACTTAGAAATTCGCTTCACAATATCATAAAAGATCATCAACGATACCCTTACACTTCGACGTCTACCGATACCTGGGATATTCTAGAAACTGCCGATCAAGACCCAGATGCGTCAGGTAATGTTATCACTATCTATAGGAATGCTAGTTACGGTAAAGAAGGCGGCGGTAATACTTTTTATAATCGAGAACATGCATGGCCAAAATCCTATGGGTTTCCCAACGACGGTAGCACGAACTATCCTTACACAGATACGCACCATCTATTCATAGCTGATAGTGGCTACAACTCTAGCAGAAGTAATAAGCCCTATGCCGATTGTGCGGGCTGCTCTGAAAAAACAACTGAGGTTAACAATAATCGAGGTGGAGTTGATTCAAATTGGACAACCGGATCATTTTCGGCGGGTAGTTGGGAAACATGGAATGCTCGAAAGGGCGATGTCGCTCGTGCACTTTTGTACACGGACGTTCGTTATGAAGGCGGTGTTCATGGTATCACCGGTGTCAGTGAACCCGATCTTATTCTTACTGACGACCGCGCGCTAATTGATGCCTCAAATACCGGATCAAATGGAACGGTTGCCTATATGGGACTTCTTTCTACATTAATACAATGGCACAAGCAGGATCCAGTCGACGACTTTGAAAGGCGTCATACCGATACTGTCTATAGTTTCCAGGGCAATAGAAATCCATTTATTGATCATCCTGAATATGTAGAATGTGTATTTGAAAATCTATGTAATGGCGGTAGTGGCGATATAACTCCTCCTTCAGCCCCCACAAACTTAATGTCAAGCGGCGGTTCCGGCATCGTTAATCTAGACTGGGATACGAATACAGAGATTGATCTTGCTGGTTATAATATTTATCGAAGTACTACTTCTGGTGGGGCGACCACTAAGATAAATAGTACATTAGTTAGTGGAACAAATTACGATGACAGTAACGTTGTCGCAAACACCACCTATTACTATGTCATCACCGCGACTGACACATCTGGCAATGAATCCACCTTAAGCAACGAGGACTTCGCTACACCTACTGAGGTTGTCAATGTGCCAATGGGCGCCTGGATAAATGAATTTCATTATGATAACAAGAAAACTGATGTTGGAGAATTTGTTGAGATAGCTGGTAATGCTAATTTAGATTTAACGGGTTGGAAAATTATTGCTTATAACGGAAACGGTGGTAGCAGTTATAAAACCACTTATTTATCTGGGAGCATTAGTGACCAAGAAAATGGCTATGGAACATTAGACTTCCTCATTTCAGGTATACAAAATGGTGCACCAGATGGCCTCGCACTCGTTGATAATATGGGAACTGTTGTTCAGTTTATCAGCTACGAGGGAACGTTTGCTGCAACCAATGATGTGGCTAACGGAATGACTTCAACTAACGTTGGTGTTTCTGAAACTAGCTCGACGCCTGTTGGGTATTCATTACAACTTATTGGAACAGGACAAACAGCTGGCGATTTTGTTTGGCAGACTGCAAGTGCTGATTCTCCAGGGTTAGTGAATGCAGGACAGTCGTTTGGCGGTGTTAGCCCTCCACAAAACCAATTACCAACAGCTGCATTTATTTATTCATGTACTGGCTTAAGTTGTAGTTTTAATGCAGATAGTAGTAGTGATCCGGATGGTCAAATCAGCAGTGTATTATGGGCATTTGGAGACGGCAGTCAAGGTACTAACAGCATAACCTCTTATGACTACACTGCTGCTGGAACTTATACCGTTACCTTAACTGTCACGGATAATGATGGTGCTTTGAATACAACGTCTCAATCCTTGAGCGTTCAGGGCACATCATCCGAACCCTCATTTTTCGAAAATACCACAGCGATGTCTATTCCAGATAGAAGTACAATCACTAGCTCAATTAATGTCGTCCGCTCTGGAGGGGCGGGAACAGTCGATGTCTCGGTGAATATCACACACTCTTATCGCGGTGATATAAACTTGGTATTAATTGCTCCTAACCAAAGTCGATATACTCTGAAAAATAAAGATCGTGGCGACAAAGCTGATAATATTATTGAGACTTACACAGCAGCTGTTTCTGGTAATGCGCAAGGGAACTGGACACTAGAAGTCTCTGATAATTATAAGAAAGATACCGGCAACTTAAATTCTTGGTCTATTCAGTTCTAATATAATAGCGATGGAAGCAATGCCTAAAAGACATTGCTGAGTTATGGAGATAAAAACAAGATCAGATACAATCATGCTAACGATGATTGTATCTTTTATAAGGGAATATAAGCTATAAAAATCATTCTGAACTTATGATTCAACTCCAAGCTGCTCTTAAGTAATCTGTAAGGAATTCAAATTCTTATAAGTTCGAATCAAATAGAACAGCTATCATAGGGGTCAACAATCAGGACAGGCACAGTAGGAAGGTCGCTACAATAATGCCCATAGTTATTGCCTAAATATTTCCCCCTGTTGCTCCCAATCAATAAGCATCTTGCCTAGATGGGGATGTGCATATAACCAACTAACTTATGAGTCATCATTCATCTTCATTCGGACTAACAATTATTATGAAAGCTGTTATTTATTACAATTACCAGCAAAGACCAGTGATAGAGCAGCTGCCTGATCCTACTCCTAGTCCTACTGGTGTAGTCATCAAGGTTG
>JBLHJR010000111.1:0-5787 GCA_047619205.1 Candidatus Endobugula sp. | reverse complement strand
AATCCTATGCACACCAGTAACTCCCCTAGAGGGGCCTACTTTTGGTGCACAGCTTTTTCGCGCCAACTGCCGTTTCTAGGTTTAATTGTCGTTTCTAGGTGTCGCTCATATTATTATTGATCATTTGAGCCATTATTTGTGCATCACTATCGGGTTTTTCCGACAAGCCAGTCACAACGCCGCGCTGATTTTTTTCTGGCTGGTTTTGGCTTAGTTTCCATTTTCCTTGCATTGATACAACCGTAATTTCTATACCGACAATGGCAGAGAGCATCTTTTGCGTAAAATCTTCAGGCGCATCTGTTACTGCCCAAGGTGTGGTTTGCTCTGATTCATGCTGCTGGGTTAAGCGGGTGATCATATCCATTTTCCACGTGTCATCGTGAATATAAGACATTACGCCTTTTACATGCACAGTGACATAATTCCATGTGGGCACCACCTTTGCAGAGTCTTTTTTTGTTGGGTAATAATTGGGGGAAATATAAGTATTAGGCCCATGAAAGACTAGTAAAACTTCAGCTTGATCCTGTAGGTCTTTCCATAGTGGGTTACTCTTAGCTATATGACCTTGCAAAACATACTTACCTATCGATGTATTCAACAGAAAAGGAATATGATTAGCCTCCAAGCCGGATTCAGAGTAAGTGATCAAGGTAGCAAAGGGGTAGGTTGTGATCAATGCTGTTAATTGATCAGAATCGTTCTGTTCGAAATTTTTTGGTGTGTGCATTCTGTCTCTTTAACGTTCTTGGTTTTATTGTTATCAGATCTGAATTATACTTTTTTAGTCGGTAGGTTCAGGTAATGTTGTTCTATCTGATTAACCTTACACATAAAGTTCCGGCAGCTATTTAAAAACTATAGCGAATACTCTCATGTTTATCATATCCTTGACTCTATGGCATTGAGCGCAGCAGGCATCAATTGATGTAACACTTCAAGTCATAGACAATATGTCTCAGATTTTTGATGGTTTGCACCGTGTAGTTATGTAAGATTTTGAAGGTGTTGATTTATGAAATCATTGTAGCTTAGCGTATTTTTCCAGCAACTCCAAGTCTGTATGCACTGATGAATACCGTTATATAATGGTATTCATCAGTGCATGGTTCATTATAAGGCCAAGGTGCAGATTAGCTATAATGAATAGATCAAAAGCCCTGCTATTGGATAAAGTCGTCGCTAAAGGCAGTGTTAGAGTAATTCTTGTAATACATCGATATTATATTTACCCCAGTTTCAATATAGGCAGACAACATGCGCCCCAGTAAATCATCCATTATGACCGTCGTTATATTACTAGTCCTGTCATTTAGTTATGGAGTCGCCACAGTTGAATACAAAGTATTTCCCTTTGATATCCTCCTCGTTATAAAACAGACTTTTATTGAAAAAACACTATCAAATGACCACTCCTACTATTCACATAAGAAGTCGCTGTTTGAGGGGTATCAACATGAACGATATGATGTGGTTTTTATAGGTGATAGCATTACTGACATGGCCGAATGGGAAAACCTTTTCCCTGCTTCGAAGATTGCCAATAGGGGAATTAGTGGGGATACCACTGGTGGTGTCTTACAGCGAATGAGTAGTATTCTATCGACTAAAGCAGAATATGCTTTTATTATGATTGGAATTAACGATTTCAATCGAGGTGTAAACAGTAATCTGGTCTATATTAATTACGAAAAAATTGTAAAAACTCTTGTTGCGAATAACATGAATGTTTATGTTCAATCAACGATATTAGTAGGAGATGAATTTAGACATCTTAACAGTAATATAAAATTTTTAAATGATAAGCTACAAGTATTAGCCAAAAATACACCTTTAGTTACGTATATAGATTTAAATAAAAGGCTGTCACCTAATGGAGATGTAGATAAGAGTAACTCCACAGATGGTATCCACTTAAACGCTAAAGCTTACTCAATTTGGCGAGACGCCATTCAATTATATATTCCTTAACATATCGACTATATCCAATTATGATTAAGGCTAAGGTGCTAGCTGATTTCTTGTGCTAATTTATACCATTGATTGTTGCTGATATGAATTGTTTCGTCTTTTTTTGGGAGTATATCTCCATCAAAGAAACTCGAAGTTAAAGGGTATCGTTTCCCAACACAAATATCAAAAGCTTTCCTTGTCGGGTTTAACTCGTAATTACCTTTATGTATGATTTGAGCACTAAATATTAAAATGTCGCCGAGAGCTAATTCGATAATTTCTGCATTGGGTAAAGGCTCGTTATTTTTATGCCCCTTTAACACTAACCTGATATTGTGTTCTAGCTCCGTATCCCATCTATTATGCGAGCCAGTGACACTCTCAATACCGTTCTCTTCTATTAGCGGTATACCCACCTTACTGATTATTTTAAATATACTGCATTTACTGAAAGAGCGTTCACAATGCTAATCCAGTAAAAAAAGATGTATGTAACGAGTAGGTTTAATCCCTGTTGATCAGTTATCTCGAGAGTATTTTTGGACTTACTACCGGGTCACTTGAAAACAATACACTCCATTTCAGGCACGCTGTGAATATGTCCCTATACGCTCAGCTTCGGCATCCATGCCTCAGATGGCCTGAAACGGAGTGTATTCTTTTCAAGCACCCTGCTAGTACTCTTATGCTAAGACGTCATTTTTCTGGATCACTAGTGTTGAAACATACAAATTCTTTATGTTGTACCGAAAAAGATAAAATATTTTACGGTTGGAATTTTTTCTTTTCCGCTGCAGACGATGAGAATTTTATGCATACATCTCAACTTGTTCCACGTTCATATTCTATACACATAGTCTATTGTTAAGGAAAAGACCGAATATGATGACTGGCATAGATTGCTACTCTAGACTTTCATCGTATTGAGGCTATTGCACTGCTTTCATTCATGTTCTGTATGTTCGGGCAAGCTACTATTGATTGTGTACCAATGTGCTTTTTGAGAAACCCAAATATGACTTTTTTCTGTAGCGTTAGGCTCACTGTCCAAAGACCCTAGGCGTAAAATTATATGTTCTGCGCCTTCATTTTTAGCATAGACCTGTGTACCGCAGTTTGAACAAAAATATCGTTTTTTTCCTTTAGATGATTCAAAAAAAATGAGTGACCCTTTACCTTGTATTGTAATGCTTTCATCCGCTACAGAGGCCACGCTAGAAAATGCGGCTCCATGAGCCTTGCGGCATGTCTTGCAGTGGCAGTGGTAAATCTCGCCTATTTTTTCAGTTATAGCATAGGTTACTTTACCGCAGAGACAGCTACCTGTGATCATTTTCATACTCTCCATGCTATACAATAAATTCGCAAGTTCAATCTGGGCTTATTATTTATAGGGTTAGCACCTTAACTCAGGGCCGTTCGCCACCTATCTCTTTAGTTGTGAGTTGTAGTATTCAAGTGCAGAGTTGTAAGACGTAAATACTAAGAAGGCTCCGCCTATGATGTTTATAATACTACTTACAGTTTGAATTTTAAAATTCTCTTTTGCGATAACGAGTATAGCACTGCATAGCAAAATCCAGATAGCCATTATCGCTATATGAATGACAGATAAAATAAAGTAATTTATCATTTCGACTCCGGCAAAAGTCGGGGCTACGGTTAAGTACAGCAACATTGCTTTAACGTTGAAAATATTTAGACTGAACGCTGCATTAATTCCCGTCAAGCCGCCATTGACGTCTAAATTATACTTAGAGGGCTGAATGCCTGATATTAGAAATTTAATGCCTAGGTACAATAAAAATATTATACCAAGCGCTCTCAATGTACTCATTGCTAATTCGTTTGAAGATAGAACAGCAGATATTCCTGCCCCAACAAGAAGTGCGTGAACACCAATGCCTAATCCAGTTCCAAGAATAATTTTAATAGATCCCCATATGCCAGATAATGTTACATTTCTTAGTGCAAGTGTTAAACTCGTTCCTGGAGATAGGGCTATAGGTTAAATCGCAAAAATAAAACCTGCCAGATCAATCATGCTGTCTACTTTTTTTGATGAGGTTTTTTCTACGAAATAATATCGACTTTAGTCAATGGTTCTCTATCCTTAAAAACGGTGACGGGTTGTTCTTTCCACCAAGCATTCCCTTTGTCATAAAACCTAATATTTTAGGCATGAACGAAATTGGAAAATTGGAGTAAGCATCCTTTGGCATTTCTCAGATTGAGTCTTTGCCAAAAGCTTTCATGGTGATAGCTCCCAGCATTTCAGCTTTTTCTAGCTCGCTGAAAAATTGCATGAGCTTTACCGAGATTCCGACAAACGGAATCTTTGATGAGTTCATTGTGTTAGCTAAGGGCATGTTGCAGCATGTGGTATGCCACCGGTATAAGCCCTTTTTTCATAACTGCACGCAAGCAATGTTGTATTGACCTTCGGTGATTATCATAAACGCTGGATAGGTTTGCAGAAGTTTAGAGCCGCCATGCTCATTTAAGATATTGTCTTTATTGTTTAAATACGAGGCATGATTCTGGCAATCGCAACATACTAGCAGGGTGCTTGAAAAGAATACACTCCGTTTCAGGCCATCTGAGGCATGTATGCCGAAGCTGAGTGTATAGGGACATATTCACAGCGCGCCTGAAATGGAGTGTATTGTTTTCAAGTGACCCGGTAATAGGTACAGAAAGAATGATCCGGAAACCACCGTAAACTTGCCTTTAACCACTCCACATAAGCATTTCAAATCAACCGTTTTTAACATGCCACCCCTTTACAAGAAAACGTTTGCTACATTGTGGCATTACATTTTTCTTTTTTTAATGTCAAATTTTATTGTCTCTCAACATAATGTAAAAAGCGCATCATCCGACTAGTAATCTCATATGCCGCAGCGCCTAATCTACAGCGTTGAGGCATACAACACACTATCTAAACAGGCTGTTTCACCTTTCTAAGATAAGGCTTCAATGTTTCCCAGCCATCTACATACACTTTAGCGGCTTCTTCATTATTCACGCCCGGTACAATAATCACGTCTTCACCTTGCTTCCAGTTTACTGGGGTGGCGACTTTGTGTTTAGCAGTAAGTTGCATGGAATCAATCACACGTAAGATTTCATCAAAGTTACGACCAGTAGTCATTGGGTAGGTGATCATTAATTTAATGTTCTTGTCCGGGCCGACGACAAAAACCGAACGTACGGTGGCGTTGGTCATGGCAGTGCGTTCGCCTACAGCACCGGTTTCATCGGCTTGGAACATGCTATAAAGTTTGGCTACGTTAAGATCGGTGTCGGCGATGATGGGGTAGTTGACTTTAGTACTGCTGACTTCTTCCACATCTTTTATCCACGCATGATGATCTGCTAAAGGATCAATGCTTAGGGCCATAATTTTTGTGTTGCGTGCGGTAAATTCCGCTTCGATACTCGCCATATAACCTAATTCCGTTGTGCAAACTGGCGTAAAATCTTTGGGGTGTGAAAATAATACCGCCCAGCCATCGCCAATCCATTGGTGAAAGTCGATAGTGCCTTGGGTGGTTTCTGCTTGAAAGTTGGGGGCTTGATCGTTGATACGAAGTGACATGGTCTTGTTCCTTTTTTGTGTGAGATGAATAATGATGTAGATCGTTTTATGCGTTGACTCTTTACGGGGCGAGATTGTATGAGCCGACACTGCGTATGAGGTGATGCTTTAATAGGTGAATAGTAGCGTGAATGTTCAATAAAAAATAGACGCTAAGAACTACTGATGAATATGGTGCCAAACGCAACAGCTTAATTAATAGTAGTAAAGGGCATTTGTTCTAGCGCAGT
>JBLHJR010000110.1:0-5818 GCA_047619205.1 Candidatus Endobugula sp. | reverse complement strand
TACGATGTGTGGTGTGTTGATGGCGAAAGGCATGAATTTTTTTGTTAAAGATAAGATTAACCCATTAATTGGTTCTGCCGGAGTTTCAGCCGTACCGATGGCCGCACGAGTGTCCAACAAGATAGGATTAGAAGCAAACGATCAAAACTTTTTATTAATGCATGCTATGGGGCCTAATGTAGCCGGCGTTATTGGTTCTGCTGTGGCAGCAGGGGTGATGATAAGTTATTTGAAATAAGGGGCCTAACAAATATAAATTACTGGAAATAGTTTTATTAGCAATAAAAATACTTAACTCTAAAAATAACCATAGGTATTTCAATATGAAAAATCTCAACTTTAAGACCAAGATACTATTACTAGTATTAACGCCGTTAATTCTAGTGAGTATTGCCCTTACTATATTAGCCATCTATCAAGCTAATGCTTTAGGCGAGCAAAACATACACACTTTTTCCAAAAAAATATACGACCTACGTAGAAACGAACTTAAAAATTATACTGAGATGGCACTTAGTTCAGTTAAACATATTTACAATGGTAAAAATAAAAACTCTCCACAAGCACAAGAACAAGCAAAAAACATTTTAAGGAATTTAGCCTATGGTTCAGATGGCTATATTTTTGTTTACGATTACGATGGAACCAACCTAGTATTACCCACCAAGCCACAGATTGAAGGCAGGAACCTATGGGACATCAAAGACAAGAATGGCGTCTTTTTGATCAAAGAGTTGGTGGCGAATGCAAAAAAAGGCGGCGGTTACACTAACTATGTCTGGGACAAACCGTCCAAAGGTCGTGACATTGATAAAATAAGTTACTCACTGGGCTTAGGTGATTGGAATTGGATGCTTGGAACAGGCCTATATGTTGACGACCTAGATGATGCTATCGCTGGCGTACAAGACGAGGTGAATAACAATCTTTCCAGAACATGGCAATCTATCGCAGGTCTAGCTTTGAGCTGCACCATTATCGTTGGCTTAATTGGTACCCGCTTTACCCTTTCAGAGGGAAAGCTAGCCGATGAACAATTGCAAAACCTATCGGTTAAGGTAGTTGCTGGACAAGATGACGAACGTGCTCGTGTGGCACGTGAATTACAACAAACACTTAATCTTAAACTGCAACACGCCCGCTCACAATTAAAAAAAATGTATCAAAGTAACATCATCACCGACCCAGGGTTACTCAAAAACCTTACTCTAGCGGCAAAAGATCTGAATCACTCGATTAAAGAGATTTATAGAATATCAGGTGATTTACGCCCACGACTATTAGATGAACACGGTATTGGTGCAGCAATCGAAGACTTAGTTCACACAGCGAAATTAACAGAAAGCGGTATTCGTGTTGAATATCGACATAATGGTTTAAAAACCCGCTTACGCTCAGCAATAGAAACGAATGTCTTCCGTATTATTCAAGAAGCCTTAAAAAATATTATCAACCATTCTCATGCCGGAAATGTCGCTATCCGTTTAAACCAACAACCACATCACCTTTCTGCCTCTATCCAAGATGATGGCATAGGCTTTAATATTAAAGAAATGACAGGAAAAGCCAATAAAGCAGGATTAGGGTTAATTGATATGCGTATTAGAGCCGAATCACTGGGGGGAACATTTAACATCTTTACCTTTAAAGAAGGAGGTACCATGCTAAAAATTGATATTCCAAGCTAATCATTGCCTAAGTTCAGAGAGGTGGAGTCGCAATGGCGAGGCACTATTCACTCCCCCTTACTTAGATCACAATCCCGACAGTACAAAATCCATACAACCATAAGGTTATATAAAAGATGACAATATAACTTTATATACTAATTAAGGGGTGCAGATAGATAGCTGTACTTAGTTTTCTTGTCTACACTGATTAATACAAGTGCGCAATAGTGGCTGTATTCGCCGATATTTTAATATTCCTCAATAAAAGATATTTATTATGTTGTCAGTATTAGAGAAATTACCTACCCCTAGTCTTTCTTGGAAACAGAAGCTAACGATTGTTATCGCCGTCACTCTGCTGGGACTCATTTTGGTCACAGGTTCAGGGTTTATGGGGCTGAATAGTGTTAGTCAGAGTTTCGTCCAACAAAAAGCAGCATCTGATTACGATACTAACTCTATTATTCTTGCAGGGAAACTACTGCAACTCAAACTTGCCTCACAAGACTTGACTGCCGAGAATAGCGAAAACTTTTCTAACGACCTAGAGGCTCTAAGCAACTTAGTATTGGACATGCAGTCTATGGCTAAAGGTCTTAATTATCAGGAACTTTCCGCTTTTTCAGAGCGATTATCCAGGCTAGTTAACACTTATGTTAGCGGTAATAAAACCTTATTAGAAGGACGAAGCATTATTGGTTTCACACCAAACGAAGGCAAACTTAAAGGCCTATATGCCGCACAAACACAATTAGAAGAAATTAGTTTTTCCATGATCGAAGACGATGTGGTGGGCATGATTACAGGACAAAAAGGCTACCTCATCACTAAAAGCCCTACGGATAAGGCCAAACTAGAAAAAGGGCTAGCAAACTTAGAAACTATTGTGATCGATATGAGCTGGGAGTCCATTAAAATTGGACAGTCTGTCAACAACTACAGAATCGCTTACGATGAGATTAAAGGCTTAATTGATAAAGAATCTACCGTTGCGGCGGAATTACAGCCCGTATTAGTTGAACTGAATGATATTGTACAGCAGCAAAAGAAATTTCTTGATAATACCGTGATCACACAAGTGATCGCGCAGGCAGAAAGTGCACAGCAAGCCGCCACGAACATCATGTTAGTCGCAGCCATTATCGTCGGTATTATTATCTTTATTAGCCTTGGCGCCATTGCTAGAGAACTCAACATCCAACTAAAATCTATGCATGGTTTTCTTAAAGAGGTCGCCGAAGGTAACTTTTCAAAACGCTTAGAGACAAATGATAATGAAAAAGATGAATTCACCCAGCTAAAACAAGCATCCAACCTTATGGTGCATGATATTTCTGATGTGATTGCCCAAGTGCTTGATGGCAATAGTCAATTACTTGAAATCCGTAAACATCTTGAGCATGCTGTTGAACAATTAGCTGAAACCAGTGAAGAAGTGGAACAAAAAACCAAGCAATCTACTGATGCGACCCAACAAATTTCTATCGCTGTTAATGATGTGGCAGAGCGCTCTGTACATGTGAGTGAAACAGCACAGTCTGCCTCTAAAAGCACGAAAACTGGTGGCAAGGTGATTAACGACTGCGTCACCTCCATGAGTCATATTGCAGAATTAATTAGCGAGACCAATCATGAAGTAGATGAATTGGGACAGGCAAGCACAAAAATGCTCGGGATTATTGATGTAATCAATGGCTTAGCAGATCAAACCAATTTGCTCGCATTAAATGCTGCTATTGAATCCGCACGTGCAGGCGAAGCAGGACGTGGATTTTCAGTAGTTGCCGATGAAGTACGCGCATTAGCGCAAAAAACCGTCAGCGCGACTAGCAGTATTGGCGATATTATTAAAAACTTTAATAATCAGTCTAAAAAGATGGCTAAACTAATGAACCAAGGAATTAAACTTGCTTCTTCCGGAGAAGAAAATGCAAATAATGCCAAAGGCTCATTTGATGCTATCGAGGGTTCTATCCAGAAAGTTGCCGCAGAAATGGATCAAGTAGTCGTTGCGGTAGAAGAGATCTCTTACAACACTAATGATATCGCATCACAAGTGGGAGATATTTGTGAACAAGGTGAAACCACTAAGAAAATACGCCTAAAGCTAGAAGGTTATTCGCATGACCTTTCTATCCAGACACAGAAAATAACTGAAATAACCCAGCGCTTTAAGTTAGCCAAATAATTAATCAAGCATATTATTGAGTCAAATTGAATAGAAACTAAGACTAAACGCCGCCCAACCTAAGATCTAATAGCCTATGTATAGGGCGGCAATTCAATCCATTGTAACCCAACACTTATATATACAGTCCACACTACTGACAAAACCAAGGCCGACAAATAATGGCCTATCGTTATAGTGAAATCTGTGAGCCTCAGGCAGTTAAAGGAATATCCACTCTGATTGTTGTCATAGTATTAGTCGATGAGAACAAATGGAAAGTACCACCTAATGCTTCAGCACGTACACGCATATCGATAATATCTAAGCCTTTCTGTACTTCAGAAGAATTAAAGCCTACGCCATCGTCCTGAATATTTACTGATAACATATCAGCGGTTCGACGTATGCGTACAGAGGCTTTATTCGCATGAGAATGCTTAGCCATATTGGTTAAAGACGCTTGAATGATTCGATAAACCGCAATTTCTATTTCAGGTGTTAGGCGCGTTTCAATCATATCGATTTTCTTAAACGAAATGTCGATAGTAGATTTTTCTGCTATGTCAGAGGATAATTTTTCTGCAGCTGCATAAAGCCCTTCTTTATCTAGCATTTCAGGACGCAACTCACCCGAAATTCGATAAACATCAGACTTGGTTTTTTGTATAATTTTCACCGCAAGAGAAAAGTGTTTAAACGTTTCTGGATCTTGTAATGATTCACCATTGGCTACTTTCTTTAGCTGTGACAATGCTACCGTTAGCTCTTGATTAATGTCTTTTTGTAGTTTGAGAGAGACTCGTGCACGCTCTTCTTCCTGACCTTGAACTACTCGACGCGACAATTGTTTTAACTTATCATCTGCCAACTTTCCTTCTGACATGGTATATCGTGCACCCACCAAGCCAACAAGCAGTGTAAAACCTAATGCAAGACCAGAAATCAACAATAATGTATGAGTAATATTGTCACTAACTTCACCTTCTACTTTTCCAACAGCATCCTCGAGATCATCATTATATAGACCCGTACCAATCATCCATTCCCAGTTTTCTAGTCCCATACTAAAACCAATCTTATCCACTCCGCGTTTTTTCGATGGTTTATCCCAGACATACTCTGTATAACCACCGATGGTTTTTTTTGCGTTATTGACCAGTGAGCGAATAAGATAAACACCATTCTTATCTTTTAGATCCCAAAGATTTTTACCCTCTAACTGGGGCTTCTTAGGATGTGCGACATTAATACCTTCATAATCATAGACAAAGAAATAACCATCTTTACCAAAACTCAAGTTACGCAATATTTTTTTTGCTTCTTCTTGTTTTTTAGGGTCAATTTCATCGGCACTATTATAAATATGCTTAACCGAAGTTAAGGCTAGCTCGGTATAATTTTTTAACTCGTTACGGCGTAAGTTATAGATCATCTCCGTAAAACTAGCAACATTATTACTACCTAGTTTTTTGGCCTGATATATACTCAAGGCGGTGAGTGCCATACTCACTAAGATTAATGGCACCATGACTAACAATAATATTTTTGTTTTGAATTTCATCCTCATTTTCATCACCTTTATATTTTATAATTATTGTATGGGACTGCTTTACTATACGAGTTTATATTATTTCAACCTTCCTTACTGTAAGCCTCTTTATTTCAAACAATGCAAAGAAAATCGTTCATTTCAAACAGTCGATTTAAAAAACCTATTCCAAAGCCCTTATCTCAACCACTCTATTTCAAGTAACTGATCATTACGCCCGCAGCCACAGCAGAACCAATAACACCTGCTACATTAGGTCCCATGGCATGCATTAATAAAAAGTTTTGATTGTTCGCTTCCAAACCTAGCTTATTAGACACGCGTGCGGCCATCGGCACAGCTGAAACACCGGCAGAGCCAATTAACGGATTAATTTTATGGGTAACAAAAAAATTCATGCCTTTCGCCATTAACACACCACACATCGTG
>JBLHJR010000109.1:0-5940 GCA_047619205.1 Candidatus Endobugula sp. | reverse complement strand
AATGATCCCTTGCGTGATATCGCTGATAAAAGCGAACAAGATCATAACAAAGTTGCAGATGTTCTCGCTTTCCCTTCTAGTTAATCTCTATCTTATTCTATAATAGCCCACTTAAATAAATAAGAGCGGTTATTATGAAATTTTGTAGTTCTTGCGGCAGTCATGTGGTGATTTCAATACCCGTAGGGGATAACCGAGAGCGTTTTGTCTGCGCCGACATTAGTTGCTCAACCATCCATTACCAAAACCCTAAAATCATTACCGGCTGTTTGCCACTTTATGAAGATAAAGTATTATTATGCAAGCGCGCGATTGAACCCCGTTACGGACTTTGGACACTACCTGCAGGGTTTATGGAAAATGGAGAAACAACAGAACAAGGCGCGCTCAGAGAATCTTGGGAGGAAGCCCATGCGAATTTACATATTGAACACTTGTACACCTTATTTAGCTTACCCTATATCAATCAAGTGTATTTTTTTTACAAGGCCCAGCTGACAGATACTCAATTCAGCTCCAGTCCAGAATCACTAGAAGTAAAATTATTCAGCGAAGGTGAAATCCCCTGGGATCAACTCGCTTTTTCCGTGGTTGAAAAGACGTTACGCTACTACTTTGCCGATCGCAAAAACAATACCTACCCTCTGCATTTAGAGGATATTGAGAAGAAGCTGTAAATCGCCTTTTACTAGGGTGAACATTGATGCCGTAAAATAACATCGTATGCAGGCTCTTCGTAAGGATGAGCGCTAATTAAAGCCGCCACTGCACTTGCCAAGAACGCTTCATCACACAAGAACTCCACTCGATATTCCTGCACGCTTTCTACCCCATCCTGCTCACCAAGAAAGGGGGTGCTCCCCGCTAGTGGACGAAACTGCCCTTCACCTAATACTTGCCAACAACATTGACCATAGTTTCCTTGACTACCAGCTCCAGCATCAAATACGGCCGACTTTACAATTTCTAGATGACTTGCGGGAACATAAAAAATAATTTTATAAGAGGTCATAAGAATTGCCTTGTGTAGTTTTTATAATTAATTAACGTTGCGAAAAAAAAACAAGGGTAGAAGGTTTTGAAAATGATTAGATGAATGAAGAAAGGGATGGAAAGATAGTTCCTCCATCCCCCTCGTTGTTTTCTTCGATATTTTATCGGTTTTTAAAACATTAAACCTTTATCAAACGCAAACCCACCACATGCGCAAGTGCTCGAATATCGGCTACCGCTTGGTCACTAGGGATTTGCTCTAAATCAATAATATTGTAAGCCACATCACCACGGCTTTTATTCACCATATCAACGACATTCACCTGATGACTAGTAAACACGGAAAGTACTTCACCTAAAACGCCAGCGACATTGTGATTAGAAAAAGTTAAGCGACAAGCGCCCGCTCTGTCCATAGAAACCACAGGGAAATTAACGGCATTTTTAATGTTACCATTTTCTAAATAATCCATTAATTGATTGGCTGCCATTACTGCACAATTTTCTTCCGCTTCTGCCGTACTAGCACCAATGTGCGGCATTGCCATTACATCATCACGTCCGAGTAAACAAGGCTCAGGGAAATCACAAATATATTGGCCTAAATGCCCAGCATCTAGACTATCGACCACCGCTTCAGGGTGAACAATAGTTTCACGGGCGAAATTCAGCAGTACTGCGCCTTTTTTAACGGTGCTCAACGCTGCTTTGTTGATTAAATGAAAGGTAGGCTCAATAGCAGGGACATGCAAAGTAATAAAATCTGCGTTAGCGAGTAAGCTAGGCAAGTTTTCCATCTTCTGTACCTGACTAGGCAAACGCCATGCAGCTTCAACAGATAATGCAGGATCATAACCCAGCACATTCATACCTAATGCTAACGCCATTTCTGCTACCATCGAGCCAATCGCACCTAGGCCTACAACCCCTAGGGTTTTACCCGCTAATTCTGAACCTGCAAAGCGTTTCTTTTCGCCTTCCAGCTGCTTATGCATTACGGCGGGATCATCAATACTAGTTAAGCCTTGCGCATACACCATCCCCTTAACAATACCGCGAGATGATAATAGCATGCCGGTTAACACCAACTCCTTTACTGCATTAGCATTTGCGCCTGGGGTATTAAACACCACGATACCTTTAGCAGTATAATCATCGACAGGAATGTTATTAACACCCGCACCCGCACGAGCGATAGCCAATAAACTATCCGGAATAGTTTCGCCATGTAATTTATGACTGCGTAACACTACACCCTGTGGGCTTTCGATATTATCAGACAACTGGTAAGCATTTTGAGGAAAACGATCCAAGCCCTTTGACGAAATTTTATTATAGGTTTTGATGTTATACATTATATTAATTCGCTTCTTTATTGATTAGCTTATTGATTCAATTAATGGGGTATTGGCCCACTTACTTATTAATGGTCACAGCATACGCCCAACTTAACCAAGGCATTAAGGCTTGTAAATCTTCCGCTTGCACCGTGGCACCACACCAAATACGTAAACCCGAGGGTGCATCTCGATAAGCGCCGATATCATGAGCAACAGATTCGTTATCTAGTAACTTAATAATGGCTTTAACTTCATCGGCCTCGGCTTTAAGCGTTAAGCACACACTAGTATTAGACAGCGTGCTAACATCTGCGGCCAAAAAATCAATCCAATCATTAGCGGCAACAAAGTCACTGAGTACTTTGAGGTTGGCCTCAGATTTTGCAATGGCAGCATTCGCACCACCTAAACTACGCACCCAATCCAGAGCATCCAAGTAATCAGCTACACACAACATAGACGGCGTATTAATAGTTTCACCGCGGAAAATACCTTCAATTAATTTGCCGCCTTTAGTCATACGGAAAATTTTTGGTAATGGCCATGGCGGGGTATAGCTTTCTAAACGCTCAACCGCACGCGGACTTAAAATTAGCATCCCGTGAGCACCTTCACCACCGAGCACTTTTTGCCAAGAAAAAGTCACTACATCTAGCTTCTCCCAAGGCATTTGCATTGCAAACACGGCAGAAGTCGCATCACAAATCGTTAGGCCTTCGCGATCATCAGCGATCCAATCACCATTAGGCACCTTCACCCCAGACGTCGTACCATTCCATGTAAAAACCACATCATTAGAAAAATTGACCGAGGATAAATCAGGTAACTGGCCATAATCAGCTGTGATGCTACGCACATTATCTACTTTCAGCTGTTTTTTGATATCAGTTACCCAGCCCGCACCAAATGATTCCCATGCTAATACATCAACACCGCGAGCACCTAACAAGGACCACATAGCCATTTCAACAGCACCGGTGTCTGAGGCTGGAACCACGCCCACTCGATAGCCTTCGGGTAAACCCAGTAATTCTGCTGTATCATCACAAGCACGCTTTAATGCGGCCTTGCCAATAGCGGCTCGATGAGAGCGCCCTAAGCTAGATACATCTAACTGACTTACGTCATAGTTTGGACGCTTGCTACAAGGCCCTGAAGAAAAATTAGGATTAGCAGGCTTATTCGTAGGTTGTATGACATCTGGCATTACAATGAAATCCTCAAAATTATCGTGATTAAAATCATCTAAGAGCCGATCAGACTCCTAACTAATTGATTTAGTACAAAGTAGCGCATTATGACAGAAATCGAACACCGCTTCACCTTAGATATTGCCATTGATAAAGCAGGCATCCCCGCCATTCAATGGCTGGCTGAGAATTGTGATTTATCAAGGCAATGTCTAAAGCAAACGATGACTAAGGGGGCTGTCTGGCTGCAGCGTAGCTCTTCAGGTAGTTCTCTCGGTAGTTCTGCCAGTAATCTTGTTGATAGCACTGTCGATGGCCGCTCTACCGAAACAGGCGCGATTAAACCGATTCGAAGGGCAAGCAATAAACTCAACTTAGGTGAACGGTTATTTTTATACTACGATACCCGCGTGCTACAACAGGTGCCACCCGCGCCCTCTTTACTCTATGAAAACTCACACTATAGCGTGTGGAACAAACCTTCTGGCATGCTATCTCACGGCTCTAAATGGGGCGATCACTGTTCTATCACTCGCTGGGTAGAACAACATCACCCCGCTCGACGACCTGGTTTTTTAATCCATCGCTTAGACCGAGCCGCCAGTGGTATTATTATGCTTGCACACAATAAAAAAAGTGCTGCAGCACTTTGCAAACTATTTGAACAACGAAAAATTGAAAAACGCTACCAAGCCATTGTGAAAGGGCACTTTGCGGATGGCGTAACCACAATAGAAACAGACGTTGATAGTAAATCTGCGCGCACCATCGTAAGACTAATGGAGTACCAACCCCATAATGATACTAGCCTTGTAGATGTCGCTATTGAAACGGGGCGTAAACACCAAATTAGACGACATTTGTCCGAGTTAGGCCACGCCATTGTTGGCGATCGCTTATATAATGATACCGTTATCACAAGCACCACACCTAATTTACAATTACGCGCCTATATCCTCGCCTTTGATTGCCCACTTATTCAACAAAATCAATCGTTTAGCTTAGATGAATCGCAACTTTTACAATTAGATAGGCAGCAACAGCAAAAATCATAATATTTGCTAAACTTTAAGCAAGTACATTATTTTTTTAGGTTAACACCATGAGAACGACAACAACGGCACAAAAGGGCTCTGCTAGTATTATTTTTATCACATTACTGACCATTGCCCTAGCTAGTAGTGGGTATTTTTTATTTGATAGCTATGCGGTGCAAGAACAGCTCAGTACACAATTGGATAAAACTAAACGCAAGCTTCGATACACCGAGCGAGAATTGAGAGAAACTGCCTCCTCGTTGAGTAATCAAGAATCTGCATTGTCGCAGTTAAACCGCCAACGTTTCAGCCTCAAGAATGAAATAGAAGACATTAAGCAACAGCTCAGCCAAACACAAAAAGATAAAACCCAAACCCAACAAACCCTTAAAAATGAAGTAGAAGACATTAAACAACAACTTAGCCAAACACAAAAAGATAAAACCCAAACCCAGCAAAGTCTTAAGAAAGCTACTGACGAGCTAGAAAAAGAGCTCATCAATAAAGAATCGGCTTATGCGAAAAAAGCAGCTGAATATCAAAATAAAGAAATTGAGTATGAAAAAAAATTAGCGCACCTCAATGATTTCTCTATCACCATAAAACAAAAATACCAAACTACCCAGCAACAACTCGATAGCGAGCTATCACGTATTGACGGCTATAACACGACCATAGAAACATTGGAACAACGCTTAGCCCGCGAGCAAATCGTACTCGATGAACTCAATGTCAAACTAAAAGTATTAGATGAAAAGAACACCAAATTACATTCAGAAAAGAACCGTTTGGTGAAACAATTTAAAGATGGCACCACTATTATTCGCTTAGAAGATACCATCTTATTTTCTTCTGGGTCAGCCACACTTAATAGCCATGGCAAAGAAACACTAGAGCTAATTGCTGAGACACTGGCCTCTTTTCCAAAACACTTAATTAGTGTCGAGGGGCATACCGACCAACAACCGATTACTTCAACCCTTGCCAAAAGATACCCTAGCAACTGGGAGCTATCCTCCGCTAGGGCAACTTTTGCTATTCGACACCTCACCAAGCAAGGCTTATCACCTGCGCAATTTCAAGCCGTAGGCTTTGGCAGTACACGCCCTATTTCACGAGATAAAGATAATAATAGCCAACAAAAAAATCGTAGAATTGAAATATTACTACACCCCCCTATCGAAAAAATTTCCATCAACGCCAAAGAACTAAAAAGAAAACTGGGTTGAAAGCGGAAATTTCGCTAACTTTTCCATAAAACATTACTTCGGCCCTCAAAACCTACAGGGCAGACTGCAGTTTTAAAGCATACGTTATTCAGGTATTATTAGCGGCTTCATTATCACGTCAAGAAAAACTGTCACTATGCGATACCCCCTA
>JBLHJR010000108.1:0-6080 GCA_047619205.1 Candidatus Endobugula sp. | reverse complement strand
GCTTGCAATGTATCTCAATCAGCATTAAGTACGGCAATAAATGAGCTTGAGAAGAAATTGGGTGTCATCATGTTTGAACGCAACAATAAAAAAGTGTTAGTGACTCATAACGGCAAACTGATACTTAATAAAGCCAAGAAGATAAAATTAGAATTAGACGAACTTTTAGACATTGCCCAAACTAATAAGCAGCCATTTGCGAGCCCAATGACAATGGGCGTTATCCCTACCATTGGTCCTTACTTACTACCAAAAGTTCTGCCTGATATGCGAAAACAATATCCGAATTTTAAATTAAAGATAATTGAAGAACAATCACAAATTCTCGTTGATATGCTCAGAAATGGTGAGCTAGATACCGCACTAATAGCATTACCTTACCCTATAGATGGGTTGATGAGCTTTAACTTTTGGCAAGAAGATTTTTATTGGGTTAGCCATAAAGATGAATGTCCTAGTCATATTAAAGAAATTACCATCGAAGAGTTAGATTTTGAAAAACTGATGCTTTTAAAAGATGGACATTGCTTAAAAGAACATGCATTGGCTGCCTGTAGTATGAAAAATATAAATCAAGACTCTGATTTTGATTCAGCAAGTTTACACACTCTAATTCAAATGGTAGCAGGTAAACTTGGTACAACTTTAGTACCTCAAATGTCATTAGATCAATTAATATATAATGAGTCAGAACTTAAAGCTATTCATCTAAATGAGCCTGGTCCGCATCGATCCATTAGTTTAGTGACAAGACCTAATTATGTGAGAACCAATGAATTAATCCTGTTAAAAGATATTTTTACTAAGCAGTTAACGGATAAATGTAATCTTGAATCAAGTAGTAAGCGCAACATTTAAAAGTCCGGGGTCCGGTAGATATAATTGGAAGGTCGTGCACAAGAGATTGATTTTATGTGAAAAAAATAGCAGACACCCCCGACTCCAACATGAGGCTCCCCGATTATGAGTCGGGAGGTGTTATTGAAACCTCACGAGTATGTTGAAGAATGCTAAAGGTTTTTTCTTTCGCCGTTTTCCAGTTTTTCCCGAACCGAAACCCAAAAATGGCTCCGTCGATGACTCCGCTCCAGAGTACCACTCTGCGGGTATTTTTCACCGAACCATGCCCATGCTCCATACCTGCTTTTTTTGAGGGTCACGATAGCGTTTATATGTTTTCATCTGTAATATAATAATTGAACACTAATTAAGGATATTCTATGTCAGTTAATAACTTTACACCTGAGCGTTTAGTGAAATTTCTAAGACAATCACCTAAAGAAGGATTAATAAATCCTGCTGTTGCAAAAAGTAGACTTAATGCCATCGAACAACTCTTTACTGAATTAAGCGCAGATGAAATGACTGACATAAGATTAATCGACGTGGATGATTTATGTTCACGTCAGCATAAAATTCATGACAGTAGTATTCGACCTGAAGTGGTTCAGCTTTACAATAAACGAGTTAAAGCAGCATTGATTGACTATTTCGACTGGGTCAATGATCCGAGTACTTTTATATCTGGAGGTGGTGATCTAGTCATCAAAGATAAGCGTAATCAAGTCACCAATAAAATGATGACTGAAGAACAAAATGCACTAGAAGAAATAACCTTATCACTGAGCGAAAAGGTTTCTGACATCATCTCTATTCCAATAAGAGAAGACAGGACCATTTTCATTAAAAATTTACCTCTGGATCTCAGTCGTTCTGAAGCAAGTAAGTTAGCAAATGTTATACAAGCTATGGCTAAACAGGACTGAGATAATGAAATCTAACCGCATGTTATTAATAGCATCGATGGCTATCTTTGGTATATCAGGCATAGGGCTTTATATCTATTTTATGGATTCGACACAGGTTGGAGCATTTCATGACAACCTTGTACCGGAACTTATAGGTTTCAGCCTTGAAGGTTTTTTCCTTGTAGGTTTATTATCAGTTATACAAATATCCAGAGAGCGTGCTCGTCGTAAAGAATTATGGTTAAGTTTACGAGGCTCATTAAGAGGAATACTATCAAATTTAGACATCGCATTTCTTGTGCCTAATACTGAACCAACTCCTGCAACAGAATTAGAAAAAAATCCAAAAATCGTAGAAATGTTTATGAAAGAACTGCAGGAACATCAATTAAATCTAGATAGTATGAGTGCACTGAAACGAGAAAGTATAGAAATATTATCATTGATGCGAGATATGATTCCAGTCGCTGCACAATTAAGCGCTGAACATATGAGTTGGTGGATTGCCATTGTAGATTGTATGCGACAACTTTCTGAAGCTAACGATCGTGAAAACATTGAAAAAAATGTTTATTTATTATTAGAAAATATTTACGAGTTTGACCGACTTGCTTATTAAACACAACTGGTTATGGTTGGGATTGGGATAGCCATGAGCAAGCCCGAATTTTCCCGGAGGTTGCCCCTCTGGAGCAAGGAGGTTCGGTTCGGGATCTGAGTCGGAGTCTGCTCGGGGGGCGTCCGGAGTTTCTGTGGTGTGAGGTTGGGGCAGGTTTTCAGATTTCAAATTCTCTGATGTCTCTTAGATACCTCAACAATTGATAAATATTCCCAATAGAAGTACATTACATATCAATGGATAAATAATAATCAGAATTAGGGATACTCATTGGCTGATTCATTCTTCACAGAATTCAAAAGACGTAACGTTTTCAAAGTAGGCATCGCTTATCTTGTCCTTGCTTGGGTGGTGGTTCAAATTACGTCTGAGGCAGTTCCAGCTTTACATCTACCTGAGTGGATTAATACAGCGGTTTTCTTTTTTGGCCTGCTTGGATTTCCATTTGCACTCTTCTTTGCCTGGGCATTTGAGATAACACCTGATGGTATCAAAAAAGAATCTGATATTGCACCTGAAGATTCCATTTCATCTCACACAGGACGAAAGCTTGATTTCATCATCATTGGCCTACTTGTCATTGGCATGGGTTATTTCATTTACGAGAGTCGCTTCAGCACTGTCACTGATATGCCTAATGCAACTGCAGAATCTATAGATACTATGCCAGACCCAGACAAGGCCGTTCTGGTACCTGAACAGAGCACCGACAAATCAATAGCTGTTCTGCCTCTTATCAATATGAGTGCCAATCCGGAGAATGCCTTTTTCGCCGGCGGTGTCCACGAAGATATACTGACAAATCTCTCTCGCATTGAGGGGCTGAAGGTTATTTCACGAACCTCAGTCATGCGATTTATCAACTCGAAGATGAGCCTGCGCGATATTGGTGTGGCGCTCGGTGTGAATTATATTGTTGAGGGTTCGGTGAGACGCATCGAGAACCATGTTCGCGTGACAGTACAGCTGATCGATGCGCGTAATGATGTGCACTTGTGGGCCAACAATTACGACCGAGAACTGGTGGATGTATTTGCCACTCAGAGTGCCCTAGCACGAGAAATTGGTAACTCCCTACACCTTGAGATTCAGCCGGAAACGGTTGGCACACTGCAAGGAATGCCTACACAAAGTGTTAAGGCCTACGACCTTTTTATCAAAGCCAAAAGTATCGATCGCAGTGAACCTCCAACTGAAGACAGCTTGACGCGACAACGCTCCCTTCTGGAGGAAGCGCTAAGAGAAGATCCAAATTTTGTTGAAGCTTGGGCTTTTCTCAATGAAATCTATGATATGTCTATTGAAAGCATGGGTCGTGAAGGCTGGTTTGTACCCAAAGGCGGCGATTCCGATGCCATCTACAACAGTTTTTATGCTCAATCTGTTCGCGCCCTTAAAAAGGCAGTGACTCTGGGCCCGGATAATGTCGAGACTCTGATTGCCCGCTCTGCGGGAGCGATAGGCGAAGAACACCTAAGCTCAGACTGGGTAGCCAATAATACCCCAATACGAAAAAAAATGATGGACTACACCGTCGAAAAATACCCTGAAAGTGCAATGGCCTGGTATGTACTTGGCTGGTGGTACTTTCTCAATCTTGGTGATGTTGAAGCGGCCAAAACCGTTTTTGAAAAAGCGTTGCAACTTGACCCACTGCATGCACGTATCGTTGAAGGTTCCTGGCAGTTTTTTCAGAATGCGGCCGATGAGGAGATGGTGGCTATGCTATATGAGCGTCTTGCACAAATTTCACCAGAGGCAGGAAAAAACCAAAACCTCGGCAAGGTTAGCCTACACTACAAGTTTGAAGCTCTGGTATCTGAGTTCTTTAAAACTGCTGATCAATCCTTGATACCGGCTATGGTCAAAACTGTACAGGAGGAGCCTATTAACAGCTTGAGGAAACTAGGAATCTCTGCCAGATTGTGGATAATACAAAACGATCTGGATGAGTTGGTCCAACTCGAATTAAACCCCTTGCTACAGGGCGACTCTGCTTCCATGCTAGCCAATCCAGAGACGAGTTGGGATTATCTTAAGCTGCAATCGATCATCTTAAACTTTCAAATAAAAGCAGGTCTCTCAGACAAAGCAAAGAAGACTGCTAAACACGCTATCAATTTATTGAGCAATATGGTTATTCAACCGCAAGATGAAGACATTGCCATTACTCTCATGATTGATGCTCATGTTGTATTAGGTGAAAAAGAACAAGCCGAGTCGTTAACTAAAAAACTGTTTGAGCAGCGCAGCAATATTTTTAATCTTTACGGGCTTTCTGGCTATAGAGCCCTGTCCCTATTTGATCCTGATAGGGCTGTGGAAATGGCACTCAAAGAGCAGAGCGCAAATCCTTCTTGGTGGGGATTAGACGTCATGGCGACCTACCATCTTGGCTTTCGGAATTTTATTGCTCATCCCGACATGCAGAAATATTACCTTAAAGAAGGCAAATGGATAGATTACCTAGCCGAACGGGTTCCGGAATATGCCCAGTATCGCAAACACTAATCGCCCTGCTTTAACTTTAAGTGAATAAATCACCTGAAAGGTTACTGTCAACTTAATGAATGTTTTTTAAGGCATGCGATAATCTACCAAAGAAAAATATCAAAACCGAAACCATGCCGAACTTATGATTCGCTGATGTTTTTGCGAGTCTCGTAAGTGGCAGATTGATGTTTGAATTATGGTTTGCTTTTAACTTCTTCAAAAGTTAACTTGTCAACACCATGATTAATCTGTCCTGAATCATACACAAAGCGCCTCACAGCCTCATGGGCTTCTAACTCTTCATCAAAATATTTCCAGCGACCGTTTTTCGTCACTAACACAAAGGTTCCTCTCTTACGACCCTTACGAACAGTAACACCAAGAACAAAGTATTCACCTGAGCGTGTAAGAGTAGTTGAGCCGCCCCTTCTTATAGCGTATTTAGACCAATTTGAATTGGGTAAGCGATAAGTGGGTTTCCCTACCGAGTCATACAACTGCACGTAGAATCCACCTGACTTAAAGTGCTGAAGGCCTACGACCGATGCCCCTTGTGAAATCCACGCCGCAGAGGGCGAGTAACTAGTGTCTTTCTTTTTATTCATAGACCAAATCACATCACCATGAACATCAAGGACATCTACCTGATCATTTTCTGACAACGTTTTCATCAGGCTGTCGCCACATTCATACACAGCGAATTCGCAGAAATCCAAGTACAATCGGTACCGTGTTACCAAAAGCGCCGCAGAAGACAGGTCACTCTTTGATGAAGAAGGCAGCGGAAACTTTGCTTCCTGATGATTGCTTACACGTCTATATACCTTTTGGTTTTCCAGGGATTTCTTCAGTGCTGTGCCATCACCAGTACCTGACGATTTCAAGGACTTAATCATGTCAACAATTTCAGGGTCGTCATGGGCTATAACTTTCTCGTTCTTTTTTCCCCACCCCAACCACCACGACTTAACTTTCTGCCCCTCGGAATTTGTCAATACAAGATGTTTACCTTTTTTCCATGACGGACATGAATCACAGGTTGAAACACGTGCATAACCCGCAAGGGCTGTTCCAGTCTCTAATTCGGAGCCAGTCGCATATCCCACTACTATTAGCAGTATGCCAAGTAACATCAAATTGTTAAGGAGTGATTTCATAGGCTTCATTATGCCTTGTAACACCGAGTCTTGAAAGTCGCTGGTTGCTTGAGATGTTATGGG
>JBLHJR010000107.1:0-6130 GCA_047619205.1 Candidatus Endobugula sp. | reverse complement strand
GATTCTGGCATATCTAAGGGCATGACACCTGTAGCGGCTGCAAATGCTACTAGACCGGAACCTGCTGGGAACGAAATACCCATAGGGAAACGCGTATGTGAATCACCCCCTGTACCCACAGTATCGGGTAATAACATACGGTTTAACCACGAGTGAATAATACCGTCGCCTGGACGCAGGGATACACCACCACGGTTTCTAATAAAGTCGGGTAGGTTATGTTGGGTGTCGATATCAACAGGCTTTGGATAAGCGGCTGTGTGACAGAAAGACTGCATGGTTAAGTCAGCAGAGAAACCTAGGCAAGCTAAGTCTTTCAGTTCGTCACGGGTCATTGGACCAGTGGTATCTTGAGAGCCTACAGTGGTCATTTTGGGTTCACAGTAGGTATCGGGACGAATACCTTGGCCGTCAGCTAAGCCACACGCTTTACCCACCATCTTCTGCGCTAAAGTGAAGCCTTTACCGCTGTCTACCGGTGACACTGGAATGCGAAATAGTTCGCTAACCGCTAAGCCAAGAGATTCACGAGCTTTAGCCGTTAAACCACGACCGATAATTAGGTTAATACGGCCCCCAGCTTGCACTTCATCCAATAGTACTTGGGATTTTAGTGCGAATTCAGAAAGTATCTCACCTGATTCGCTAAGGATTTTGCCATCATAAGGACGAATCTCAATAATATCGCCCATGCCGAGCTTATCTACAGGCGCTTCAAAAACTAATGCACCAGCATCTTCCATGGTGTTGTAGAAAATAGGTGCAACAGCTTCACCAATACAAATACCGCCGCCTTTTTTATTGGGAACACCCGATACATCATTGCCGAAGAACCATAATACCGAATTAGTCCCTGACTTACGTGAAGAGCCTGTGCCTACGACATCACCGACAAAGGCGACAGGAAGCCCCATGTCTTGAATCTCTTTGACCTTATCCATTGGGCCAGTCACACCGTGTTCTTCCGGTGTTAAGCCATCGCGGGTCATTTTATACATGGCGCGGGCATGTAGCGGAATGTCTGGACGGGACCATGCATCGGGTGCAGGTGATAAATCATCTGTGTTAGTTTCGCCAGTGACTTTAAAGACAGCCACTTTAATGCTTTCAGCCACTGTATCGCGATTAGTAAACCACTCGGCATCTGCCCATGATTGTACCACCGCTTTAGCCTGTTCATTACCGGCTTTGGCTTTGTCTTCTACATCGTGGAAGGCATCAAACATTAATAGCGTATGCTTAAGTTCAATAGCCGCTAATTCACTAAGTTCAGCGTCATCAAGTAATTCGACTAGAGTGGTAATGTTGTAACCACCGTGCATATTCCCTAGCAAGACCACAGCGTCAGCTTTCGAAATAATGGGACTACTGTCTTCGCCTTTAGCTACTGCGGATAAAAAGCCTGCTTTTACATAAGCGGCTTCATCAACACCCGGCGGTACACGATGAGTGATCAGGTCTACTAGAGTGTCTTCCTCACCTGCAGGTGGGTTCTTTAATAGTTCGATTAAACCCGCTACTTGCTCTGTACTAAGTGGTTTAGGTGGAATCGATAGAGCTGCGCGTTCTTCAACATGTTTACGGTAAGCTTCAAGCACAATGATGTCCTCTAAATAGTATGAAAAATGATATGAAAAAATAGTGTGAAAAATTGGTAGAGCTAAAGCAGTCTCAAATTAGGCTTAAAGGCAATATAGATGAGCTTGTTTTAAATAGCCAATATCCACCTATAACTTTATCTCGATGATCACATTTTACAGAAATACACCGGGGGTGCTAATCATTAATGCCAATAACCATTATCATTTTTAATTATAGTCTGTTGCTTAGCTAGTTGTATGGGTTATAGTGATGTCATGAATATTGAAAATTTTGATCTTAATCTTTTAGTCTGCTTTGATGCCCTTATGCGCGAGCGCAATGTCTCCCGTGCAGCGGAACAGTTGAATATTAGCCAGCCCGCTATGAGTAACAGCCTTAAGCGCTTACGGGGCTTATTAGATGATCCCTTACTAGTGCGTACCACACGAGGGATGGAGCCAACAGAGAGAGCCTTAGAGCTAGAACCTTTGGTGCGCCAATCCTTAAGCTTTGCTGAGGCGGCGTTATCCCCAACCGACCATTTTGACCCCAGTAGCAGTCAGCGGGTGTTCCGCATTTTGGTGAGTGATTATGTCGAAGGTACGTTGATTTCATCTTTAGTCAAGTACCTGCAATTACACGCGCCTGAGATTACCTTAGATGTATTGACCCTAAGTGACGCCAGCTTTCAAGATTTAGAAAAAGGTAAGGTAGATTTAGCGATTAACCGATTTGATAATATTCCTCAATCCTTTTATCAGCGCTTAGTCTGGGAGGATAGTTTTTCTTGCCTGGTAAACGAAGGACACCCTTTAATCAGCGATAATACGCTAGAAAAATACTTACAATCGGGGCATATTTGGGTGAGTAAAACGGGTATTGGCGTGGCAACGGGGATGTCGCAAGAAAATAGCCATAAGCGTGGCTGGGTTGATGATGCCTTAACAGCATTGAACTGTGAGCGTAAAATTCGAGTCTTTACTCGTCATTATCAAATTGTTCCCTTATTGGTCAGTGATACCGATTTAATTGTGACTTTGCCCACACGAGCGGCGCATTCCTATGGCTCCTATAAAAACTTAATTGTCCTTGATCCACCTTTTGAGATTAAACCGATTGAAATTAAAATGGTATGGAGCCCGTTATTGCATCACAATAGCGCCCATCAATGGATTCGCCGTACCTTAATTGACTTGGCGAAAGTTGATCTGGCGAAAGCTGATGTAGCTAAAGGGCACCTCTAAAAACAGTCATTTTTTCGTGAGTGCAAGAAGGCACCGCGCGCAGAACCGCAGTGTATAAGGCATACATGACCCAACTCCCTTTAACACAGGGAGCACGGAGCCGCCAACAGTAGGCGCCATGAGGCGACGCAGCAATCGCGGAAAAAGTGCGTTTTTAGAGATGCCCTAAAAAAGATCTTAAGGAAATACAGAAGTAATGAATGATAAAGTAAAAACGCCGTGTATCGGTGTCTGTTCTACCAGTATTGGTGATGTAGTGTGTCGTGGCTGTAAGCGCTTTGCCCATGAAGTGATTAACTGGAATGGCTATACAGAAGAACAGCGCCAATTAGTAGTCGCTCGCTTGGATAGTTTTTTAGTGACGATTGTGACGAATAAGATCGATATCTTTGATGAAAAAAAATTACGCGAGCAGCTGGAATATCAGCAGGTAATATTTGATAAATCCTTATCGCCCTCACGCTGGGTATATGAATTACTTCGTGCAGGTGCAGCCCAGATTGAAGATACAGAGCCCTATGGTTTTCGCTTGAAAGCCGATTGGCAGCGCTTTTACTTAGATGAAATAAAACAATTTTTAGATCAAGACCTTTTCACTTTATCTTCTGCCCATTATGAGCGTTATATTGCGCATTAAAGCTGGAGCCAGAGTAATATTGTTATAGATTACATAGTTTGATTCAGCTTACTACTAAGAAAAATCAGTTTTTTCGGCAAACTCTACTGAACTCTTCGGGCTAGATGCCAGACATTTTTAAAGTGTCCGCGCAGCGCGCATAAAAGCGTCTAGCATCTTACGTCTAACACTTGAAATAAGTAAACCATGACAGATATTTCCCACATACAAGAATTTTTACACTGTGAAACTCCTCAGGCATGGATAGATAATGCCCTCGACAATATTGACTTGCTGCTAATTGATCACGCCAATTGTGAAAAGAAAGCCGCGAGTACGGCAATGAACCTCATGTATCGTTACGTAGATAATCATGAGTTGCTAAATAAAATGTCACGTTTAGCGCGAGAAGAGTTACGTCACTTTGAGCAAGTGATGGCAATTATGAAAAAACGCGGCATTGATTACCCACATATTGAAGCGGCAACTTACGCAGGGCGATTACGCAAGCCGATTAGAACCAGTGAACCTCATCGCTTGGTCGACATCTTAATTGTTGGTGCTATTATTGAAGCGCGCTCTTGTGAGCGCTTCGCCAAATTGGCGCCATACTTAGATGAGCAATTACAGAAATTTTATTTGTCTTTATTAAAGTCAGAAGCAAGACATTATCAAGATTACCTGAAGTTGGCGAAAAAGGCGGCAGGCATTGATATTGATGATAGGGTTGAATTATTTTTGGCGCTGGAGAAAGAAATTATTTCTCAGCCAAGCGAGGAGTTTCGGTTTCATAGTGGACCAGTTGCGTAATTAAGTAGAGAGTTTATGACTGAAAATAAAGTAGCGAAAAAAAATACCGTTATTGTATTGAGTATTATTTTAGTATTAATAGTCGTGGCAAGCTTGGCTGCTAGGTTGTACCTGTTTACTAAAGAGCAATCATTACAAGAGCAGAGTCAACAGCTGGTTGGTTTAGGCTTTTATAAGTTCGAGCAGCCAAGAATTTTATCCGATGTGCCAATGCTCAATTTACAGGGTGAAGCAAAATCGTTCACTCAACATTTGTCGGGTTGGCGCTTGGTGAATTTTGGTTATATGTTCTGTCCCGATATTTGTCCGATAAACTTAGCGTTACTTCACGCCGTTAAAACCGAATGGGATAAGCAGGCTAATGCGCCTGCTTTGAAAGTGCTGCATGTTACCTTTGATCCCGCGCGTGATACCCCTGAGCTGTTGAAAGAATATCTTAACTATATGGACCCCAGCTTTTATGGCTTGACTGGCGAGCTGGAAGATATCCAGCGCTTAAGTCAGCAGTTGAGTATGGTATTTCGTCACGAGAAAGCAAATAAGCTAGGGCATTACTTTATTAGTCATAGTGATGCGATGGCATTAATTAATCCGCAAGGGAAATACGTCGGTTTGTTTAAGGGCCCATACCAAAAAGCCAACATGATTCAGGTACTTAATTTGTTGCTTATGGATGCGAGACGTTAGATGTGAGATGCGAGATGCTTTAAAGAAAAAGGGTCATAGTAAGAAATATTTGTTTTCGGCATCTCACCTTGGATGTTTGGTTTAAATGCTTTTACTCTTTTAAAGCCTCTTGCGTCTAACGTCTCACGTCTCACGTCTCACATGTTAATAAGTAGGCCTAATCGCTTTAGCCAAAACAGTTTTCCTGCTTTGATCGCTAAAATGGAAAGTGAGTTCGATTAGGTCGCCTTCCTTGATCGTTGATTGTAGATTCATTATCATTAAGTGATATCCCCCTGGCTGAAAGCTCAGCGTCTCACCTGCAAGGATGCTAACACCGTTAGCAACTCCCTTCATCGTCATTAACCCACCTTGCATGGTGTGTTCATGTATCTCGACGTGCGTAGAAATATTACTGCTAACACTATCTAGACGCATTGCTTCTTCGTGACGGTTAACAATATCAAAATACGCACTACTAACGGTCATGTTAGGGATGGTGGGATTGACACGAGCATGTAAAATTTGCAGTGAGTCTGCGTGTAATGTTTGGCTAAATGCTATGCAGATAAGTAGTAGGGCGCTTAATAGAAAGGTTATGTGCAGTTTCATTATTTTTCTCAAAAGAAATTAGAGGGAATGGTTGTCATGGCTAACTTGCTGGCCAGCGTTGTCTTGATGAAGATGCGTGCCAGGTATAACGACGATAGCGTCAACAATATAACTTTCTCCGTGGGCAAAGTGGAGAGTCAAAGCAATAGTGCTGCCTACAGTAATGGGCTCTTTTAATTGTGTTAATGTAATATGATAACCACCCGGCTCTAAGTGAGCAGCTGCCCCCGCTTCAATCTGTAGTCCCTCTTTGGGCGTTTGATGAATCGCTACATTATTGCTGATGTCGGTGTTAACGCTAGTGAGTTCGATAGTCTTAGTTTCACTAAAATTAATGATTTGCATATAAGCAGAAGAGCTATTTGAGCCAGGCTGAGTGGCGTCGATTCTAGCTTCCTCAATACCAATAATAATTTCTTCAGCCAGAGTCTTTGATGCAAAGCTTACGCTGTTTAAAAAAAGGAATGCCAATAGTAGGGGGTATCGCATAGTGACAGTTTTTCTTGACGTGATAATGAAGCCGCTAATAATACCTGAATAACGTATGCTTTAAAACTGCAGTCTGCCCTGTAGGTTTTGAGGGCCGAAGTAATGTTTTATG
>JBLHJR010000106.1:0-6207 GCA_047619205.1 Candidatus Endobugula sp. | reverse complement strand
ACGGATGTTGGTGTTCGCGCCATGGCCTTAGATAAAATGGCGGTACTACTAGAAAATAACCGCGTTGAGCTTATGGCCTTATGTGTTCGTGAAGCAGGTAAAACCTTAGATGATTCAATTGATGAGATTCGTGAAGCGGTCGATTTTTGTCGTTATTATGCGCAGCAAGCACGAGAAATGTTTAGTCAGCCTAGAGTATTGCCCGGACCCACCGGAGAGCTCAATGAGTTGTATTATGAAGCCCGAGGAGTGTTTGTTTGTATTAGTCCTTGGAACTTCCCCCTAGCTATTTTTATCGGGCAAGTAGTTGCAGCTTTGGTGGCAGGTAATACTGTAATCGCTAAGCCTGCTGAGCAAACTAGCCTTATTGCTTATCGCGCGGTAGAAATGTTACATGAGGCGGGTGTCCCTAAAGGTGTGTTGCAGTTTTTACCGGGGTCGGGGTCGGAGTTAGGTGATGTGTTGATGAAAAGTAATGAGGTGGCGGGTGTAGCCTTTACGGGTTCGACACCAACAGGCCGGTTAATTAACACCAACCTTGCTAACAGAAAGGCAGCTATTGCTACCTTGATTGCAGAAACCGGTGGTTTGAATGCTATGTTAGTGGATTCGACGGCGTTGCCTGAGCAGGTAGCGACAGATGTTATTCGTTCGGCTTTTAGTTCGGCGGGTCAGCGCTGTTCCGCTTTACGTGTACTTTATGTGCAAGAAGATATTGCTGATCGAGTTATTGAATTGATCAAAGGTTCAATGGATGAGTTAACACTGGGTTATCCTGGTGATTATTCAACCGATATAGGGCCGGTTATCGATAGAGGGGCACAAAGTAGTTTGCTGACCTATATCGAAGAAATGAAGCTTATTGCGAAGGAAGTCTACCAAGGAAATGCGCCAGAAGGGTTGGAAAATGGTACATTTGTCACACCTACTTTGTTTGAAATTGATTCGATTAAGCAGCTAAAAGATGAAAAATTTGGTCCTGTGTTACATGTCGTACGTTTTGCCGCATCCGCTACGGATAAAATTATTGAAGATATTAATGACATGCAATTTGGTTTAACCTTGGGCATTCATTCACGTAATATCACTACTTATCAATATATCGCTAAGCGTGTTCGTGTGGGTAATGTTTACATCAACCGAAACCAAGTGGGAGCGATGGTAGGAGTGAATCCATTTGGCGGTAGAGGCTTGTCCGGTACCGGCCCGAAAGCAGGGGGGCCTAATTACTTGATGCGTTTTATCACAGAAAAAACAATTTCTCTCAATACTGCGGCTATTGGCGGTAACGCGAGTCTATTATCCCCAGAAACTCAGGGATAATTAAGCAAATCGTAGTTTTGGAAAAGTATTCGTAGATTCTTGCAAGTGTAACATGGCGTCTTTGATAGACTAGGTTTGTCGCCGTTTTGATCATCTACGTATGAATATGGTCGATTAAGTTAATGGTTGCTCTTCTTTACGAGTAATTATTATTTAAGCTAAGAGAAGTGCTAAGATAAAAATAAAGACAACTAATTTTATAAACTAAAAAGGTGAAAAAATGAATAATAATTTTTTGAAAAAAGCCGCATTAGTGGCAAGCCTTGGCTTATTAGCCTCTGGTAATGTGATGGCTGATAAGTTAGATGACGTTTTGTCGAAAGGTAAAGTACGTTGTGGTGTGGTTCTAGATTTCCCGCCAATGGGCTTCCGTGATAGCGATAATAAGGCTGTAGGCATGGATGTTGATATGTGTGCTGATTTAGCTAAAGCAATGAAAATTGAGTATGAAATCGTTGGCCTAACATGGGCTGAGCGTATCCCTAGCTTGATTTCAGGAAAAATTGACGTAGCGATTGCTTCATCATCAGATACGCTTGAGCGCGCCCAAACTGTTGGCTTCACTATTCCTTACATGCTTTTCCAGTTTCAAGCATTGTTATCTGAAAAATCTGAAGCGAATTCTTGGGAAGACCTAAAAGACTTAAGCGTAGGCGCTGCGATTGGTACAACCTACGAAAGTTCGTTCTTAGATTACAAAAAAGAAAACTGGGCAGGCGCTAAAGGTAAGTACACTTCATTTCAGAGTGAAAATGAATCTTTCCTAGCAGTATCGCAAGGCCAAGTAAATGCAGTGATTGTTACCGATACTGCTGCGGCTAACGTGCTTGCTTCGGGTAAGTTTAAAGGTGTTAAGTTAGGTCCTGTAGCTCCTTTTGGTGCAGATATCGTTGGCATGATGACTCTGCGTAAAGAGTTCGGATGGATTAACTATCTTAACTTGTTTATCAACAGGCAAGTACGTGGCGGTCGTTTTCAAGAGCTATATGGCAAATGGATTGGCGGTACTGCGCCAGATATGACGATACCGGGTACTTATTACTAAGTATTACGACTCTGTATGGTTTAATTAGTGGCGCACATGTGCGCTACTAATCATTGTTTTTTAAGTGTCATAAAGCCCTCATCCGTTATGAAAGCTTTCGTTTTTCTATGCAGGGATGTTTTTTCAGTTTGACGCTATACTGGCTATTGTCACTATTAGTGTAATAACAATAAATAGAATGTGTTTACATTTCAATTATATCAATCGTTAGTCGTAGTTAAAGTTAATAATAAAGTAACATTTACAATAATCTCAGCGATATTGTTTAGGAGGTACCAATGGACTATCAGTTTTTATGGCGTCCAGTTTTTCAAGCACTGCCCAAAATGTTAGATTCTGCATGGATTACTCTCGAAGTGTCAATCTTCTCTATGTTATTAGGTACATTCATCGGCTTGTTTATCTACTTTTTTCGCACGTCTGCTTTCTGGCCCGTCAGATTTTTTGCTGCAACATGGGTTGAGCTTGCACGTAATACACCAGCACTTTTTCAGCTGTTTTTCTTTAAGTTTGGTTTAGGTGCGGTGGGTATTTTTATAGATTCTTATTTTGTTGTATTAATAGCCCTCTCATTTAATACGGCAGGTTATATGGCTGAGAACTTCAGGGGCGGTTTTAATGCAATCCCGTCAACCCAGCTTCGTGCAGCACGTTCTCTTGGTATGACCTTTTTCCAGGCGCAGCTACATATTACTGTTCCTCAGGTGATGCGTATTATTTACCATCCGATGACCAACCAATTTATTTGGGTTATTTTAATGAGTTCTCTAGGTATGCTAGTGGGTCTACGTGAGTTAACCGGAGAGACTCAGTTCTTGTCGTCTAAAACTTTTAGAACGTTCGAATTCTTTGCGGCAACAGCGGTTATTTACTACATAATTGCAAAAATCGCTCTAGGTATAATGAGTGTCATTGGCTGGCGTTTGTTTAAGGGCCCTCAATAGGAGAAATTTTATGGCTACAACTGTTCAAGTTTTTAGTGACTTACAAGCTAGTGACCTTTTGTTTTTGGGTGAGGCCGCGTTAAAAACATTAGAAATTGCCATTGTTGCGATCAGTGCCGGGACTATTTTCGGTGTTGTTTTTGGCTGGCTATTAAATGCGGGTAATCTCGCTGTGCGTATGGTTGTTAATGGTTTTCTCGATGTTTTTCGAAGTGTACCGTTGATTATCCAGTTGATTTTATTCGACAGTTTCATTGCGATAGCAGGTTATCCATTACCCGCTTTTTGGTCGGGTACGATAATTCTCTCCATATATACCTCTGCACTGGTCGCTCAAGTAGCACGCAGTGGTATTGATGCAGTCCCATTGACAACACGTAGAGCATCACGCTCGCTAGGGATGACATACTGGCAAGATATGCGTTACATCGTATGGCCAATTGGTTTGCGTGCTGTGCTACCGGCTTGGGTAGGCGTTGCATTAAGCGTACTTAAAGATTCTGCGTTAGTCTCGGTTATTGGTTATACCGAGTTACTAAGAGCGTCTCAAATATTAATTACTCGTACAGCAGAAACTTTTACTGTTTTAGCCATCGCGGGTCTCTTTTATTTCGCCCTTTCATATCCGATTTCGAAGGCGAGTAGTTATATAGAAAAAAGGTGGCAGCAATGATCAAAATCAGAAACTTACATAAAGCATTTGGTGATGTTCAAGTACTCAAAGGTATCGACTTGGATGTGGCTGACGGTGAAGTATTAACGATTGTTGGATCTTCTGGTTCGGGTAAGTCAACACTGTTGTACTGTATCAATGGCTTAGAACCTATTAATAATGGTGAAATCCTTGTTGACGGGGTTGATGTCCATGACAAAAAAACCAACTTAAATTCACTGCGTGAAAAGATAGGTATGGTGTTCCAGCAATGGAATTCTTTCCCGCATTTAACTGCGCTAGAAAATGTCGCATTATCACCTCGTATCGTGAAAGGCTTAAGTAAAGCGGCTGCTGAAAAAATTGCAGCAGCACAGCTAGAACACGTAGGGATAGGGGATAAATTAGCATCTTATCCGGCTGAGCTTTCAGGTGGTCAACAGCAACGTCTAGCGATTGCTCGCGCCTTAGCGATGGAGCCCAGTTATATGTTGTTTGACGAGGCTACATCTGCACTTGACCCAGAGCTTGTGGGTGAAGTATTGGATACCATGCGTTTGTTAGCAAAAGACGGTATGACCATGATCGTAGTGACCCATGAAATGAGCTTTGCAAAAGAAGTATCTGATCGTGTTGCTTATTTCCATCAAGGCATTATGGAAGAAATAGGTACTCCAGAACAAATTTTCGGTGACCCAAAAAGTATTCATACACAAAAATTTCTTGCAAATGTTCGGTAAAGGTTGGTTTTTTTGAAAAAAGAAACGCTGGCATTAAACTATGGTTTAGCCGCAGTGCTACTTTGGTCAACAGTAGCCTCGGCGTTTAAGATAGGCTTAGGTTTAACGTCGGTTATTTTGCTATTGACTGGCGCATCTTTTTTTTCTTTGTTAGTGTTAGCATGCGTATTAGTAGTACGTAAAGAGTTTTTTGAAGCCCTTACCTCGTTATGGAAATATCGCTATTTATCCCTAAAATTAGGTATGCTTAATCCTGTTCTCTATTATCTTATTCTCTTTGAAGCCTACGATAGATTGCCCGCACAAATTGCCCAGCCTATTAATTATACTTGGGCGATTGTTTTAGGCTTACTGGCCGTGCCATTTTTGGGACGAAAAATTTCTCGTTGGGATGTGGCAGGTATGTTTATCGCTTATGGTGGGGTATTTTTAATTTCTATGGCGGGGAAAAATCTGCCGGGTGGGGTTGACTCTATTGGGATCCTGCTGGCTTTATTAAGCACCTTAATATGGGCTGGATATTGGTTGTTAAATATTAAGGACGAGCGTCCTGCAGTGTTAGCGTTATTTCAAAACTTTTTATATGCATTGCCAGTTTTAGTTGTGATAGCCTTCCTAAGCCAATCTTCATTGAATCTGTCTTACAAAATTATTGCTAGTATGGCTTATATAGGTTTATTTGAAATGGGCTTTACTTTCATTCTTTGGCAAATGGCATTAAAAACAACCGACTATACGTCACGGATTAGTTCGCTTATTTTTCTTTCTCCGTTTGTTAGTTTGTTTATTATTAATCAAGTGTTAGGTGAACCCTTGCAATCCCTGACTTTTATTGGATTGTTTGTCATCGTATTGGGACTTATGATTCAACGCATGGGAAAAAATACAGCAAAAAATTATTGACATGCTGAACTATATTTTTTGGTGTAGGAAAAGTAATGTGATTGCTCTTTCTAGATGCTAAAAACTGGAATTATGTAGCTGTAGAAAAGCTTCTTCCTCCTCAGTAGAAACCCTCTCTAGTATGTTGTTCCTATGAGGATAACGACCAAACCTTTCTATGATGCGTTTATACTTAGCCTCAAACTCTATAGTAGAGGTAACGCCTAAACGAGAAAATAGCTCGGTTGCTGCTTGGTGAATCATCAGTGATTCGCTATGCATAAAAGGCATATATAAGAAGCTACGCATTTCGGTACTGAGTTCATCGTCATGTCCTCCGGCGATGGCAGAGTGAGACAGCCCTAATGTTAGGGCGTCATAAGCGAAAGATCGTGGTGTGTCCCGATACATATTTCTAGAAAAATGATCACCTCGGCCAGTCTTCCAAGACTAGTTTCGCGCCATGAAAACAATTCACAGTTGATGGTTTGATTGTGTATATTAGACAATCGTTCAATAATAAGCGTATCAAACGCATGATCTTTGACCCACCATTGGGATTGATCAATTTCTTTGAACCAAAAATCTATAATGTTTTGATGCATAGTGACTCCGTAGATG
>JBLHJR010000105.1:0-6358 GCA_047619205.1 Candidatus Endobugula sp. | reverse complement strand
TGGAGAAAAGGCATATCTAACATTAAAGGGTGAGAACACGGGAATATCGCGTATTGAATTCGAATATGAAATCCCAGTCATTGATGCTCAAGAGATAATGACAGAGTTATGTAATGGGCCAGTAGTAGAAAAAACACGATATTTGGTAGTAAATTATGGACATGCTTGGGAAGTGGATATTTTTCATGGTGACAATGACGGTTTGGTTGTAGCAGAAATTGAGCTTGGAAGTGAAGCTGAAAAATTTGAGTTGCCGCATTGGGTCACCGAAGAGGTGAGTGGTGATGCCAAGTATTACAACTCTAGCCTTCTAGATAAGCCCTTTAAAAACTGGACGTTAACGTCGACTTGAAAATAAACGGGTGCCTATTATTGAATATGATTTTTTTATTTTTTTATTTTTTTCTTTAAATAGCCTTTCCCTTTTGCTTGAGGGGATGATGGTAAGGCATACTTAGCTAATCAGTCTCTAGTGGGTTTCATAAGCCATTATTTAATTTCTAGTAATGTAACAATAATATCTGATAAAAAATAAAAGTAGATAATAAGTATGGTGCGCCATCAAATGTTCAACTACTAGCAGGGTGCTTGAAAAGAATACACTCCGTTTCAGGCCATCTGAGGCATGGATGCCGAAGCTGAGCGTATAGGGACATATTCACAGCGCGCCTAAAATGGAGTGTATTCTTTTCAAGTGACCCGGTAGTAAGTTAAAGGTTTTTTCTAAAGTGGTGGATAACATCTTACTTGCTAGCTGGGATTTGCCTACGCATAAAATTTCTCAGTGTGAGCTAATAACTATCACCGTCAAATCACAATTACTCGAAAAAATATCAAATGATTATTCTTCTTGTATTAAAGATGAGGTATGTGAGAGAAATGAGTGCCATCAGATGAAGTTTGATTGCGTTGCTGTAGAGTTGCATAAGCTGATGAGTTCTTGTACTGAGGTTGTACAGTAATAAGTAAAGGTAATCATGAGGCCAGCAACTTCGGAGGCCAGAGTGTCATGCAGACAGGTTATCTTTCCGCTCAGAGCGTTGACCGCTACACTCGATCATATAATACAATCTCAGAAAAGTAATGTAAGCCTTTATCAATAGCCGCTTCTTCCACTAAAATAGTGTATCTTCACTGCTATACTGCATACCTCACTACCGTGATAAATACGCACACACACACACACCATTACAAGTTACCCATCAATTAACGTCACTAAGTGACTTACAGAAGCTTATAAAACTGGCACTACCGATACAATACAAAAGAGATACTAACAATGAAAACCACAAGCAACAAAAGTCATTTCTTTGCCTATATAAGCAAGATCCGATGGGTGGTACGCTGGGGCTTAAAGCGCAATGCTATCCCTGAAAATGTGATGGAGCATAGCTGGGAGGTGGCTACTATCGCGCATGTGATGGCGATCATTGGTAATAAGCGTTTTAACGCTAATTACGATGCCCATCTTGTGGCGACCACCGCTCTTTATCATGATGTCTCGGAAGTGATTACCGGCGACATGCCCACACCCATCAAGTACCACTCTATAGGTATGCAGAAAGCGTTTAAGGAAGTGGAGGTACAAGCCGAACGAGAATTGTTATCCCTGTTGCCGGATTACATCCAAGCCGATTTTGAACCGCTGTTGGTGTCGACTAGTATCCCAGTGTATGTGAAGAAGCTCATAAAAGGGGCCGATACTATTTCAGCGTATTTGAAATGCCAGGCAGAGTTGAAGGCGGGCAATAGTGAATTCTCAAAAGCCGCAGAAGATATTGCCGCGCGCCTACAAGGGTTTAATATGCCAGAAGTTGAGGAGTTTCTCAGCGTATTTGTACCGAGTTACCAACTGACCCTTGATGAACTATTAAACGGCAATGAAAAAATACGTAACCTGCCTCTGCAAAACCAATAGTATCGTGACTGCAATGAAGGATGACGGTAGTAATGGATATAATCCATTGTTGATCTGTATCAAGAGGAGACCTTTGCACTGAAGATGATGTCGCCTTCAGGCAAGGCATACCAGCAGGGTGCTTGAAAAGAATACACTCCGTTTCAGGCCATCTGAGGCATGGATGCCGAAGCTGAGCGTATAGGGACATATTCACAGCGCGTCTGAAATGGAGTGTATTGTTTTCAAGTGACCCGTTAGTAAGTGTACGGAAAGAGGGAGTTTATATATATAAATGATCGATTGAGTACGTTTATAACGCCGCATGAAAGTAAAATAGCTTTCGAGCAAAGGTCTCAGTAGGTATGTTTCAATAAAAGAGTATAGTGAACGATGAATCAGCTGATATCCAGATGAATGCGAGGGACTAATCGATGACGCTTGAAACGATTCCAACCATGGCTTCGGTATTGACACCGTTCCCTTATCATATTGGCAGTGCTGCTCCCATAGACGATGCCAAGCAATTGATGAGGCAACATAATATTAGGCATTTAATTGTCATGGATAATGGCGATATTTGCGGCTTGGTTTCCGATAGGGAAATACAACACCACAGTGCTTTATATGGTGTCGATAAAGAGAGTCACTTAACGGTTAACGACATTGGTATAAACCCTGTAGTGATGGCCGATATACATGACCCCCTAGATAAAGTACTTGAAGCCATGGCTGAAAGACGTTTAGGCAGTGTGGTTGTATTACGCAAGGGAGAGCTGGCGGGTATTTTTACTACCGTAGATGCTTGTCATTACTTTGCCCACTTTTTACAAAAAGTGTGCACACATAATGATATCCCAGATATTGTGGCTTAACGCTGCAGATATGAATAAAAAATCATGGGGGCAGGGTCATTGATGAACCATTAAATGACTTTCTTCCATTGCAAGATAAGAAAATCCAGCCTTCAAATATACAGTGGTTCTTTTCCATACAAAGATTATTACTCTGCTCCCAATATTCATTAGGGCATCTCTAAAAACGCACTTTTTCCGCGATTGCTGCGTCGCCTCATGGCGCCTAATGTTGGCGGCTCGGTGCTCCCTGTGTTGAGGGAGTTATTAGGCGACAATTAACCTAGCCGCATGACCCACTGTTGAGACGAGATAAGGGGAGGTTAAAAACAATCCGTTAGCAGATCCACCGCCCCTGCGTATTTCACTCAAAATGATCACTCCACCACTCAGGCAATATCCCTCTCCATAGGCATCGGATCTTTATTATCCTAAATTCAACTGCGGCATTTAGGATTATGGAGATGCCCCACTTCTGTTCGTTCATGGCGTATTTGCTTTGTTCGTGAAAACGTAATTTACTTGCATGTACGGATGTTATAACATAACATTACGTTGATTGGACGTTACAACATAACTCTTCCTTATGTATTTGACCCATTCATTCCCATGCTTGATCACGTGTAATTATTCTAAGAGATTGACTAATAATGCAAACATGCCCGCTTCCTGTCACTGTCCTTTCCGGCTTTCTTGGTGCAGGAAAAACCACAGTGCTTAGCCATATCTTGAATAACCGTGAAGGCAAAAAGGTAGCTGTGATTGTCAATGATATGAGCGACATCAATATAGATTCCGCCATTGTCCAGAATGAAGTTTCGCTTAGTCGCAGTGAAGAAAAACTGGTCGAAATGAGTAATGGCTGCATTTGCTGCACATTGAGAGAAGATCTATTACTAGAAGTCGGCAATCTCGCAAAAGATGGCCGTTTTGATTACTTGGTGATTGAATCAACGGGTATTTCAGAACCTTTACCGATTGCCGAAACCTTCACTTTTGCTGATGAAAACGGTGTGTCTCTTTCTGACATAGCCACACTGGATACAATGGTGACAGTGGTCGATGCGGTTAATTTCCTTAACGATTATGAAGCGGCTAAGAGCTTACAGGACAGTGGTGAGTCACTGGGTGAAGAAGACGAGCGCAGTGTAACTGACCTGCTGGTGGAGCAAGTTGAGTTTGCTGATGTAATTTTGGTTAGTAAAACAGATCTAGTCGAACCTGCGGCAGTAGAGCAGCTTACCGCCATTATAAAAACGCTCAATACGACAGCGAACATTGTGCCTATTCGTCAGGGGCAAGTTGATATAGATGAAGTGCTTCATACCGGATTGTTTGATTTTGAGCGTGCTCAGCAAGCACCAGGTTGGCTTAAAGCGATGCGTGGTGAGCATGTGCCTGAAACGGAAGAATACGGTATTGGTAGCTTCAGTTATTTAGCACGGCGTCCCTTTCACCCTGAAAAGTTTTACCAGTTCCTTCACAACACCGAACAGTACGGCAAGTTAATTCGCTCTAAGGGGTTCTTTTGGTTGGCATCGCGTCCAAAATTTGCTGGGCAATGGAGTCAAGCGGGTGGGATGGCGAGTTACGGTTTTGCAGGATTGTTTTGGAAAGCAGTGCCGAAAAAAGACTGGCCTACCGATAAAAATTATCTTGAATCAATAGAGAAAAGTTGGGCTGAGCCATTTGGTGATATGCGACAAGAACTGGTTTTTATTGGACAAGGTTTGAATAAAGAAACAATGACAAAAGCGCTAGATGACTGCTTGCTAGACGATGCGACTTTGCTAAGGGGTAAGGCGTTCTGGGCAAGCTTACCTGACCCGTTTCCTGCCTGGAAAGAAATCGCATGAGTGCCTTACATTCACTAGCTTCTGATATTGCTGAAGGGAGTCAACGTCGTGTGGCGTCGAACTCGGAAAATGCTGCAGTAATGACAGACATTTATCGTGAAGATACCAATATGGTGGTCTGGCGACGTGGCTTGCCATCTTGTCTTCAATCGTCAATGGGTGACTTTTTACAATCCAATAATCAGTTTAAAGAGATGATGACGGTCACGCCCAAACGTGCCCAATCAAGCATTATCGAATCACTCGGACATACTGAATGTGCGGTTGAATTAAGTGAAAATATCGCCGAGTTAGTGGATATGTTTTGTTGCTTGTTCGGTCTTCAACAAGCGGGGTTACGGTTAACTGTATTGAGCGCTGCGATGTGCCCTCGGTTTCATGTTGATCGAGTACCGTGTCGGTTAATTACCACATACCATGGATCTGGAACGGAGTGGTTGCCTCATCAATGCGTTGATCGAACAAAATTAGGCGCGGGTAATCTCGGGCTTGCCGATGATCAATCCGGTTTGTTCCAATGTACTGAAAATATTCAACAGTTAACCCGTGGCGATGTCGCGTTATTTAAAGGTGAGAGTTGGGAGGGTAATGAACATGCGGGTGTAGTTCATCGCTCACCCCGCTATATCCCGGGAGAGACGCGACTATTACTCACACTCGATTTTGTAGCATAGCAAAAAATATATTAACCCCTTTAAATTTTTAGGAAAAAAACATGAAAGTTTTTGTATTAATGGCCAGTATTTCGGTGATGTCGGTTTCTAGTGCCGTCCATGCTAGTTCAGCAGGAAAAATATCGGGCAATGAATTTAATCCAGATATTAGTTTAATCCTTGATGGACGCTATACCGATATAGATAGCAGTGAATTGTCATTGCCTGGGTTTCAGCTCGGAGGTGAATCCGGTTTACCTAGTAATGGCTTTTCTACCGGACATAATGAATTATCTATTTCAGCTAATATCGATGATAAGTTTTATGGCTCATTGAATACCGCTATCGTTTATGAGAATGGAGAAACCGAAATTGAACTCGAAGAAGCCTATATCGAAACCCTGAAGCTGGGGTCTGGCTTTACGGTTAAAGGAGGAAAATTTTTCTCGGGCATTGGCTATTTGAATAGTATTCACGATCATGCACATGACTTCGTTGATCGCCCGTTAGTGTACGATGCGATTTTCGGAGGTCATTTATCGGATACCGGACTGCAAGCTCGTTGGGTCGCGCCTACCGATACGTATCTCAGTCTGGGTACTGAAATTACCGCAGGGTCTACATTTCCTGGTGGTACAAATGCTGACAACAACGAAGGTTTTACGTTCTTTGCAAAAACCGGCGGAGACTTCAACGCTAGTTCAAGTTGGCAGCTAGGGGCAAGCTATTACCAAACGGAATTTGATGTTCGTGAGGCGGGTGGGCATCACCATGGGGGTGGTGATGCGACAGCGGCTGATAACGAACTACTCAATGGTGAAGTCGATGTGACAGGTATTGATTTTGTTTACAAGTGGGCTCCTAACGGTAATTCGAAAGGTAGAAATTTAAAAATCCAAGCAGAATATTTTGTCAAAAATGAGAAAGGTGATGCGAAATTTACTGAAGGCACTAATAGCGCCGAAGCTACTTATGCTGGAGAACAGAAAGGTTTTTATGTGCAAAGTGTTTATCAGTTTATGCCCGCTTGGCGTTTGGGCGTTCGATACGACCTTTTAAAGGCAAGCAATCAAATCACTAATTTTTCTGACCTCGGCA
>JBLHJR010000104.1:0-6530 GCA_047619205.1 Candidatus Endobugula sp. | reverse complement strand
ATTCTGCATTTTCAATTTGTTCTTCAACCGTATTGCCATCTATTGATGGTTGCTGTGGATTACGGTACAACGTATCGTATTGATTGCTTCCTGTTTGCATTGACAGGTGATTGGCATGAGTTTTTTTGATGGCAGATGAGGATTGAGTCATTTGGACCTGTCCTTTTAATATCGCTTGGAAATCTATGTCCTTGGCTTTATATCCTGGCGTATCCACATTAGCCAAATTTTCTGCCAACACCGCCGCTCGCCCTGAACGTAATTTCAATGCTTGCTCATGAATACCTAGTGCTTTATCAAAACTAATAGCCATTGGTGCCTCGTCATTCACTTAGTCGCCGTCAAACAAAACACTTTTTTTGCTTAATGCTGACCTTCTCTCTTAGTGCAGCAAACAACATGCCAATATAAGATATAAAATAATACGCTTATTTATAGGGGGTTTTTAGATAGAAGGATTCTTATTGGAGATAAATAAGAGTAGAAGAAGGGAAAAGCGGCAAGAATTATCCGTCACTTGCCGATTATGGTATGAAATTAACATTAGGAAGGTAGTAGTTTATTTAGCTTGGTAAATAATACCAGGATTACAGTGTACCATTGAAAATAATCCGCCCGCACCCGCAAGACTTTCTGACGAACCCAAGCATAATAAGCCATTCGGCTTTAAGCATTTATGCATACGCTGTAAAATATCGGTTTTGGTTTCTTTGGTGAAATAAATCAATACATTACGACAAAATATAATGTCAAATTTACCTAAGCTGGCATAAGACTCTAACAGGTTAATGGGTTGAAATTGTATATAACGTTTAACTACTGGCTTTACGTTCCAATGAGTATCACTAGATACCGTAAAAAAGCTCTTTAGTCGCTGCTCTGAAAGGCCTCGAACGATAGACAAGCGATCAAAATCACCTGATTTAGCCTTATCTAAGATATCACTCGACAGATCAGTGGCTAATATTTCTACTTTTTTATTAAACGAGGAGCGAGCTTTGTATTCCTCACACAGCATGCCTAATGAATACGGCTCCTGCCCCGAAGAACATGCTGCAGACCAGATACGCACCGAAGCATCTTGATGCTCTTTACTTGACCAATAAGGCAATAGCTTTTTAGTAAAATAAGTGAATGGGTATTCGTCCCTAAACCAAAAGGTCTCATTGGTTGTCATCGCATCAATAATTTTTTGGTGTAATAGTTTATTGTTACGGTTCAGCTCAGCAATCAGTTGATATAAATCATTCAGCTTATAATCAAGCATAATATTACGTATACGCGCGGAGACTAAATAGGATTTACTGGGGGTGATAGTAATCCCACTCGATTTCTGCAAATAGTCACAGAAGGCTTTAAAATCAAGGCAATCTTCCGGTATGTTCTTTAAGCCATCAACCACAAATTATCCCTACTCATTGTTAACCGAATTAAAATTTATGCATTATCATCTGCATCATCTTTTTCAACTAGCGGCTCACCTGTTAGCTCAAAAATACGGTCATTCAAGCGTTGTGCCAACTGATCAGGGTTAAACTTTGAAAGGAAGTCATCAGCACCCACTTTTTTCACCATGGCTTCATTAAACACGCCACTTAAGGAGGTATGTAAAATGATATGCAAGTCTTTTAATTTTGGATTAGCGCGCACTTCAGCAGTAAAGGTATAGCCATCCATTTCTGGCATTTCAATATCAGAAATAACTAAGACTAGCTCCTCGTAAGGATCTTTACCATCGGCAATCAAACCTTCGAGGTATTCTAATGCCTCTTTACCATCCTTTTTCAGCGTTGTCTGAATGCCCATTTGCTCAACCACTCGCTGAATTTGTTTTCTTGCAATAGTCGAGTCATCGGTAATGAGAATATGTTTCTTCACTACTCGTTCAGCAATGCCATCTTCAATAATCCCCTCACTTATACTTTCGTCAAGAGGAGACACCTCTGCTAATATTTTTTCTACATCAATAATTTCAACGAGTTTACCATCTAGCTGGGTCACCGCCGTGAGGTAGTTCTCATTACCCGATCCCTTTGGAGGCGGATGAATCGACTCCCAGTTGGTATTAACAATACGTTCAACGGCCTGCACTAAGAACCCCTGCGTCGAACCATTATATTCGGTAATAATCACAAAGCTTTCATCCATATCGGTAACCGCTTTTTGGCCGATGGCTAAATTCATATCCATGATGGCAATAGTGCCACCTCGAATATGAGCAACTCCGCGAACAACAGCATGACGCTGAGGAATTTCATGTAATGGAGGACACTGTAAAACTTCTTTTACCTTAAAGACATTAATGCCATACAGTTGCTCACTACCTAAACGGAATAAAAGCAACTCTAAGCGATTCTGTCCCACCAACTGGGTACGCTGGTTAACGGAGTCCATGACACTTGCCATAACTTTTTCCTCTAAAATGCTATCAACAATAAAACTAATCGGCACAAGGCTTGCTTTACATCTGATAGAGCAACATCATGAGCCAAAAAACGATATTTATTGACGCTAATACTATGGGTACGCTTATCATTTTTTAGCGCAATACAATGATCGTTTCTAAAAGCATAGGTCAGAATATGAAATTATGTGATTATTTATGGATTTTTTCGCTATCCCTCTTATGTCACGGGGTAGAAGCTAAAGCGCCGGTAAATTTAGAAAAATTACTAGCAGACTCAAGAGACTATCTACGACAAGAAATACAACAAAACCTTGATACCGAGGAATATAATACGCTCATAATAGTTAGTCAGTCCATTGATACTCGCTTAAGACTAAATCCATGTGACAAACTGTTGACGTATACACATAGAGATACGGACAAAATTAAAGGCTCGGTGTTAATCAAAGTCTCATGTAGTAGTCCCTATCCATGGTCTATTTACACCAAACATAAAGTCGCACTAGAAAAGCAGGTTATCATTGCCAGCAAGAATTTAGCCCGGCATCATATACTCAGCATAGATGACCTATCCTCTATCACCCTCGATATATACAAACAACGCGCTGGATATAGTACCGATAAAACAATGCTGATTGGCCAGCAAGTAAAGCGCAGCCTATCGGAAGGTAATATCATCTACCATTCTCAACTCCAAATACCTCTGCTAATCAAGAAAGGCGACACCGTTAATGTCATTGCAAGAGTCGGTGCACTATCAGTGATAACGTCGGGCATTGCGCTAACTAATGGCCGTAAGGGTGAGCAAATTGATGTGCAGAACCAGCGCTCTTCGCGTGTTGTTCGAGCGGAAATTACGGGTACGAACTCCGTTAAAGTCATCATGTAGGCCCCACTATAATTCCACTACTTAGACGCCTGAGTATTGATTTCCGAGCCTCTAGCTAAGTACTGCGCATAGCAACCAAACCTAGAAGAATACCATTAAATCTGCTTAAGCAATAAAAACACTTAACGCACTAAAGTTATTAGCACAATAGCCGATACAGTATTAGATGGAGTACAAAAGCAAGCAACAAAGGAAGTAAACAGGGCTATAAAACTAAGGGGAATAGCGCTGCCTTTAGAAAACTGATGTAAAATACTGAGGCCTTTGCACGGAAGATGATTTTACTCTCAGGAAAGGTTAAAACGCACGTAAAAAGTGAGTTTACAGGTATAGATGAATGATTGAGTACGTTTTTCCTTGGTACCCCTTGTAGGGTAAACACGGCATGAGAGTTAAATGGCTTTCGTGCAAATGCCTCATACTGGTTATCCAGTGTAAATACAGAGAACGGTTATGGTTATTAATAGTAATACTGATGTGGCATCAAATGCCAACACGCATTCTCGACATAAGGCGAGCAGCGCTAGCATTCCTGCAGACAAAGCATTGAGTAGCACTGATGGTAGCAACGTCAAGCATAATAGCGATGTCAACGTAAAAGAGGTTCAACTCAGTCAAGAAGCACAGGTCATTGAACGTCTAGAAACAAAAATTCATCACTCAGAAGGCACCGACACGGCTAAAATAGACCGTATTAAGCAGGAAATTGCCGATGGTTCCTATACAGTGAATAGTGCCAATATTGCTGACCAACTAATGAAACAGGACGAATTGATAGCGTAATCGCCATATTCTCCTGTTCGACCCCTTCCCAGCTAAACCAATACCCCTTATTCGCTCGACTATCTGCTTCGACTGCCGTTTTTAGGTTCAAGGTCACTTTTGGTATCTATCTTGCTATTGTTTTAATGAATGCAATGTAAGCGGCACAAATAAAGCCATACGCCAATAACTACTATCTGTGATTTAACACTTCACTAGAGACGGTTAAACAACAAAGAGTAATCCTATGAGTGACTATAACCTTGAAACAATCCAATCAATGGTGCAAAAAGATCACGCCATTAGCCAGCAATTACTCACGCTATTACAAAATGAAACAGCATCAATACAAGAGCGTAACTATGATTCCGTTAAAGCCATCTTATTTGATAAAGCGCCACTACTAGATCAGCTCAAACGCCATGCAGAGATTCGTAAGCAATGGCTAACATCACTCTATAAAGTGGCGGATGAAAATAACTGGAAAGATTTCTTAGCATCTTTTAATACCCCTAGTATTGATGCTCAATGGCAAGAGGTAAATAAGGCCATCGATGAATGTAAAACTATTAACGACACTAATGGGTTATTAATTACTCGTGGAAAAAAGACCTATTCACAATTACTGCATTTATTAAAAGGTAATGGTCAGCAACAAGAACTCTATACGGCTAAAGGCAATAAGCAATCAACCCATTCCCACTATACCGTAGCCAAAGCCTAAGGCGTTTTAATGGCAAAAGACATGAGGCTTATCGAGTCCTGTACCTCTGCTAGTAATGGCAAGTCATTTACTGTATCTATATCGGATAAATACGGCAATGTTTGGTAACTCAAACCTAGCTGCTGAATACGTAACACCGTATCAGCGAATACACTATCGCTACCCCAGTTAATATTTTCAAACAATGTAGGGTGATATTGTTTCATTCCTAATAATACATAACCTCCATCATTTACCGGGCCAATAACAACATCACACTTTGTATCTAAATATTCTATTGCCTGCAGTAAATATCCCTTATCTATAAACGGACAGTCGGTACCTAGCAATAATATCCCTTTACTATGATTACTATCAATTTGTGTCTGTAAACTAACTCTAAATGCAGCGGACATTTTATCACCGATATTGCCCGGCACCTGAGGATAGAGGCCATATTTATACTGACTGGGTAATAAGTAACCTATGTTTTTTTTGAAACACTCCATATCGCCACCCACCCACAAATCAATACTGCATAACTTTGATGCAAGGCATTTCTGTAAACAGTGCAGGGTTAAGGCTATATGTAGTTGCACAGATTCTTCTTTGCTTAATCCAGGTTGCATCCGTGTTTTCACGCGACCCAATTCAGGAGATTTACTCACAATTAATAAACGAAAATTATTATATTTATTACGCATACTCTATGACGACTCAGTGTTTTTACGGTAATACTGTTTAACCAAAAAATTCGGTGAAACGCCTAAAAAATAGGCTCCGCGCAAATACCACATCAATACTATGGTATTTACTATACCTTTCTCCTCCCATCGACGACTGGACGTAATCACTGCAACATCTATAACATTAGGTTTATATTGGCTGCGCAGGCGCTTACATATTTCTACATCTTCTAGTAACGCTAACTTGGCGAAACCATTGTTTTTTTGAAACAGCGATTTTTTAACAAAAAGACATTGATCACCCGTCGCTACTCGAGTTAGTTGTGAGCGTACATTCATCATGGTTTCGATGATTCGAAAAATAAATGAATTTCCACTTAATTTAACCCTATAAAAACCCCAATTATATTCAGGCCTGACGGAGTTATTTATCCACGAAAATGCGCCATCTGGTAATTGTGTATCGGCATGAAGAAAAAACAAAACATTACCTGATGCTTGATCCGCTCCCGCATTCATTTGCACTGCCCGCCCTTTAGGTGACTGGATAACTTTATTCGCATAAGGAATAGATAAACGAATAGTATCGTCATGACTACCTCCGTCAACAACTATAATTTCTACGGTGAGTGTTTGTGTAATCACTTTTAGTTTTTGTAAATAGGCTGTAATAGTCAACGATTCGTTTAGAACCGGAATGATGATGCTTAGCTGGATCATAGTTAATCGGTAAAAAGTCGAGAATAAAATACAAACTCTTTCATCATTCTAATGCACCACCACAACTACTACCCTGCCCAGCGGTACAGCCATAACAATGCTCCCCAATAATGATCGATTCGCCCTGCAAATTTATGTCTAGTAGTTCTTGTAAATGTGTTCTTACTTTGTCAGTGGCAATATTTTCTGAGGTATATTCTAGAGGCATGTCTAACATTTGATTAAAATCACAATCGTAAACATAACCTTGCCAATCTATACCCTAACGTTGCATAAAAAAGACGAGCTATGGCTAGGCCGCTCTACGGATTTCTTCTAGATAATGCAACATCTCACCTTTTACAGCTTCATTTGTTGCCATAG
>JBLHJR010000103.1:0-6864 GCA_047619205.1 Candidatus Endobugula sp. | reverse complement strand
GAATGGGTATTTATCATCTAACCTAACTTGATCTGAGAACAAGCATAAAAAGCCAATCATTTATTCGCACAAAAAAACAAGAAATAGACTCTGAGGATACATTTATTAAAAATACGCTGAGGAATTAGACGTGCTCACTCCACGACCTTTACCTCGTGAACAATGGCATATGACACATCATCCTAGAAACCGCATACAAGTAAAAAGTCATGGATCATAACTTGCTATAAATATTCACGCACCGGCTGCAAAAAAACCATCTCTGGCATCGCATCTAACATTTCTTTTGATTCACAAAAAGGGTAAGGCAATTCATCTAACCAGCTCATTATTTGACCAGCATGATCTGGCGACAATACGGCCATATGTTCGATCGTAATCGTTAACTGAGTAACTAACACATTTGAATCATGACTAAAGAGCCAATCATATCTACCACAGCCCACACGAAGATCACCGCTACCTTTTTCGCTCATAGCTACCAACCAATCACAGCACAGTAGATCTTCCTGATATCGCACGGAGTCCGCCAAGCAAAAAGTAAATACATTTTCATATTTTTCACTAAATGATCTAACTAATACGTTAGTAATTTCATCCAGACCGAAACTATTAGCAGGAAAAGCAATATTTTCTGTATTCACCATCATGCTCAACATTGCTGAAGAACAAAAAACAGATCCCATCAAATAGGGCTTATTATCATCTTTAGCACGAATATAATTGCGAATTATTTTTTCATGGTTATCACTTATCATATTATGCATAGGTAAGACCTCCTCAATCATTATCATTATCAACATCCCATCAGCCGAAAGGCCGGCACACAAAATATATCAAACTAGACAAAAAATCCATCGCCTTCACCTCACCCCGACCTGTCCCGAGACAGATAAATAGAAAACTTATTGATTTAGATAAATTTCATATTATCACGAGCGTGCATTTCAAGCTGCAGAAAAATTTATCAAATTAGATAAATTCACATGTCTTGAAAAAAATCATTTTTACAAATAAAATCGATGGACCATTGATAATAATTATAGTAGTGATTGATATGAGAAATTTAAACTTTAAAACTAAAATTCTTCTTTTAACTTTAGCTCCCCTAGTAGTTGTTAGCATCCTAACCATTACCTTAGCGGTCTACCAAGCAAAAGAACTCGGCAACAAGAATATTAGTAGCTTTTCTGACAAAATATTTGAATTAAGACGTGCGGAACTGAAGAATTATACCGAAATAGCCGTAACTGCAGTAAAACATCTTACTGAAAAAGGCGACATTGAAGACAACGATACACAGGAAGAAGTAAAAGAAATTATTCGCAACATGTCATTTGGTAAAGATGGATATTTTTATGCTTATGATAAGTACACCACTCTTGCACACCCGAAAGTACGCTCTTTAGAAGGTAAAAATCAACGCGACATGACAGACCCTCAGGGTGTAAAAATCATCCAAGGGCTTTACCAGCAAGCTAAGAATGGCGGCGGCATAACAAGCTACGTATGGTTGAAACCTTCCCGCAAGTCAGAAGTTGAAAAATTGGGCTACTCTGACACATTAGAAGGCTGGGACTGGTGGATAGGTACTGGGCTCTATGTAGATGACCTTGACGATGCAGTACTAAACCTTAAAGGCTCCGTAGATGATAATATTTCAACCACATTAAAGCTGATCATCTCATTAGCGCTAGGCACTGTTTTTATTGTTGGCTTAGTCGGTGCGAGAATCACTATGTCAGAAGGTAAACTCGCTGACAGCAAACTACAAGAACTCTCGCAAAAAAGTGTTGAATCACAAGAACAAGAACGAGGCCGAGTAGCTAGACAATTACAAAGTTCAGTAATGAAAGCGCTTAACCTAACCAACACTAATATGCGCTACATTGCGAAATATGAAGCATTTGACAAAGAAGCTAAAGAAAAATTTATACTGGCCGGCAATGCCTTACATAATGCCATGAAAGAAATCATTCATATTTCTGGTGAATTACGCCCAGAAATTCTAGACCAAAAAGGCCTGAATGATGCGACAGAAACCCTACTTTACGAACAAATGAACGACCACCCCAACACAGACATCACCTACAAACCTAGTGAAACTAGCGAACGTCTACACCCAGATATTGAAATTGTACTTTATCGTATTATCCAATCAGCACTAATCAATATTAATGAACATTCCGAAGCAAATAAAGTGGTTATTCACTTAGCTATTCATAAAAGAAAAGTATTATTATCCATTCAGGATAATGGTGTGGGTTTTGATGTTAAGAGAGCCACAAGAAAAAGTAGCAATGTAGGTATTGGCTTGATGGATATGCGCATACGATCCGAATCACTGGGCGGAAATTTTTCTATTTTTTCAACACCTAGTATAGGTACGTTGATTAAAGTTGAAATACCAAAACAAGTAATGGCAGTTAATCACAAAAAAAAGCGTTTAATTGAATATGCTTAAGCACTAATTCAATATGAAAACAGCAGTTGTCGCGAAAAGCATCATAAGTTATTGATAAAAGCTATTCACTGCAACTGCTGCTTGTTAAGCTTACCGCTAGACCTATATCCTGTTCAGCCCAAAACATCTTTCAGCAAAGGCTAAAATATTATTCAATAGCCGCCAAGGCTTCCGATAAATTTTTTACTGCTACTACTTCCATGCCTGTAATTTTTTTTCTTGGCGCATTCGCTACGGGAACTATCGCTTTTTTAAAGCCATGTTTTGCCGCTTCTCGCAAGCGTTCTTGCCCACTAGGGACAGGGCGAATTTCGCCAGACAAACCTACCTCACCAAACACCATTAGGGTGGGCGGTAAAATGCGATCGCGAAAACTAGACACAATCGCTAACAACACGGCTAGATCGGCGCTAGTTTCTATAATTTTTATACCGCCGACGACGTTCACAAAAACATCTTGATCACCCACCATTAAACCACCATGGCGATGCAAAACGGCCAACAACATATTCAGTCGATTCTGATCTAAACCTACAGCAACGCGACGTGGACTACCGCCATGACTGTCATCAACTAAGGCTTGAATTTCAACTAAGAGAGGTCGGGTGCCTTCCCATATCACCATCACTACCGAGCCTGACGATACTTCTTCTGCACGCTGTAAGAATATTGCCGAGGGATTGCTGACCTCCTTAAGACCCTGTTCAGTCATTGCAAATACACCCAATTCATTCACTGCTCCAAAACGGTTTTTATTACCGCGCAGGGTACGATAGCGAGAGTCATTTTCACCTTCCAATAAGATGGAGCAATCAATCATATGCTCTAAAACTTTGGGGCCAGCTAAGCTGCCATCTTTAGTCACATGCCCGACTAAGATTAAGATGGTGCCTGACTGCTTGGCAAAACGTGTTAAGAAAGCCGCGCTTTCTCTCACCTGAGTCACGCTACCGGGTGCAGATGGCACCTCGGATATGTGCATCACTTGAATAGAATCGATCACCATTATTTTAGGGCGGATAGCATCTGCCGTAATGCAGAGTTGTTCCACATTGGTTTCTGATAGCATTTTTAAATCCTTTGCTTGCAAACCTAAGCGTTGAGCACGCAAAGCGACTTGCTGTAAGGACTCTTCGCCAGTGACATATAACGTGGAGTGGGCAGCGCAGAGGTGACAAAGCACCTGTAACAATAACGTGGATTTGCCCGCTCCCGGATGTCCGCCAATTAATACTACCGAACCTGAAACTAAACCGCCGCCCAATACACGATCAAATTCTTCTGTGCCAGTACTCATGCGCGGCATATCATCAAGATTAATATCAGCTAGGGATTGTATTTTATTATCGGCTGTTCCCGCATAGCCTGCGCGAGCATGGGTAATTTTAGCGCCGTTTTCAGTCGCGCCACCTAAGCGGACTTCACTTAAGCTATTCCACGCAGAACAAGTAGTACACTGACCTTGCCATTTGGAGAAGTCGTCGCCGCATTCATTGCAGACATAGGCTGTTTTTGGTTTTGACATTATTTTTTAGGCTTTCTTTTTCTTACCGTTCTTTTTGTTGTCGTGTCCTTCCCGCCTGTAGTTTTTTTTGCTGAAGGGTCAACCGCGCCTTTAGCACTAGCACTGCTCGTCTTAACCGCTTTATTTTTAGTGGCTTTCTGCTTAGATGCTGTTTTTTTAGCCGATGTTTTTTTAACCCCTACCGCTGCAAATTCGCCTCGACGAATTTTTTCACGCTCACTATCTTTTACTTTATCCGTTGGCTTACGGCGACCGGTTTTTTTACCCTTATTACTAGGATCGGCACCCGCTAATTCAAAGTCAACTTTACGATCATCCAATTTAACAGCAGCAACCTGTACAGAAATTTCATCACCTAGGCAGAACATCTGACGTGTACGCTCGCCCACTAAGCGATGATGCGCCTCTTCATAACGATAATAATCTGATGGTAATGAGGTGATATGAATCAATCCCTCAACGTAAACATCTACAATTTCTACAAACACACCAAAGTTAGTGACTGCGGTAATCACACCAGCAAAGGTATCACCTATGTGATCTTGTAGATATTCACATTTCAACCAGCCAACAACATCGCGAGTGGCATCATCAGCACGACGTTCGGCCATTGAAGTATGCTCACCCAAACGCACCATATCCTTTAAATCATAAGGGTAAATGGTGCTTTTTTCTAAGGCTTTAGCACCTTCAACGCGGAGAACATGTTCTGATAACTTTGTACTGCGGATAACATATCGCAATGCGCGATGAGTTAATAGGTCAGGATAACGACGAATAGGCGAGGTAAAGTGTGTATACGCAGAATAGGCTAAACCAAAATGACCGTGATTATCCGGCTGATACATGGCCTGACTTAAACTACGCAACATCACGGTTTGAATCACTTTCGCATCGGGTCGATCGGCAACCGCACTGACCAACTGCTGATAGTGAGAGGGTTCGGGCCTATCTTTAGCGCCAGAACCTATACCCAAGCCTAAACCCAATTCCGCTAGGAAGGTTTTTAAGTTAGCTAGTTTTTGCTCCTTGGGGGCCTCATGTACACGATATAAACCATCGAGCTTATGGGCTTCAAGGAATTTTGCGGCGCAAACATTCGCGCTGAGCATGCACTCTTCAATCAGCTTATGAGCATCATTGCGCACTACCGGCACGATGCGTTCAATCTTGCGCTGAGCATCAAATAAAATACGAGTTTCTGTGGTTTCAAAATCAATCGCACCGCGCTTTTCACGCAGGCTGCGCAATACACCATACAAGTCCTGCAAGTGGTCAACATCGCTGACCACGGCTGCGTATTCGTCACGTAATGCTGCAGCTTCTTGATCTAGCGGCTCATCACCACTAGTACCGGCAATCATTTTTCCCACTTTGGTATAGGTCAGTCGTGCATGAGAATGGATAACACCTTCATAAAAACGGTAATCACCCAGGTGCCCCGATGCACCAATTTGCATTTCACAGACCATGGCTAAACGGTCAACATGAGGGTTAAGCGAGCAAAGGCCGTTAGAGAGCGCTTCCGGCAACATAGGTAAAACAAAATCGGGAAAGTAAACGGAGGTACTGCGTACTTCCGCTTCTTGATCTAAGGCGCTACCCAAGGCAACGTAATGAGAAACATCGGCTATAGCAACATACAACGTCCAGCCACCGTCTTTTGCGGGTTCACAATACACCGCATCATCAAAGTCACGAGCATCTTCACCGTCAATAGTCACAAAATGCAGTGGGCGTAAATCCACGCGCCGCGCTTTATCCGTATCATCGACTTCACTAGGTAATTGAGCCGCTTGAGTCTGTACTTCTAGAGGCCATTCATGGGGTAAATTGTGCGCACGAATAGCCACATCAATCTCCATTCCCGGAGCCATGTGATCCCCAAGTACCTCGATAATACTCCCCATCGCAGGCGATTGGCGGTCGGGATATTGATTGATCTCAACCATCACAAATTGGTTATTTTTAGCCTCTAATGCATTTTCAGGCGCAATCATAATCTCTTGCGTTAAGCGTGGATTATCAGGCTTAACAAAACCTACTCCACGCTCGCTAAAGTAACGCCCCACAGTCCGCTTAGTATTACGTACAAGCACTTCAACAATACTGCCATCACGTCGACCGCGGATACCAGCAGGATCAATACGTACTAACGCCTCATCACCATCAAAGACTTTACGCATTTGACGATAAGGTAAATAAATATCATCACTACCATCGGCTGGGATTAAAAAACCAAAACCATCTTTATGCGCCTGAATACGGCCACGAATTAACGATAGCTTATCCACACAAGCATAGGCTTGTTTGCGATTACTGTGAATTTGCCCGTCGCGCTCCATGGCACGTAAACGACGCCGTAACGCCTCTTCCTGCTCGTCATCATCCAACTCTAAGACAGTAGCAATCTGCTCTCTATTTAGCGGACCTACGGCATTATCGAGCACATCAAGAATACATTCTCGGCTCGCTATGGGGTTGTCATATTTGGTGGATTCACGACTAGCGTGAGGATCTGTTACTTTATTTGATTTTTTTTTCACAATACCTTTTTCACAATATCTACGAGCGTTGAATGTTCTAAATTGATAGGTCTAGAAGGGGATACATAACAGAACAGACTATACCGCAAAGACGGGACGAATCACAATTAAAGCCGTATATAGACGTTGATACGATAGTTAGAACAACTAGAGAAATCAACTGTATTGTTCTAGTCAAGACATTAAAGAAATACTCGGAATCCCTAGGAGCCTGTCCGAGAATAGCCTAAACGGTTAGCAAACTTCTTCATTATTTTCAAAATATTGGTAGGCAATGTAACATCAAGCCAAAATTGATCGATTTTTAATCATCCACGGCCTTTTAATTC
>JBLHJR010000102.1:0-7753 GCA_047619205.1 Candidatus Endobugula sp. | reverse complement strand
CATATTCGTGCGAGTAAGTCACCAAAGGCGGGCACGATAATAAAGCTAGATAATGATATTGAGGTGACGGTAGAGGGGCGTGAGGGGACTAATGATGCGCTTTTTTTGGTTGATTTTGGCGAGTACCTAGTCTTTGACGTGTTGAATGCAGTAGGGCATATGCCCCTGCCTCCTTATATCACTCGTGACGACGAGCCAGAAGATCAAACGCGCTATCAAACAGTTTATGGTCGTGAGTTGGGTGCGGTAGCCGCGCCTACAGCAGGATTACATTTTGATGAGCAGATGATGCAGGCTATTGCCGATAAGGGCGTGATCATAGTTTATGTGACCTTACATGTAGGGGCGGGTACTTTTCAGCCAGTGCGGGTGGATGATATAGCCGATCATGTGATGCATAGTGAAGTGATTACGGTTTCTCAGTCTGTATGCGATACCGTTAATCAAGCGAAAGCCGAGGGTCGTCGTGTAGTGGCCGTTGGCACTACTAGTGTTCGCTGTTTAGAGTCTACGGCGCAGCAGAATGTGGGTTTGCCACTAGCGCCTTATCAAGGCGAAACTGACATTTTTATTACCCCCGGTTACCCATTTCAAATAGTAGATGCCTTGCTAACCAATTTCCACTTGTCTGAATCCACTCTATTGATGTTAGTCTCTGCTTTTGCAGGCTATCAGCATACGATGACAGCTTATCAGCAGGCTGTCGCCGAGCGTTATCGTTTTTTTAGTTATGGCGATGCGATGTTCATTACACGTAATAATTTATGAGTCCATGCCAGTGACCATAAATAAAAAATTGTCATAACTATAACCGTCATAAATAACAGCAAACACCCAGAAAACCAATGAAGAGTAGAGATATAACATGAGCAACGCGCCTGAATCCACCGTTAAGCCCCGCGATTGTTTTATGCAATTTGAGCTAGATACTAGCGATGGGCTGGCTCGACGTGGACGCTTAACATTCCCGCGTGGCACTGTGGAGACGCCTGCATTTATGCCGGTGGGAACTTACGGTACCGTGAAGGGGATGTTGCCGAGAGATATTGAAGAGATTGGTGCGCATATTGTGCTCGGCAATACGTTCCACTTAATGTTGCGCCCCGGCACCGAAGTCATCAAAGCGCAGAAAAAATCGGATGGTAGTGAGGGAGATGGAACCCTGCATGATTTTATGCAATGGCATAAGCCAATTTTGACGGATTCTGGTGGGTTTCAGGTATTTAGCTTAGGCAAGATGCGTAAAATCACTGAAAAAGGGGTGACATTTCAGTCGCCCATTGATGGCAGTAAAATATTCCTTGATCCAGAAAAGTCGATTCAGGTTCAGCGCGAGCTAGGCGCGGATATTGTGATGATCTTTGATGAATGTACGCCTTATCCTGCCACAGAGCAGCAGGCGCGTGAATCTATGGAGCTATCTCTGCGTTGGGCAAAGCGCAGTGTCGATGCCCATGGCGATAGTCCCTCCGCCTTATTTGGTATTATTCAGGGCGGCATGTACAAGGATTTGCGCAAAGAATCCCTTGATGCTTTAGAGGCTATGGACTTTGATGGTTACGCCATTGGCGGTCTTTCTGTTGGTGAGCCTAAAGAAGATATGGTGAATATACTCAATCACTTAGCGCATCAAATGCCTGCCGATAAGCCACGCTATTTAATGGGCGTAGGTAAGCCAGAAGATATTGTTGAGGCGGTACGCCGTGGTGTTGATATGTTTGATTGCGTAATGCCTACACGCAATGCGCGCAATGGTCATTTATTCACCTTCTCTGGTGTAGTAAAAATCCGTAATGCCAAACATCGACACTCTATTGAGCCGCTAGATAGTACTTGTGACTGCTATACCTGTAAAAATTTCACTCGTAGTTATTTACATCATTTAGATAAATGTGGTGAAATTTTGGGCGCTCAATTGAATACCATTCATAATCTTCGTCATTACCAGAAACTCATGAGTGGTTTACGCGAAGCCATTGCAGAGCAGCGTTTAGAAGATTTTGTGGTGACATTTTATGCGGGGATTGATAAGGATGTGCCTTCATTGGTCTAACTCGACAAGACTTTTTCGCGACACTGGCTTTTTCTCGCTTGAATAGTCATACCCATACCCCCATAAACGGGTATAATCGCCAACCTTTGCAGGGGCTGAATTGCTTTTTGCACGACACAAGATCAGATTTAAAAGACTAATAATGAGAGCTTTATGTTAAACCGTTACCCTTTATGGAAATACCTTCTTTTGCTAGCTGTATTTACCCTGGCCTGCGTCTTTTCTTCGGCAAATCTTTACGCGCCTGATCCCGCTGTGCAAGTTTCTGGTGCTTCCAGTTCTTTAGTTATGGATGAAAAAACGGTTGCTAAAGCGACTACAGCCCTTGCAGAAAGTGATATAGCCTATTTTGGAGCAACCCTAACGGCTAAAAGCGCGTTGATTCGTTTAGCCGATAAAGATCAGCAGTTAGCAGCAAAAAAAGTGATTAAGACGGCGTTAGGTGATGATTACGTGGTTGCCTTAAATATGGCACCGACTACTCCCGCTTGGTTGGGAAGCTTAGGTGCTTCACCGATGAAATTGGGTTTAGATTTATCTGGGGGCGTACATTTTTTAATGGAAGTAGATACCAATACGGTGATTGCTACTCGTCTCGAAACTACACCAATAGAATTAAAACGTCAGCTACGTAAAGAAAAAATACGTTATCAATCAGTAGTCGTCACTAAAAAGAATCAGCTGGTTGCAGTGTTTAAAAGCGCAGAGTTACGCGATCAAGCCTCGGCTATCTTCCGAGCTGAATTACGTCAGTTTACTCTTGAACGCAGCGATGAAGCGGATGGTTTTTATATCCGTGGAGAGATGACAGAGCAGGCGATCAGCGAAATTGAAGATTATGCGGTAGGACAAAACTTAACTACTTTACGTAATCGCGTTAATGAATTAGGCGTGTCTGAACCGATTGTTCAACGCCAAGGCCGTACCCGCATAGTGGTTGAGTTGCCGGGCGTACAAGATACTGCAGAAGCGAAACGAATTATTGGTAAGACGGCTAACTTAGAGTTTCGCTTAGAAGCTGCACCTGATGCCTCCCTCGCTTCAAAAGAATTATTTGATTACAAGGATGAGCGCGATCAACTGTCGACAGGTGGCGCTTATCTAGAAAGACGAGCGGTAATTAGCGGTTCAAATGTTTCGGGTGCACAAGCTAGCTTTGACACACAAACCAGCCAGCCACAAGTCAATATCACTTTGGATAGTGAGGGCGGAGCAAAAATGCATCGCGGCACTCGCAAGAATGTAGGCCGTCGCTTAGGGGTGTTGTTTATTGAATATAAAACCCGTACGCAAGATGCGAACGGTAATTTATTGGATAAACCCATTCAGGTTATCGAAAAAGAAATTATTAGTTTGGCAACAATTCAGTCGGCACTCAATGCAGAATTTCGTATTACGGGGTTAAGTTCAGCAGCAGAAGCATCAGAACTTTCATTGTTGCTTCGTGCGGGTGCTTTAGCCGCACCGATGACGTTCGTGCAAGAAAGTACTATCGGACCCTCTTTAGGTGAAGAAAATATTAAGCTGGGAGTGCTATCTGTGCAGGTAGGCTTGTTGTTAGTGTTAATGTTTATGTTGTTTTATTATCGCGTATTTGGCTTCGCCGCTAACATAGCGTTGGCTGCAAACCTTGTTCTACTAACGGCGATTATGTCTTTGTTTGGTGCCACTTTAACGCTGCCGGGTATTGCGGGTATTGTATTAACCGTAGGTATGGCGGTCGATGCGAATGTATTAATATTTTCTCGAATTAAAGAAGAGTTGGCTAACGGGTTGTCGCCACAGGCGTCAATTAATGCGGGTTTTGATCGTGCCTTTACCACTATTTTGGATGCGAACATTACTACCTTAATTGTTGCGGTAATTTTATATGGCATTGGTACTGGGCCAATAAAAGGTTTCGCCGTGACGCTGGCAATTGGTATTTTAACGTCCATGTTTACGGCTATTGTCGGTACTCGTGCCATCGTTAATTTGATTTATGGCGGTCGTAGCGTTGAAAAATTATCTATCTAATGGTAGTTAAACCATTATCGTATAGCATTAGGTTATTTATTATTTTACCCATTTAAAAAAGAAGACAGTGTAATGTCAAAAACTGAAAATAAAGAAAATGAAGCGAGCTTCACAGGAAAAACGATTGATTTTATGAAACAGCGTTTTATCGCTATGGCACTGTCAGCAGTATTACTTATAGGTGCCATTGTTTCTCTTAGTGTTAATAGTTTGCAGTTTGGTTTGGATTTTACCGGTGGTTTACAGGTTGAGGCTGAATTTACTGAAGCCGCTGATCTTGAACGCATCCGCAACAAGTTGAGCGAGAGTGGGTTTACCGATGCAACCATCGTGCACTTTGGCGCAGAAACTGAAGTCATGGTGCGGATGCAACAAAAATTAGATGCAGGTCTAGAGCAAAAGGTGTTGTCTGCTTTAGAGGCTACCACAGATGGAGGAGTAACGGTTAAGCGCATAGAATTTGTTGGTCCACAGGTAGGCGATGAACTCCGTGATCAAGGCGGTATTGGTATGCTATTCGCCTTGGCTGTGGTAATGATCTATGTGGCTATGCGTTTCCAATTTAAGTTTTCGGTGGCATCAGTTGCGGCTTTGGCACACGACGTGATTATCGTGTTGGGTTTTTTCTCGTTTTTCAAACTAGATTTTGATTTAACCGTGTTAGCGGCCGTATTAGCGGTAATTGGTTATTCTCTTAACGATACCATTGTGGTCTCTGACCGTATTCGTGAAAACTTCCGCAAAATTCGTAAAGCTACGGCTGTTGAAGTGGTGAATATCTCCTTAACGCAAACCTTAGGTCGTACTTTGGTGACTTCATTAACAACGATGCTAGTACTATTGGCTCTGTTTTTTGTTGGCGGTGAATTGATTCATGCTTTCTCTATAGCGTTAATGATGGGTGTTGTTGTCGGTACTTATTCGTCCATCTATGTGGCAGCGAATATTCTTTTGTTAATGAATATTACCAAAGAAGATTTAATGGAGCCAGTCAAAGAAGGCGCTGAAGTCGATGAAATGCCGTAAAAAATTGTGAGACGTTAGATGTTGTGGCCACGAAACTGCTCCTGCGTTACCCTAATAAGCTACCTCCATATAGCGATGCGTTTTCTGCGTACCCCTCGTCCTGAGGGGCAACGCGAGACATTTTTTCGCTATGAGAAAGAACCAATAGCACGCAGGTTTAATTTTTTATTTACGTAGTAAAAAGCGTCTTACATCTCACGTCTTCCGTCTCACTCTTCCCACCAATTGCCATTCTTCTAAAATTTAGGCATTATCTGTCATTTATTCACCATAAAGCGAGTATGGATAATGAGTTTGTGGCTGCCGGATAATGACGTCCTTACCCAATTCCCTGATGAGCTGCAGCTAGCACTTGAACGTTACCGGCGTGTACTGGACGGTAGCGGCTATGCTTTTTGGGAGTGGGGTTTACACGATAATAGTTATAGCTGTGGTGGCACTTTTTGGGCCAAGTTAGGCTATATGACGGTTGATGAAGCGGTCACTTGTGTTGAGAATGTGCAAGACTATGTCCATCCCGATGATTTTAAAATGGTCAATGAGGTGGTGCTAAACCATTTACGTTTTAATACCCCCATCGACATGGTGTACCGTATTAGAGCAAAGGATGGTAGCTATTGGTGGACTCAGGCCTGTGCCAGCTCTACACGTGATGATAGCGGTCGCGTGACTCACTTATCAGGGGTTAATTTTGACCTCTCTCACCTCAAAGATACTGAAAAAGCCTTACGTTTATCTGAAGCGCGTCACGAGCGTATTTTAGCCGCATCCAATGATGGTATTTGGGAATGGTCTCTTGATGCTGACAATGATAATGACAATGGGGTTTTTCATACCTCTCATAGTTGTTGGCAGCATCTAGGTTATACCCAAGAAGAAGTAGATGCTTTGCCCGAAGATGAACGGCTAGCCATTTGGCGCTCTTATCTTCACCCGGATGATTTAGTGAAGATGCATCGGGCGCTTAAACGCCATTTTATTTTGAAAAAGCCCTTTGATATTGAGTATCGTATGTTTGGTCATGAGGGTCAGCTATTTTGGATGCGTTCTCGCGGGCAAGCGATTTTTAATGGTAAAGGCCGCGCTATTCTGATGTCGGGTATTAATATTGATGTCACTGAATTAAAAGCGGCTGAAGAACGTGTACGCAAAGCCAAGGATGATGCAGAGCAAGCGAATAATGCTAAGTCCAGTTTCCTCTCCAGTATGAGCCACGAATTAAGAACGCCACTCAATGCCATTATGGGTTTCTCGCAGTTATCCGCATACAGTAGTGAATTAAACGAAGAGCAAAAGGGCCATTCGAAACAGATATACCAAGCGGGCGAACATTTATTACATTTAATTAATGAAGTTTTAGATCTAGCGCAAATAGAAGCGGGTAAAGTGTCCTTGCAAATGGAGGCTGTGGCGCCTTTTCGTATAGTGAAAGAATGTTTTGCTTTGGTGAAATCTCTAGCGAAGCAGCGCAATATTGGGTTGTTCTGTCATTCAAGCGGCTATAAGGATTATTGTGTTCATGGTGACGCGATACGATTAAAGCAGTGTTTGTTAAACATTATTAATAATGCGGTGAAATATAATGTGGAGGGCGGTGAGGTCCACGTGGTTTTTTGTGAGCAGGGGGGAGGCTTAGAAATTTCCATTGAAGATACCGGTGAGGGTATTCCTGAGGGTAGGCAGGGCGAGCTTTTTCAGGCGTTTAATCGCTTAGGTGCTGAGCATACATCGGTTGAAGGAAGTGGTATTGGTTTACTGATTACTAAAGAATTGATCGAAAAAATGCAGGGTAGCCTAAGGTATTGTGATGTTTCATCGGTTGGGGCTTGTTTTAAAATACAGCTGCCTAAGTCAGAGGGTAAATATGCGGCTACATTGCTTGAGCAACCTAACTCCCATCATGCAGATTTACCGTTGCTTGATTTTCAAGCTAAGCAGTCCTTACTGTATATCGAGGATAACCCCTCTAATATTCAGCTGATGACGGACTTCCTAAAACCTTACCAGCAAATTGATTTGACTTGCCACGCAGACCCTTTTGTTGGTTTGCATTGGGCGCGAAGCCATTGTCCTGACTTAATTATTCTTGATATTCATTTACCGAATATGAGTGGTTTAGAATTAGTAAAACTATTAAAAGGTGACGCGTTAACGCGACATCTACCCGTGATAGCGCTTTCTGCTAATGCTATGCCTTATGATATTGAACAGGGGAAATCGGCGGGCTTTGATGCTTATTTAAGTAAGCCCTTTAATATGCAACAATTGGTTGACGTGTTGAATAGGTACTTAGTGGATGTGGCAGCTTAAAGCATGGCAATAATGCTTTAAGCTAGAAACGGCAGTTGGCGCGAAAAAGCGGTGCACCAAAAGTAGGCCCCTCTAGGGGAGTTATTGGTATGCATAGGACTTTCCCTAGCAACATAAGTTAGTATCGCGTAGCGACCTTATTGGTCGTGAGCGAATACTACGATTTTCTAGGTGCATCAATAACTTGTGCAGACTTTGCCTACAGGGATGTAGGTAAGGGGCGTGAGCAGGAGCGGAAGCTTTCGTGATTCAACTGCCGTTTCTAGTCAGCTATAGTAAGTCATAGAAATCAGAGGCGGAAACCCTCAAAATAGTAATTTTATCATTACACATAATTACTATACCGTA
>JBLHJR010000101.1:0-7765 GCA_047619205.1 Candidatus Endobugula sp. | reverse complement strand
TAAAAACCATTCATTAAAAACCATTCATTAAAAACCACTGTGCCGAAGCAAGGCATCGACACTAGGCTCGCGTCCACGAAAAGCCACAAATAAATCCATCGCCGCTTGTGAACCGCCATTAGCCAAAATAGTGTGCAAAAACTTTTCTCCCGTAGCGGGATCAAATATCCCCTGCTCTTCAAACAAAGAAAACGCATCCGCTGACAACACTTCTGCCCACTTATAACTGTAATAACCCGCCGCATAACCGCCAGCAAAAATGTGGCTAAAGCCGTTTTGGAATTTATTAAACTTAGGCGGTGTCATTACGGCGACTTGTTCGCGCACTGCATCAATCACTGTTTGCACGTCTTGTATTTGCTCGGGGTTATAATCTTTATGCAAACGCATATCTAACAAAGAAAACTCTACCTGCCGAGCCATTTGCAAGCCTGACTGGAAGTTTTTTGCTGCCAACATTTTTTCTAATAAGTCATCAGGCAAGGCCTCACCGGTTTGATAATGCGCTGAAATCAGCGGGATAACGGATTTCTCCCAACACCAATTTTCTAAAAACTGGCTAGGTAATTCCACCGCATCCCAGGCTACCCCACTAATGCCACTGACTGCGGCATCGGTCATTTGGGTTAGCATGTGGTGTAAGCCATGACCAAACTCATGAAATAAAGTCGTCACCTCTTGGTGAGTCAGCAATGAAGGCGTGTCACCTACTGGTGGCGTAAAATTACAAGTCAAATAAGCAACAGGCAACTGTAATTCGCCATGGCTTATACGCCTAGTACGACAGTCCGCCATCCATGCACCACCACGCTTTTTATCTCGTGCGTAAATATCAAAGTAAAAATACGCTATGACTTTATTGTCTTTCTCTATGCGATAAAAACGCACATCGTTATGATACAAAGCCACATCATCAACCGGCGCAATGGTAATGCCATATAATTTATTCACTACCACAAACATGCCTTGCAATACTTTTTCAGCAGGGAAGTAAGGTCGTAGCTCCTCTTGAGAAATAGCGTATTGTTCTTGACGTAATTTCTCACTGTAATAGGCGGTATCCCATGCTTGCAAACTATCAACCTCACCTGAAGCCAATGCATAGTCCGTTAATTGCTGCAAATCTTTCTCTGCATAAGCCCGTGATTTTTTGCCTAAGCTTTCTAAAAATTCAATCACTTGTTGAGGTGAGTCTGCCATTTTGGTTGCTAGCGATAGTTCTGCATAATTATCAAAACCTAATAACAACGCCAACTCATGGCGCAAAGCTAAGGTTGTTTCAATAATGGGCGTGTTATCCCACTGCGCTTTGCTGTTGTCATCGCCATCTGCATCACTTTCTACTGACGCTTGTGTTGCCGACGCCCGGGTAACATAGCCACGATAAATGTTTTCTCGCAACTGTCGATCATCCGCATAGGTAATCACCGCCATATAAGAAGGCATGTCCAGGGTAATGACATAACCCGACAATTGTTTTTGTTCTGCGGTCTGCTGAGCGGCGGCAAGCGCCATTTCAGGCAAACCGGCTAAGGCCTCAGCATCGTCAAAATGCAACTGCCATGCCTGCGTTGCATCCAACACATTATTAGAAAACTGATTAGATAATGCCGATAGCTGTTTTTGTATTTCGCCATAACGCTGTTTTTGCGCTTCGGGCAATGCCACTCCCGACAAGGTAAAGTCACGTAATACATGTTCAATCACTGTTTTTTGCGGTGAACTTAATTCACCGTAAGCCTCGCTAGCGGCCAACTGCTCATAAGCCCGATAGAGTGGCTCATGCTGGTCAATAGCGGTACTAAATTCGGTTAGCTTTTCAATGCATTTTTCATACACTACTCGCAGCTCGTCGCTATTTTTGACACCATTCAAATGACTTACTGGCGACCAAGTTTGACCTAATAAATCCGACGCCTCCTCAAAGGGGGCCACTAGATTTTTCCAAGTCGGCGCTGCTCCCTGCTCAATTAACTTAAGCTGTTGCTCCAGCACGACAAAGACATGGTCGATCCGGCTCTGTACCGCAGGCTCAATGTGCTCCACGGCAATACGCTCAAAAGGCGGGATGGCATGTGGTTCTAATAGGGGATTATTTGTCATAGTTTACTGTCTTTAAGTGAATACGTTATGATACGAAAGCGACCTGTGCACGAGTGATCTTTTGTCCTCAGGCTGGTTTACCCCTCAGGGGGGCACCGAGGGAAAACGCTCCAATCGGTCATTTTCCATCGAACCGCTTGACGGGATAGACAGAAACTCCCTCTTTGGACTAGCACCCTCCTTGGCGCTAGGTCTCCGACCAGCAAAGCTGCCTGAATCGGTTCCGACCGATTGATCGTGGTTTTACCTTGCTTACACGAAGCGTCAATAAGGAGCGAGAGGCGAATGTTTGTCTGAGAACAAAACCTCTATCCATGTAAAGGTCTCTTGTAAGAAAAACAATGGGGGCAAAGGCCGCTGTTTCCAAGCGCTTAATGAGAATACTACTTTTACCAACTTTTACCAATAACATGAGTCCAGCAACATGAGCAACAACACATCCTCACTCCGCAGTTATAAAAATAGCACACCCTCCCTAGGCAAGGGCGTTTATATTGATCCCGCCGCAGTAGTGATCGGTGACGTAACACTTGGCGATGACTGCTCTGTATGGCCCTGTGCGGTTATTCGTGGCGATATGCACCGCGTACGTATCGGCCATCGCACCAGCGTCCAAGATGGCGCCATCTTACATATTACCCACGCAGGCCCCTTCAATGATGAAGGCTGGCCGCTAACCATTGGTGATGATGTCACCATTGGCCACTCAGTCAACCTGCATGGCTGCACCATAGGCAGCCGCATATTAATTGGCATCGGCTCCATTATTTTAGATGGCGCTATCGTCGAAGATGATGTCGTCATAGGCGCAGGCACCCTAGTGCCCCCAGGGAAAGTATTAGCCAGTGGCTATATGTACATGGGCAGCCCCTGCAAACAAATCCGCCCGTTGAAAGATAGCGAAAAAGCTTACTTTACTTATTCTGCGAATAACTATGTGAAACTTAAGGATGAGTTTTTGGATGTGTGAGGGGGGTTGTGGTGATTTCTTAGGATCGGTATAGACTCGAATGAAAGTCTAGGTTAATAGTTTATGCCCGCAATCGAACCTTATATACATTTAACGATATAAGCTATTGCTTCATTATCAAAATATATTTAAGGTTTCAGGTGGGTGGGGGGCTTCGTTATCCCTAAACGATAAGTCATCATAATAAAATCGCTTAAACTGTTTTATTTGTGCAATTGATATTTCATCTTCTTTTGCAATGACCGCTCTAACGTCCATACCCGAGCGTTCCATTATGATTTTGTATTCGTCTAGTAATGGTTGAATCTGATCTAAGTCGCCTCTAAACCCTGCTGGCACGAGCCCTAAAAGATCGACGCTATAGTTTTCTGTATCGAGAATTTCGGCATCAGGAACAATTTTTAAATAGATGCCCGACAAGTGGTGATTCACTTTCTTAGCAATCGACTTTTGTTTTTTATTGTTCTTGTCTGTAGCTTTTAAGCGATTATTAAAGGATGTAGGCAAGGCCGGCCGTTTATATCGCGCAGCTAACCAAGCAACAAAACTGTGAAGGTCATTTCCGCTAAGAATTCTATCTTTGTCAGGGTGCCTACCTATCATTTTCTCTTTGAGAAGGGTAACTTTTTCGTACGCTTTTAACGAGAGGAAGTGGTCAGAAATTAAATTACTGTCGGTAGTTTGACAATGAAGTGTAGTATGCAGCTTTCTTACGTTTTTATTAAAGGTGAAGTTGTTGTCTGCCAGTTTTATAGCTCGAGCAATAAAGAATTCAATATAAGGGTCATCTGAGCAGTTGTTGTTGGCAATATCACAAGATTGTGAAGCTACAATTAGAGTAATGCCGCTAGCATCGTCGACGCCTAATATCTGCAACAAATTAGCAATGTCATCATCGTGGACGACCGAGCCCTGTCGCCATCCTGCTTCTTCGAGTTGAGATCCAATCAACAGGCAAGCCCTCGTTACGCGAAGGGATCGCGAATTTTAGTTTTAGGTAAATTCATAAGGCTTAATCTATTCCCTGCAAACATTACTAGATCCCTGTTAAGTGACATGTCAGTTAACAATTGAAAAAAGCTTTTATTATTGACAATGGGCTGATGCATCATGGATTTTTTTACCACAATTCCAGCATCCTTAAATTCTTTTGTTAGTAGAACTAATTTAAAAAAGCGGTCTAGCGACTCTTGGCGCGGTTTGACTTCACCCTTTATCCAGTTGTAAAGAGTCTTCGTGCTTTGAATATTACACGCTCCTGCAAGCTCTTTACGAGTAAGACCCAGCGTAGTGCAAATTTCAGAGACATGATTTTTAAGCGCATTTTCGGGCGGGGCAGGTGCTATGTTGGCAACTTCTAGAGAGGCCGGATTAAGGAGAAAAGCGATTGTGCCACCAGACCCTTGATACAGCTGATGACGCTGAAGCATTTCATCATGAGAAATCTGTAAGAGGGCAGCGGAAGCATTCATCGCTGAACCATAAAAATGAGAACCCGAGTAATAATCAGGAACATTGTCCACTGTGGTCATGCCCATTTTTCGTTCCTTGCGTAGTCGGTAGTCGCTTTCCAGAAAGCCTCTCGTGAAATCACGTGAAGTTTTTCTAAGGTGCTTAATATTCCTTCGGTGTCAAAAGTGACGGGATTATTTTTCGTGTCCCAAAAATGATCGAAATCTAAGATGATTCTCTCGCTAGACTCTTTGTCCTGCCTAATTGTAACAGGAATACCTTGGATGTCAGGTAGACAGGTCATATTATGATTCCCGTATAGCGAGCGTAGCAACAGGGTACCTACCGAGGTCGTAATGACCATTTCATTACTGAGTATTTTGAGCTCCCCAATTGACTCGATGTAGTCGGGCATTGTCAGATGCGGGCAAACGAGCTTATCTATCGTTTCACCCCCTCCTGCTTGAATTAAGTTCCCGTAACGGAGCCCTATTCGAGTAATAAGGCTTGGTTCAACGATATTTTCGAGGGTATCAAGTGCCTCTTTGCATAGCTCAGAGAAGCCTTCAAATCGAGGGTATTCTGAGGTTAAGAATACGAGTCGGTCATTTTGTATGATGATGGCACTGCTTTTGTTGGCAGAGATAAGTAACCATCGCTGAATTGATGTCATGCATATGCCCGCAGGCCCAACCTGGGAAGCCTGTACATTTTCGATTTGAGTAATAGGGTATTTTTTACGCAAGGCTTCCTGTAGTGCGGGAACAAACTCTTCCATCTGCAGTACAGCAGTGAAGCGAAACTCTGCTAATACGATTTGCAGCGGTTGATTATTCAGTTTTTTATAGTCGCTCACAATACCCTCTCCTACTTGTGCATATTGTCAGTATAGACACATTACACACAATATTACACAATTTTATTATAGTAGATGACAAGCGAAGTAGTAGCAAGTTCAATGCAAAAGAGACCATCAAAGTTGAAAATGAGGCACCCTAAACTAAACAGGCACCTCAAACATTACAGATATTTATTTTTTATTCGATAAAACAATGCGGTAATTTGCCCCTTCCGATCGTAGCTTCTCTAGAGCCTCGTTAACCTTACTCATAGGGAAGCTTTCGACCTGCGACTTTACATTATGTAAGTTAGCAAAATCTAGCATCTTCGCGATGGTTTGCGGGCTGCCAACTGGCGAGCCTGAAACAGAGGCTTGTTTCGCTAACAATCCGAACACGCCGATATCCAAAGGCTCTAGTGTTGCGCCGACAAAATGTAAACGACCTTTGGGCGCGAGTGTACCCACATATAAATTCCAATCTAGCTTTACATTGACGGTAGAAATAATAAAATCAAACTGTCCGGCGGCATTGCCTATTTCAGTTTCATCGCGTGAATTTAACGTATGATGCGCGCCTAGTGTTAAGGCTTCTGCTTTTTTACTTTCACTGGAGGTAAAAGCGGTGACTTCACAGCCCCACGCATTTAAGAATTGCAGCGCTAAATGCCCCAAGCCGCCAATGCCAATAACCGCCACTTTACTGGTCGGCTTAATGTCGAATTGGACCAAGGGATTGAATACGGTAACGCCGCCACAAAAGAGCGGGCCAGCAGATTCGAGTTCTATGCCTTCGGGTATTGCCACCACACTATTAGCTTGTGCTCTCACTTTGTCTGCAAAACCTCCGTGACGGCCAATAATCGTCGGTTGCGCTGTGGCGCACAGATTTTGATCGCCCGAATCACAGGAAGGGCAAGTGTTGCAATATCCGGAATGCCAGCCTAAACCTACCGATTGGCCAATAGAAAATGTGCTCACATTTTTTCCAATAGCGGCAATTGTTCCGGCCACTTCATGCCCTGGCACTAGTGGGTACCGACTCATGCCCCATTCGTTATCAATCATGCTTAAATCGCTATGACAGATACCGCAGTATAAAACGTTGATCTCTACTTCGTTATCACCTAGTGATCCCGGATCATATTCATAGGGTGTTAATTCACCTTTTTCTTCAAGTACTGCATAGGCTTTAATCATGGTCTTACCTTTCTCTCTATTAAGGTGGTTAATATTAACTGGACGCATCAGGTCAAGTTTTGTGTCTTGAGCTTTACATCAGCAGAAGTGAATACTATAGCATGCTAAATTCAAGGTTTATCCTTGGTCTTTTTAACGCCAAGCTTGCGCGCTTTTTCCGTGAGAGAACCTGTAAATACTATTTTCCGATGTACGCCTTGAGCTGTAGTTTATATTGGCAATGGAATCTGAACTTATTGTATCTCTCTTGGTTTTCGCGCCTAGCAGAAGTATGGTGCGGTTAATTATTATGTATTGAGTAACTGTTTATGGATTTTTTGCGGGTTTTTATCGCCTTTGTCTGCGGCTTGGCCGTTAAAAAAATTAACCTGTCACCACTTATTGTTTAATTTTTACGCCGAAGTCGGCGATGGTTTTGCTAGCCGAAGCCAGCATCTTTTAAAGTAATAGAGTCTAAGGGAACTGCTGGGCACGTTATGGATTATTTTTCGCTAGACAAAATTTAACTCCGACTTATCTAGAGGTTTCCTATGGTCTCCTCAAATTTACGCTCGGTAATCCTCAATAACCGTACCTGAATCCTGGGTTTCTTTTTCATGGTTTGGTTCACGCCAAGTTTCCTTGAGTGCGGCAGCTTCCCACTCTTGCATAGAATCAAGCGCTAATAACCTCTTGGCATATTGGCTAGCAGCTTCGCTTAGCTCTAAGGAATAAGTGCGGATGCGGTAAGCGATGGGAGCATAGAAAGCATCTACGGCGGTAAAACAATCACCCGCTAAAAATGGCCCGCCAAATTGGCTTAAGCCTTGGTTCCATAGCTCATCAATACGGCGTATATCCTTAGCGAGTTCTACTGATACCTCGGCAATTTTTACTCGTTGTCCAACCGTCATGTTGCATTGATTACGCATGGCAGAAAAACCGGAATGCATTTCAGCACTAGCGCACCGTGCCCATGCGCGGGCAGCTTTGTCAGTCGGCCAAATCGACGGATGATCTTCGGCTAAGTATTCGATAATGGCTAAGGAATCCCAGACTATTGTGTCACCATCGTGAAGGCAGGGAACCGTGCCTATTGGCGAAAACTGACGAAAATTATCCCAGTTATTCACTTCACTAAAAGCGTGTAGTTTCTCATCAAAAGCGATGGTTAATTCTTTCATTAGCACCCAAGGGCGTAAGGACCAAGAAGAATAATTTTT
>JBLHJR010000100.1:0-7829 GCA_047619205.1 Candidatus Endobugula sp. | reverse complement strand
ACTTAAGAGTTATGCCGTGTTCTTACTTGTTATCGGTCTCTGCAATGCAGGAGCCAGGCTGTCATGGAACTACGGCATAAGCCTTCAATTGCAGTTGAAGGTGGGTCTCACTTTACCCGTTGGGTACAACAAAAGAAATGGTAATTAGAAGACAAAAAGAACTATACAAGTGTGTCATGTCGCACGCAAAAAAAACGCGTGCTGGACGGCTTCCGCGCTGCTCCAGCCGCCACATACACAGGCGTTACATTTAGAAATGGAGTTATGTGCATATGATGAATTGGGAAAAATTATTATCCAAAGATAGAATTCACAGCAAAGTAGAGCCTAATAATTTGGATGTGAGAAGTGAATTTAACAAAGATTATGATCGCATAGTATTTTGTTCCGCTTTTAGAAGGTTGGGCCGTAAAACACAAGTACACCCTCTGTCCAATAATGACCATATTCATACTAGGCTGACGCATTCTATCGAAGTGGGAAGTGTAGGAAGAAGTTTGGGCGAAAACATTGGTCAATTTCTTGAATCTGAGAACGAATTACCAAATGATGTATCACCGCAAGAAATTGCAGCAATTGTTCAATCGGCTTGTCTAGCTCATGATATTGGCAATCCGCCTTTTGGTCATGCTGGCGAGTATGCTATTAGGCATTGGTTTAAAGAGAATAGCTCTAAACTTTCTCTTGAAAAGAAATGTGAAAGAAATGATCTGGAAATATTTGAAGGTAATGCGCAAGGGTTTCGAGTAGTGACATCAATCGAAAACAACTACGGTGCAGGGGGTCTTAGGCTTACTTGTGCGACCTTAGGAACGCTAATTAAATACCCATGGTTTTCTGATCATGCTCTTGCCGAGAGCAAAGGTAAATTCAATTTTTTTCAAACTGAAAAATCTATTGCTGAAGAAATAACAAAACAGCTTGGGTTGACGAATAGCGAAGGTGTTCAGTTTTTCAGGCATCCGTTATCGTACCTAATGGAGGCTGCCGATGATATTTGTTACAAGATATTGGACATAGAGGATGCACTTGAACTTAATATGCTAAAATTTGAGGATGTTTCCTCTATTTTTAACAATCTTGCGGGCATAGAAAATGAAATTTATAGTGACTTGGGCTATCAGTTTAGTTCTAGACGCAGAATCACAACAATTCGTTCAAAAGCGATAGAGAATCTTATAACTAAGACTACAGAAATATTTAAGAAATTTTACCGAGAAATTATGTCAGGGAATTTCGATGGAGACCTTATTTCAAGAATTGATGGAGTTGAAGCGAAAGGAATAGCAGCAGCTAAAAAAATTACAACCGAAAATATATTTCTTAATCGTCGAAAAATTGAATTAGAAATAGGGTCCTATTCTACATTAGATACGATTCTATCTGCATTTATTGATGCGGTAAATGAAGTTAAAAAAGGACAGGTATCATTTAAGTCTAAACGAGTTATGGATCTAATGGGTGTAAACAAAATAACATCTGATATGACACATCACTTATGCTATCTCCGAATTACCGATATGGTGTCTGGCATGACTGACAGTTTTGCAACTCATGTTGCAAATCAGTTGTCAGGTCGTGCAATTTAAATGTAACAAAGCCATCAATTTGACCGCCTTACGCTGCGCTTCATGCGGCAAATTATGGCGACGTTAGGCAGCGGAGCTTTCAGCATAATATTACTAGACAGAGTATTTCAAAATGAATGAAAACGAGGAGCACCTTGAGAGTTATTTTAATCGGTTTGGCGAGTGGGTCGTGGCAAAACCGATTGGATCTTTTCTAGGTCGATACCCTGTCTGCTTTCTTTTTATAATTCTTATTCTCTTGCAATCGGGGTATTGGGCAACTGCCTGGTGGTCTCCAATACCATTTCTAGTATTTACTCTTGGCGGTTTTGTGCTGACAACTTACTTAGGAAAGGGACCGCTTGCTATATATAGTTTAAATCTCCGCCAAGCAGCAACGACTGACATTGGTGCGAAAATGATAGTTATAGGGCTTCCTTTTTTTCTCGCCCAAGTCGCCGCTATTTTCGCTTGTCTATATATGCTTGGTGAAGTTGAAAATTCAAGCGGGCAGGTTATTGATGGTACGTGGGAGCACTTCTACTTTAGTGTAGTAACGCTAACCACTTTAGGTTACGGAAACTTGGTTCCATCTGATCGGTGGACCGAAATAGTTGCGGTCGTTGAATCGCTAATTGGATTTATGGTTTTCGCTATTTATGCCGGCGCGCTAGCTTCAATTACACTTCGTCGATCGGTGGGACCTGACGATTTTGAATCTCGTATTCTCGATCAAGGTGGGACTGTGCTCACAAATGAACAGATACAAGAATTGAAGATAGACCAGGAAATTGGAACCAGATATTTTCTCAGGTATATATACGTGACAATTTATGGGTCACAATATCGACTTCTTCAAGCCCTCGGTTCTGGCGGACCTCTCGCCTTAGAGGTACTCAAGACTGAACACTATGCTATTTTCGTATCTCAATTGCCAAATGCTACTCCACCGCCCGCATTCAACGAATGGCTGGGCTATCTGATTGAAAATATGTTGGTCGTTGCGAGTGAGGACCGTTTGGGATATGAGATAACAGGGAATGGAGTTCGTTTCCTCTCAGAGATTAAAAATACTGGCGTTAGTGATAATTTTGTTAACTGACTTCGATATTAGAGGTGATGTATAATTGCCTAACAAACGCTTCCAGCCTGACGTTATACCAAATGACACTATGAAAGAATTAGTCGATTATGAGAATTTTTTGGAAGAGCTTTCGGAAAAGGAAGATCCATTTATGGGGCTTTTCCCAGAGTTTTTATCGTCTATTAAGGAAAGAGATAAACCTCTGTCGATATTTTCAACCATCTCGTTTTTACCGAGAGTAGAAAGCATTCGGGCTGCTATATTCGAGACTGCAAAAATTGATGATATCTACACGACAAAAATTCTGTACCGTTCCTTAATTGAGCACTGGATAAAGTTTCAGTTTTTATTTTTAAGAACAATCGAAGAAAAAGATGACACGATTGGCATGGACTATTGGTTTTTTGGGTCAAGCCAAGAAAACCTTGATTTTGTGAAATCAGTTAATAATGTCAAAGTTTATTTGGGTATAGGGGATGATAAGCTACCGATTGATCAGCTAAAGGAATTCGGAGCACTTCCAGAAGAAATGTCGAGTCGACAATTACAATCTAAGCTTGAGCAGTTTAAGTATAAATCTATGACGAATTATCTTATTGGTGCCTATTCTGAAGAACTGGACAAAGATGGACTACGTTGGCTTTATGAGGTATTTCCAAGATTTTCTCTTCTTTCATCATACGTTCATGGGGGACCCGATGCGATCGGGGGCGGAGACCCACTAGAAGACAGCTTAACTACTATAGTTAAAAACTCGGTTGAAGCCTTACTTTGGGTTAAACAATTTAGCTATATATTAATGTATCAATATGACAAGCGATTTGGAGAGCTTGTTAACCTTTCACGAGAGTACAATGAAATCATATCTAGGTATAACAAAACTATGCACAGGAAAAGCTAGGCTACGTTTTGCAATTTATGCACTACGCTCCGCTCCATTAACATAAATTACAACTCCGCCTAACTGTCCTGTGATAGTGGCGTTAGAATTTAGGAGAGAAATCATCGATGGATAACCAGGGTATAGTTGCATTAAAAGTTTTTGTTCCAGCAAAAGACTAGGAATAACCGAGGACACCCACTCGACGCAACGGATGCAACCTATTGATTACAATAGTTATTTCCAACTATTCTGGCTGGAACTATTATTTTTTGTGATGGTAAGAGGTGAATAAGTAGGTTCAGATACAACTTTTATCCATATTTTATCAATACTACTAGCAGGGTGCTTGAAAAGAATACACTCCGTTTCAGGCCATCTGAGGCATGGATGCCAAAGCTGAGCGTATAGGGACATATTCACAGCGCGCCTGAAATGGAGTGTATTGTTTTCAAGTGACTCGGTAGTAACTTACTTGTTACTATTAAGTTGTATCTGACTTTACTTTTCATGTGACCCTACTTTTCATGACCCGCAAGGGAAAATGTTGGGGTAATGCCGCTATGGAATCATTATTTTAAGGCTGAAAGTAGAAGAGGTTTTTTCTCAAACGCACAAGAATTTCAGTGTATTTGAATACATTGGAATGTTTTACAATCGGATAAGGCGTCATTCATCGAATGACAATATAAGCCCCGTTCAATTTGAAAATATATATCATGAAATGTGCGTCTAAATCGGTGTCTATTTTTCGTCGGCAAGACCAACAGAAGAAGAATTATGAATTATCCTCCTAACATTAAAAAAAATGATCGCGTAATACTATTCGATGGAGTTTGTAAGCTGTGCAACGCATGGGGAAATTTTATCATTAAAAATGATAAGAATCGCATATTTAAATTATGCAGTGTTCAATCTGTAGAGGGCCAAAAGATCCTTAGTTACTTTAATTTTTCTACAGAGCATTTTGAGACAATGTTGTATATTGATGAAAATATTATCTATCAAAAAAGCGATGCTTTTTTCAAAATAATTTCAATACTTGGCCTGCCATTTACATTGGCAGGTATATTCAAAGTACTTCCACGAAAATTGCGAAACTGGTTATACGATCTTATCGCTCTGAACCGATATAGGCTATTTGGAAAATATGATTATTGCCAACTGCCGAATGAAGATCACGAACAAAGGTATTTATGTGAGAAATAATATTGTCGATAAAATTAATCTTGCTAGTCGTTTTGGTTTAGGTTTTCTTTTTATTTATCATGGATTAGTTCCTAAAATACTGTGGTTAAGTAAAACGGAAATTCGATTGGTAGAGCTAAGTGGGATAGGCATAGCGCCAGACGTTATTTCGCCAATTGTAGGTGTTGCAGAAATAGTGCTTGGGATATCAATAATAATATTTAAGCGAAGATTATATTTAACTTATATTGCTGGTGTAGCATTAATTTTATTATTATCTGCAGTGGTATATTTATCGCCAAAGCTACTTGCCGAAGCCTTTAACCCTGTTTCCATAAATATAGTGGGCTTAGTCTTGTGTTATATCATCATTGTCAGTCAAACATATAACAAAAACAAATAACGGAACAGGGTCTTGCGTTTTTCCTTTGAAGTTACTTTAACCTAAATACCGCAGTGGAATCGTAGCTAGGGTGACTAAGGTGCGGATTATAAAGTGATTTTTTGCTTTTTCCGGCAAACTCGTAGCCACCCTACGGGTGTAGCCTAAAAAAATGAAAAACGCTGTAGATTCCGAGCCTTAGACAGCCGCAGTAGATTCAACTGCGGTATTTAGGTTTAATGATGGGGTGGCGCAAAAGGCAACTTGACTCTTATTTTTACTTCAAATTCGCTACAACGATGGGTGTACCTGCGGCACATGCAGCACAGACGAATAGTATTTCTAACTGCCTAATTTTAGGGGGCACCCATTACTATCGCCATTTCGATTATGGAAGTTTTCTTTTGAACAAAAGGCAGTGATGAAAAATAGAGACTGTTCATAATATCCATTGAGGGGTGTGAGCTGGAAAAATCTTAATTATTTAAGCTTATGTTTAATTAATTTCTTAGGATTATAAAAATGATTGAGTGGACCGTTGCCTTTTCCTGTGGTTACGTCTTTCCCGTGTTCAATCGCATCATGAACATAACCATGAGCATGTTGCACTGCATCTTCTATTGCATAACCCGTCGCTCGGTAAGCAGCAATAGCTGCGGACAAAGTACAACCGGCTCCATGGATATTAGGGGTCGATATAGCGTCTGATGTAAACAATAGCTGTTTGCCCGATTGGTCAATATATAGATCAAACAACGTGTTGCCTTGTAGATGCCCTCCTTTTAACAGTACCGCCTTGCACGCTGTTTTTAGTATTCGGTGAGCAGCCTCTCTCATATCATCAACATTTTTAATACTCAAACCGCTTAGAATAGTGGCTTCATCAATGTTGGGCGTGACCACGCTAGCTAACGGAAATAAGCATTCCTTCAATACGATAATAGTATCATCCTCTATTAATACATCTCCGCTGGCGGCCACCATGACTGGATCAAAAATAACATCGACGGTAGGATATTGTTGTAATGTTTCGGCAACCACTATTGCGAGTTCTTTGGAATGTATCATACCGATTTTAATGACACTAGGCTCAATATCGTCCATCACTGCCTTAATCTGGTCGCGAACTACTTCTGCTGGAACGCTGTGAATACCGGTGACTCCTAAGGTATTTTGCACGGTAACAGCGGTAAGCGCAGAAGAGGCAAAACATCCTAGTGCGGATATCGTTTTGATATCCGCCTGAATACCTGCCCCCCCGCCACTATCGGAACCGGCAATGGTGAGAACTGATGGGTAGTAAAATTTCATACAAAATGGTCTCTAGTGTGTAGCTTTAATTCATAGTCAAAAAAGTAGGGGCATTACATTATCGCTACCAGCGTAATGTTATTGAGCGGTATAGCCCCATCTATGACGAGTTCGCTACCCGTAACAAATGTAGATTCGTCAGAGGCAAGGTATAATACACCATAGGCTACGTCGTTTGGTTCGCCGACATAACCCATAGGGTGACAACTATCCTGCAACGCCCTAAAGGCTTCAACCCCTTCAGGTGATTCTTTTGCTAACGCTTCGACTAGGGGCTCTAGATATAAGCGAGATGTACTGAATTGACTCTAATATTGTCTTTTGCGTACCGTATGGCATCGTTCTTACTCATATTAATGAGTTTAATCAATCTATTCGCAATGCTAATGCCAATGATGGCATTTCCTTTATGCAAGCAGCTGAAAGTGGCTTTTCGTCCATCACTGAAAATTTACATCGCTTGCGCGAGTTATCCGTGCAGTCTGCGAATGGGACGCTCAATGATAATGATCGCAAATTTTTAAACCAAGAATCCCAGCAATTAAAAAATGCAATTTCACGCACAATAGAAGATTCGACTTTTAATAAAAAAAGCTTATATGCTACTGACGTTAGTATCAGTATTCAGGTAGGTAATAATGCTAGCGATAATATTGAAGTGGGCGTGGCTAATTTCGCTGATGTGCTGACGAACATCCATTTCTCTGCTCTCGATTTATCCACCGCTGAGGGTGCTGCATCGGCACCGACCATAGTGAACGAGCTACAAACGCAAGTCGATGGCTCATCGGCGAGTATTGGAGCTTCAATCAACCGTCTTGACTCAAGTATTAATAATTTATACAACCGTGAAGAAAATACAGTAGCCGCGCGCTTGCAGATTAAAGATGCCGATATGGCGAAAGAAATATCGGCACTGGCTGCCAATAGGCTGCGCCAAGATGTGTCCATTAGTTTGCAAGCCCAAGCTAATGCCAGTGCAAGTAATGTGCTACGTTTGTTGGAGGGCTAAGTATCCCAATAAGGCTGATCACCACCGAGGTGCTCGATCGCGAAATCAATGAACACTCTTACTTTTGTGGGTAAGTATTCCCGCGTGGGAAATACAGCATAGAAAGTCTGGTCGGGAATATGATGGGATTCGAGGAGGTTGATTAAACGTCCACTTTTTAAATCGGCACCCGCAACAAATGTTGGCAATCGACCATGAATGGGATTGTCAGTCAAACGGAAACATACTAGAGTATGTTCCACCTATTCACCCTGCCCTCCAAAGGCCGATGGGGGAAGTAAACTGAATGAAATTAATATGAAGCGGACACTTTTTATGGCACCGGAGCAGGCATCGATAGCTAAGGAGCGGGATGATGTAAGGCGCGCGCACTCTGGCATGCTGCTCTGGGCGTTGATCGTGGG
>JBLHJR010000099.1:0-8097 GCA_047619205.1 Candidatus Endobugula sp. | reverse complement strand
CGGTATCGATACACTGGCTAACCACTCTAGCTTGCATCACATCGAAGGTGAATAATGAAGGCCTGCTAGGCATATCATACCATTTATCGCCTTTACGCAGCGCGCCTGGGTTACAGCCAATCAATACGGGTATAACCCGACATTTTGCTCGCACTGCAATATTAGCCGCTCCGCGCTTAAACGACAGAGGCTCATGTGGACACGTGCGCGTACCCTCTGGAAAAACAATCACCGTTTGCCCTTGGTTAATGGCATCAACAGCCTTCATTACTAAGGATTCGTTTATATTAGAAATATAACCAGCCAAGGACACTACCACCCGAGTAAAACCGTTGGTAAACATGCCTTCTTTGACGATGCACATAGCCTCCGGTACCAGTGACAGTAGAAACACAATATCTAATAGAGTGGGATGATTAGCTACGATCAATTGCCCCTGTACTCGCAGTTTATCAACACCCTGATAACGAAAACTCATCAGACCTAAAATACTCATTAGGCGCACAAAAAACCAAAATAATGCGGAAATTGCTCTTCGTGTCCAGCGTTGTTTTCGTGCCGATGAAAAGGCTATGGGGTAGACAAAGACCAGCAATACAGCACTCATCATTAGTGCCAGTACGCCAAACGTAGTATAGCTAATACCTGCCGCTATAATCCGCCAGCCAAGATTAATCTGCTTTAACATAGAGAAATAGAATGGTTAATACTATTGAGCATATCCCAACGCCTCTATTTCGACTAATAAATTAGCGCGGCACACATCGGCGTGGGTATACAATTTAATAACATTTGGATAACGGCGATTAAGATACTCTGTAACCATTGTAAGATCAGCTAACTCTCGGATATACACTTTGAGCGAATGCAATCGGGCATTACCTGCATTAGTAATAAGCTTTTCTAAGTTTTCGACAGTAACTGACAACTGGGTACTAATATCACCCGCGGCAACGGTGTTGCTGCCAAGTACACTTGCCGTTCCCGACACAAACAGCCGCGCTTGTGGCGACGATGGATTGCTCATATGACTCATAGTTGCGCGAGCAAATGATGGGCTCTTAGGCCCATACTCGCGGGGATATTGATACGCACTTACTTGGGCTGGGTTCTCGATATGTTGACCAGGCTGGCTGGACACAAAACCAAAAATCACGGCGCCTGAAGAGTGGTGGCCCAGCGCAGAAGCCGAAGGATAATCATTGGCAGATACTTGATGTTCTACGAAGGCTTTATGCCGACCAAGGCAAAACTGCTTGTATAGTTCACTGTCACCATCACCCTGATTAATGGCTGGTAAATAATTCCAGAAACGCAATAAATGTGTAAAGCCTAAGCCATTGGCAGTTTCTAATAGCTGGCAATAGGCGCGCTCGGTGCTGTTAGCCATATGTTTACATTGTTCATTATCTACGCTTATGGCTACACACAATATATTGTCACCACGACTCCAATAACAATCGCCCACCACGCCACGTTCAATGCTATAGCCAGGCAAGCGCCACTGTTCAATGTGTCCGACAGATTCGCCAATCGCATCCAAACCTGAATAGATAACACCCTCGGAGACTTCGCAACGCTTATCCGAGACTATAGAGATCAGTGTATCATCGGTTAGCTCACTCTTTGTTGAAGAATATACGTAAGAAGGAGCGTAAGTATAAGCATGTCGTAGCATAGATAAATTGTCCAAAAAGGCCCTTATTTAATGTTCATTCGATGCTAGAAGCGATAGCAGGTATTGCGAACGTATTAAGCGCGCTTAACACAAATGCAGATCTAGGAGCCAAATACAAGGCGGCGAGTATACCGCTAATTACTAGAGAGGAAAACAGAATAAGTACCCAATATTGGCTCAACGCAGCAATGTTCCTTTGTAGTTAAGGTCGCCCTCCGGCCTAAAGACAAAACATTGGCTTACCGAGAACTACAAAAAAAGGCAGCTTATTCCAGTGATAACGAGGAAACCCATGGCGCCTGAGTAGACCTAATGAGATAACCATCGCTAAAAGCGTAATCTATCAATAAGCAGTCCCCGTAATGTAAAGGGGAGCATTTCTGCATGGGTAAAAAAGGATAACTTTAGCTTTGGATTTACGGTACTGAATATATTCCCTAATCTGCTTTCAACCACGTTATCAGACGTCAACTACCTTGGCCGGTCGTATTGCCTCATCTAATAATCACACTAACCTAGAAAGCGTTGCCTCATCGTAAAAGATACCCGCTATCGTACGATTTTTGTTCAGCCTAATATTCTATATTACACCTTGATTACCCCACGCAATATTCATACACAGTGAATACGTGCATAAGGTGATTCGAAGGACAAGGGTTCCGGTTCGACGCCGTTTAACCCTTTACTGACATTATGCTCCGGGGCGCATAATGGCTCTCAACCGAGCTTCCTGATCTAGCTGCTCTCGTCGCCAGTGAGAAACCCTTCGTTGTAAAGTTCTAAGTTGACCCGCTATAAAATCGTCTGGATATTTGGCAATGAGTCCTTCCAGTAAAGCCTTTGCCGTCTGCTCTGGATTAAGCTCTAATTTTAGCTTAATTTCATCCCATACGCGCTCAAACGGATCTTTTCTAGTTCGCCAATCTCTTGGTCTTTTGGTGTTGTCGTTCTTTTTAGTTTGTCGGTAATGGTAAAGCATTGCTTTTTCAGACGTGCTCGCTATATTTTTGCGTTCACTATTTTCGGTGGCCTCTTTGGGTTCAGGTAGCGCAATCAGATCATGTGGTGCGACTGGAGCCTCTATAGTTCTGTGACTACCTTTATTTGACCATGCATATTCAAACAACTGGCTTTGCAGCTGCTCCAATTTTGATAACAATGCGACAGGATCGAGCATTTTGTACTGTTCATCCAAAGTATCTTTAATTTTCTGGTCAATCGTGTCTACCAATAAAATTCGCTGATGTGGCGTCTTGGCGGTATCATATTTTTTTGACACTTTAGCGCCATTTCTTTGTTTCGATAAGAGCTTTAATGACGGTTGAAAAAAATTAACGTAGACCCTAAGCACTCGATATAGCTCACTAAGGGCTTCCCATGCTTCTCGTCCCTCAAAGCGATCATAACCAATGATTCTACGCACTATTGATCCATTTTTTTCCTCTACGTGCGCCTGGTCGTTCTTACGGTATGCTCTAGACCGAGTAAAAGTGATTTTGTTATCGTCACAAAATCCCATGAGTTCATGATTAATGAATTCACTTCCGTTGTCCGTGTCAATTCCAAGAAGAGGGAAAGGCAAAATTTCTTGAGCGATTTTTAAGCCTATGATGACGTCACCAGCGCTCTTACGCAAAAGGGGTAAACATTCCGTCCAGCCTGTAGTTATGTCGGTTAATGTTAAGGTGTTCAGAAAAGAGCCGTGGGTATTACCGCCACAATGTGCAACAAGGTCGGCTTCCAAAAAGCCGGGAATGACATCGTCCCAATCAGCAAATGTTCTTACTTGTATCTGATGCTTGATTAAATTTCCTGACTTTGTGGTGCTGATAGACTTCCCGGTTCTATCCTTTTCTAGGCTCAAAATACGATCTACTGTTGATCGGCTAATTACCAATAATTTTTCACGCACAACGGCAGGAAGATGCAGATGCCCGTGACGTTCCATGGCGGATACGAGTTCCGGAATAAAGGGGACAAGTCGTTTAGCGCAAATCTGATTTGCGGCATACCAGAGGGCAATTAGTAGGGGCAAGGACAGGCACTCACCTATTGACCTACGGCAACACTCTAAACTAAGATAAGATCATCACATGTTTAAAGGACTAAACAATGACTCGCCCTAGAAAGGAACTCATCTCTATTTCTGACACCCCCTATTATCACATTGTCTCTCGCTGCGTACGGCGGGCTTTCCTTTGTGGGTTTGATAACACATCACAGCGTGATTACGAACATCGACGGCAGTGGATAGAAAATCGTATCCGATTACTGTCTTCTCTCTTTGGTATTGATATCTGTGCGTATGCGGTTCTAAGCAATCATTATCACATCGTCGTAAAACTCGACCCTCAGCAAAACGTAGCATGGAGTCACCAAGAAATCATCACTCGCTGGACGAGCCTTTATAAAGGCCCCTTATTAATCCAGCGCCAGCAACAAGGTGCTTCGTTAAGTCCCGCAGAACAACAAACAGTCAGCGATATTATTGAAGTATGGCGCCACCGTATAACGGATTTAAGTTGGTTTATGAAATGCTTAAATGAACCCATTGCCCGCGAGGCGAATAAAGAAGACAACTGTACTGGGCACTTTTGGGAATCACGATATAAATCACAAGCACTATTGAGCGAGGAAGCACTACTTTCTTGTATGGCCTATGTTGACTTAAACCCTGTTCGAGCCTGTATGGCCGATACGCCTGAAACCTCTGAGTACACCAGCATTAAAGAGCGTATTAAACCTAAGTTTACTTTAGGCCATGAGATAGCAGAAGCCACTCTGCCCTCTCTCAAGCTTCATCATTTTGAAACGCCCATTAAACCACTACTGCACTTTGATGGCGCGATAACTCAAGCAACACAAACAGGCATTCCTTTTTCTTGGGAAGATTATGTTGTATTAGTGGATTGGACTGGGCGAGTAGTAAGGGAGGATAAACGCGGAGCTATTAACAACCAGCTGCCGCCTATTTTAGAGCGCTTAAGCATTGAAACTAACATTTGGATAAAGAACGCTACGCAGTTTGAACAACAACATAAGCAACAGTTTCGGCGAAGAAAAGCCGCTTCGTTATAAAAATTCTATCACAAGCAAAAAACGACACCGCTTAATAGTAAGTCACGGGCAGCTATTGTTTAAAAAAAGCAAAACAACGCTTTCAAGCCCTTAAAACACACAATAAACCACCTACCCCACAAAATCATTCTTAAAATAACAACAATAGGTAATGCAAAAAATAAAATCAGTTATTCTTTTTTGCAATGCAAATTTTTTGCAATGCCAATTTTTTGCAATGCCTGTCCTTACAGATTCAAAAATCGTCACTGGCTCAGGAACACTGGAGTACAGCAGGCCTTGGTATTCTATAGAATTACGAGTGCGTGTCCTGTTAGCCACTGTTATATTATTCGAAATAGCGTGCTTCTATGTAGGTTTTTTTTGAGGAGTTCAAAGCTCCGGCGGCCAATATTTGGGGTGTGCGGCCGCACACCCCACTCCTATTGGCCTACTCTTCTTCATTAATACGTATCTTACTATTAATGGGTGGCGAAGAGATGGTTTCAGTTTTCCCATTTGGGTACTCAATCAGCACTCGCAATACTCGCTCAAGCTCACCCAACCCAAAACTAAGCTCGGGGGTTTGATCAGTAAGCATACCGACACCCGCTATAACATCACGCGTATAACTTCTACCTTTTTCAGTCTCAACACTTACCCGAGTACCGAGTGCAGCGACTGTATCGGGTATTTCAACTGTAATAAAGTTTCCTGACGAGTTATTAATGAATGCGCGCACAGGCCCATCCATATTGACCCACACCACGTCCTGCCTGCCATCATCATTGATATCAACGATCAACGGGGATTGGCCAAAATGGTTGTTTTTCAGGTCTAGTGACGGTATATGCTGGAACACCGCGTCATCATTCTTCGTCGTTTGCAAGTAACTGCGACCTGAGAGTTTGAATAATTTATGGATAGGCCATTTGATATAGTTTTGCGCCACCAACAAATCCAACTTTCCATCCAAGTTCAAGTCTTCGAAAACAGCACCCCAAGCAAAACCTTCCCCCGTTAACTTATATGCTTCGGTCATGTCAGTAAATGTAAAATCGCCATCATTGCGCAACAACAACCATTCGTGAGTGTGATGCTGATCTTTGCTAAGATCACCCTTCGTCAGAAAGGTGGGAATAGATTTACCCACGTTGGTGAAGAATAGATCTTGGTCACCGTCGTTATCAATATCACCTACCGCCAAACCCATCCAAAAACCATGATTAGTTTTAGTTTCTATAGATTGAAACACACCGTCTTTCATATTGCGAAATATCTCAACCTCACCCGTATTTTGTGCAACCACCAAATCTTGCCAGCCGTCAGCATTGAGATCGACAAACACCGAAAGAAAAGTATTCTGTTTACTGGCAGTGCCAGATGACGCGGTGATATCAGTAAAGGTGAGATCCCCATTGTTCAGTAGCATTCGATTCATTTTTGCGTGAGAGGGATCATTGTAGGTGGCACTACGAAACGACGGAAAATCCACAAATATACTGACGTAAAGATCCCCGTCCCCATCATGATCAATATCCGAAACCGTCACAGCGAAAGGTACTGAGTTTACAGGAAGATCAACCTCAATCAGTTTTTCAATAAAGCGCCCCCCTTTATTGATATACAGATAGACGCCGTCGTTACGCGCAATAATTAAGTCAGTTTTACCATCGGCATTCATGTCAATTGCCGTCACCCCGTAGGTTGCAGTATCACTCGACAGGCCTGTACCATTTTCAATATCAACTAGGTTACCATCTTGATAACTCAATAAAACGTCACTTTGACCTTGCCCACCGCCGATAAAAATCTCAAGCTTCCCATCATTGTCAATATCAATGACTGCCGCACCAGTGAAGGGGTGTGTGACATGATCCCACTCATGCGTAAAATTAACGGGTACTGAGCTAAAGGCTGCTGATACAGGAAGGTTGTCAGCTACCGATGAACAACCAGCGAGCAAAAGCAAGCCTAAAAATGGCGATAATAATCCACAGCGTAAATATTGAATGACTGACATTGGGGGAGCTCCTTAAACAGTAAACGTAAATAAAACCGCCATACAGGCAAAAATCTGGCGGTTGTTTATCTTGCTTTATACTAGAAAACTTATTGGCCTGTTACCCAGTACAAGAATTCTACGTACCAAGGTGTACCACCATCTTCTATTATATTACGCACAACAAAAGGCATATAATGACCTTCTGTATGACCTACATCCATACGTGCCGCATTACCTTTGCTATCAACAAAAATGAAATTGTCTTTAGTGATGGTTGGCGCAACCATCGCATAAGTTTCTCCATTTGGAGAAACCAAAGCTTTAGGTGCTAGATGCTCATTTTTTGTTAAATCAAGAAGATTACTGACTTTCTTCTGCAATGCTTGCGAAGAAATAATCGTTCCGCCTAGCTCAGCATACAAAGGCTCAGGATTACCCGTTGTAGCAATGGTAATCAGCCCCTTTGAAGCAGGACCAGATACTGATGGCGACAAGTCGGTTAGTGTTTGAACAACAAAAGGGATTTGGTGACCTTCTGTCTGCCCCACATCCATACGCATTATATTGCCTTGGCTATCAACCAAAATGAAGTTATCTTTAGTGATGGTCGGCGCGACCATTGCGTAAGTTTCTCCCGTTGAAGTAACAAGAGCCTTGGGAGCCAGATGCTCATTTTTGTCTAATTTAAGCAGAGGGCCTACCTTCTGCTGTAAGGCTTCCGAAGAAATAACCGTTCCACCCAGCTCGGCATGTAACGGGTCAGGATTGCCCGTTGTAGCAATAGTAATCAATCCTGCTGAGGCAGTTTCAGACGCAGAGGACGGCGACTTGGAAGCACAGCTTGTTAAGGCAGCAGCCAAGAGCAGCGCTGTTATTATGGGTTTTTTGGTTAATACTATTTTTTTCATTTTATGTTTCCTTAATTAAGAAGTTTAGGCTATAAAACAATTTGAGGCTGTCCCAGATAGCCAACCCATTTCAAGTTTAACCCATTTTTTAATTGAGGTAACGGTTGTTTTTGTTGTGGGTTGTTAAAACGCCACCCACATTCCTTCAAGAATAGTGGGAAATGATCCCTCGGAACACCATTGAATTTTAGTATGTTAGCACAAAGGTATCTACTCAGCGTACCGTAAAAACTATTTGGCAAAATCAGGTAATTCGTCATTAAACAACAATTCCATAGCAGCGCTTGAGCTCACACCCTGTTTACGACACGTTGATAGATAGCCTCGGATACGACAAAACATTTCAGCGCCTTTCATACTACGGAAACAGCCCGATATTTTTTGATGAACCTTAGTCATTCGCAGATCTCGCTCTCCCTGATTATTGGTAAAAGGCACTATTTCATTAT
>JBLHJR010000098.1:0-8287 GCA_047619205.1 Candidatus Endobugula sp. | reverse complement strand
GAACGGTGAATGTCCCCGAAGCGGAATTGCCGCGTATTCGCAAAGAGGTGCGCTTAGCGAAAGCGGCGAGGGCGATAGACTCTGATTTACAGCACTTTCTACAGACCTTTACTTGGCCAGCTAAAGGTATTATATCGGGCGTTTATGGTAGTCGTCGTTATTATAATGGTGTGCCTAAGCGTCCCCATTATGGGGTAGATATTGCGGCCCCTCAAGGGACGCCAGTGACGGCGCCTGCTGCAGGTATGATTACGCTAGTGCATGAGAATATGTACTTTTCTGGTGGTACGGTTATTATGGATCATGGTCATGGCATTTCATCAACCTTTATCCATTTACATAAAGCGCACGTTAAGCAAGGTGATCGGGTTGAGCAGGATCAGTTAATTGCAGAAATCGGCACCACGGGCCGTTCTACTGGACCGCATTTAGATTGGCGGATGAATTGGTTTAATCAGCGCTTAGACCCACAGTTATTAATGCCTGCAATGCCCAAGCGCAATAAGCAGTAAAATAAATATAAAGAGACCTTTGCGCGGAAGATGACTTTGCTTACAGGCCAGGCAAAAACCTACGGAAAGAGGGAGTTTATAGGTATAAATGACTGATTGAGTCAGTTTTTAACGCGGCATGAGAGCAAAGTGGCTTTCGTGCAAAGGTATTATAAAGTAACAAGTATAGAGAGAGTAAAGTGGATAAAAAACTATTAAGTCTATTGGTTTGCCCTGTGACTAAAGCGCCATTGCAATATGATCAAGTAAATCAAGAACTGATCGCTGTAGCCAGTGGCCTTGCTTATCCGATACGTGATGATATTCCAGTGATGTTGGAAGGCGAAGCACGAGTATTAAGAGATGAAGAAAAACAGCAGTGGAAAGCCAAGAAAACCTCTCAAGCGGAATAAATTATGAGCGAAGTAAGCATTTTTTCTAAAATGATTCATGGTGATATTCCTGTTGATAAGGTTTATGAAGATGATGAGTGTATTTGCATTCGCGATATAGCGCCTCAAGCACCGACACACTTATTAATTATTCCCCGAAAGCCTATTCCTCGCCTCGTAGATGCTAGTCTTGAAGATAAAGCATTGCTAGGCCACTTGATGTTGACAGTGGGGAATATCGCTAAACAAGAAGGTGTCGAAGAGGCGTTTCGGATTATTATCAATAATGGTGCGAATGCAGGACAGACGGTGTTTCATTTACATCTACATCTACTTGCAGGTAAGACTTTCGCTGAAGAGATGGTGTGAGCACGTTCTCGGACAGCCTCCTAGTAATCCCAATGGGAGTATTATTAGCTAAAACGACGGCTTTCTTTCTCTAAGCCCTCAACTGCATGCTGTTAGCTTGCATCCCTATCGTTTATAATTCCTGCCATTTTCCTCACTCCACATTACTTGCTTATAGGTCAATTTATGAAAAGCGCTGATATACGCGATGCTTTCTTACGTTTCTTTGAGACAAAAGCGCACACCATAGTGAATAGCAGTTCTTTAGTCCCCGCTAATGATCCCACCTTGTTATTCACTAATGCGGGTATGGTGCAATTTAAAGATGTATTTTTAGGCACTGACCTACGTAAGTATAACCGTGCAACCACATCACAGCGTTGTGTACGTGCAGGTGGTAAGCATAATGATTTAGAAAATGTGGGTTATACCGCTCGTCATCATACCTTCTTTGAAATGCTCGGTAATTTTAGCTTTGGTGATTACTTCAAACGTGATGCGATCACTTACGCGTGGACGTTTTTAACCTCCCCCGAATGGATGGCTATTCCGGCTGAAAAGTTAACCGTAACGGTTTATGCTGATGACGATGAAGCCTACGATATTTGGCATAAAGACATTGGTATTCCTGCCGAGCGCTTAATTCGTATAGGTGACAACAAGGGAGGAAAATATCAATCGGATAATTTTTGGGCAATGGGCGATACCGGTCCTTGTGGTCCTTGTACTGAAATTTTCTACGATCATGGTGAAGATATTTGGGGTGGTTTACCGGGAACGCCTGAAGAAGATGGTGACCGTTATATCGAAATTTGGAATAACGTTTTCATGCAGTTTAATCGTAGTGCCGACGGCACTATGGAACCGCTACCTCAGCCCTCTGTTGATACGGGGATGGGATTAGAGCGTATTTCAGCGATTATGCAGGGCGTGCACAATAATTATGATATTGACCTGTTTCAGCATTTGTTGGCAGCAGCGGCAGCGATAACCGAGACAGAAGACCTAGAGAGTAAATCCTTGCGTGTGATTGCCGATCATATTCGCTCTTGTGCCTTTTTGATTAGTGATGGCGTGATGCCGTCAAATGAGGGGCGTGGTTATGTTTTACGGCGTATTATTCGCCGTGCTATTCGTCATGGTCATAAACTGGGCCATATGGACGTGTTCTTTTATAAGCTAGTAGCGGCCTTAACGGACGAAATGGGCGATGCTTATCCAGAGTTGAGGCGCCAACAAGGCCAAATTGAAAAAGTCTTGTTAGCAGAAGAAAAGCAGTTTGAAAAAACCTTAGAAAAAGGCTTGTCGGTATTAGAGTTGGCCTTAGCTAAGCTGTCTGCTAGCGAAATCCCAGGTGAAGTCGTGTTCACACTCTATGATACTTATGGCTTTCCCACCGATTTAACTAATGATATTGCGCGTGAGCGTGAATTAACGCTAGACATGGATGGCTATGAAAAATGCATGGCAGAACAACGTGTTCGCGCACGTGCGGCAGGTAAATTTAGTATTGATTATTCGGCAACGATCAGTGTCAGTGGCGAGACGGTTTTTTCGGGTTATGAAAACACCCGTGATAATGGTTCAGTGGTAGCGCTCTATAAAGGTGCTGATAGTGTAGAACAATTACAAGAAGGCGAAGACGGTGTCATCGTATTATCGCAAACGCCTTTTTATGCAGAATCGGGTGGTCAAGTAGGCGACACGGGTTATCTATTAGTAGGGGACGGTTTAGTAGGGGACAATCTAGTCGGCAACAGTCGTTTTGAAGTCCGTGATTGTCAGAGAAATGGTAACAACCATTTGCACATTGGTCGCATTTTAGAAGGTGGGCTTAGCATTGGTGATCAAGTGTTGGCACAAGTGGATGAGAATGTTCGCCAAGCGACTGCACTTAATCACTCAGCAACGCATTTGATGCATGCAGCATTGCGTAATGTCCTGGGTGAGCATGTGACGCAAAAGGGCTCCTTAGTTGACTCAGAAAAGCTGCGCTTTGATTTTTCACACTTACAAGGCCTGAGTAGTGAAGAGTTAAGCGCAATAGAACAAGCGGTTAATGATGAAATTCGTCGTAATACGCCAGTACAAACTGAAGTATGTGAGTTGGATAAAGCCAAAACCAAAGGCGCGATGATGCTATTTGGTGAAAAGTATGGCGATGAAGTGCGTGTGCTCTCCATGGGCGAAGGGTTTTCTGTTGAGCTTTGTGGCGGTATTCATGTTGAACGCACGGGAGATATTGGTTTGTTCCATATTGTTTCGGAATCAGGTATTGCTTCTGGAGTGCGTCGTATCGAAGCGGTAACCGGAGCTAAAGCGTTAGCGTATTTTTCTGTGTTAGAAAATAACCTTGAAAGTATTGCACAGCTACTTAAATCTAATTCGGCTCATGCGCTGGAGAAAGTCGGGCAATTAGTGGCGAAAATAAAAGAACAAGAAAAGACCCTCTCTGCATTGCAAGCAAAGGTTGCGAGCACGAGTAGTGGTGACCTATTAAGTAGTATCAATGTAGTCGCCGGTGTGAATGTGTTAACCCATCGGGTCGAAGGCGTGGATGCGAAAGGTCTTCGTGAGTTGGCTGATGCCTTAAAAAGTCAATTGGAGAGCGGTATCTTTTTACTCGCGTCCGCAGAAGGTGACTCATCGCTTCCGGGTAAGGTGTCATTGATCGTGGGGGTAACCAAAGACCTTACTCAGCGCTTTAAAGCCGGTGATCTAATGCGTGAAATTGCCCCGTTAGTTGGAGGTAAGGGTGGCGGCCGTCCAGAAATGGCGCAAGGGGGAGGTACTGATCCTAGTGGGATTGATGACGCTCTTGATAAAGTCGCTCAATGGGTGCAACAATAAAGTATGAATGTTGCAGTATCATTAAGGGCACCTCTATTGATTGAAATTGTCTCAGGCTTTTAGGCATTTTCGAGGTCAAGGCAACTTTTTGTAGGCAGGCTGGTTGCCTGTCGAAAAAAGTTAACGCAGAGATCGAGAATGCCTAAAAGCCCCTTCGGGCGCGGCTCTTACATTCATCCGCATTGTTATTCTTCTTGCTAAGGACTAAGGCCATTAGCCACGAAAAATGCCTAGCGGAATGAGCGTAAGCACTCGCGCTGAGGCAAATTTGAATTAATAGAGGTGCCCTTAAGTAATTATTCAGTATTTTATAGTCCAGCCTATTAACTTTTAGGAGTATATAGTGTTTAATTGCTGCCCTTTGCAGTGCTGACACTCAAATCAATATTTCTTATTAAAGCTATTGCTTGAAATTGTTTTGTTTGAGTCGAGGCTACAGTCAATACGATATTGATTTTTTATTCTAAGGTGAATGAATTATGAGCCTGTTGGTTCAAAAATATGGTGGTACATCGGTAGGTTCGGTAGAGCGTATTCAAGCAGTGGCAGAAAAAATTGCGCGGCACCGTAAGCAAGGTCATGACTTAGTGATTGTTGTTTCCGCTATGAGTGGTGAAACGAATCGTTTGATCGGGCTTGCCAGCGAAATGCAAACATCACCAGATCCAAGAGAAATGGATGTTTTGTTATCGACGGGTGAGCAGGTCACTATTGCATTGTTGTGCATGGCGCTTAAGGCTAAAGGCTGCGAAGCACGCTCATACACCGGTGGACAAGTTAAAATTTTAACCGATGATGCGCATACAAAAGCGCGGATTCAATCGATTGATGAAAACAACATACGTGCTGATTTAGATGCCGGCAGAGTCGTCGTGGTTGCGGGCTTTCAGGGAACCGATGAAAAAGGTAATATTACCACTCTAGGTCGTGGTGGTTCAGACACCACAGGTGTCGCACTTGCCGCCGCCTTAAAAGCCGATGAATGTCAGATATATACTGATGTAGATGGCGTGTATACTACAGACCCTCGCGTGGTGCCGGCTGCGAGTCGTCTAGAAAAAATTACCTTTGAAGAAATGTTGGAAATGGCCAGCTTAGGTTCAAAAGTATTACAAATCCGAGCGGTGGAATTTGCGGGTAAATATAATGTCCCACTGCGTGTATTACATAGCTTTAAAGACGGTCCTGGTACGTTAATTACGCTTGATAAGGAGTTTTCAACAATGGAACAACCCGTTGTTTCTGGCATTGCATTTAATCGTGACGAAGCAAAAGTCACTGTTTCGGGTATTCCTGATATTCCTGGCGTAGCGTCTAAAGTACTAGCTCCCATTGGTGATGCGAATATTGAAGTTGATGTAATTGTGCAGAATGTTGCCGCTGACAATACTACCGATCTTACCTTTACGGTGAACCGTAGCGATATGGTCAAAGCAAAAGCCGTGATGGATTCGGTTGCTGCTGAGTTAGGTGCAAAAGCGGTATTGACCGATGATAGTGTGGTAAAAGTCTCTATCGTTGGTGTCGGTATGCGTTCCCATGCAGGCGTCGCTTCACAAATGTTTAAGACCTTAGCGGAAGAGAATATAAATATTCAGATGATCACCACCTCTGAAATTAAAATATCAGTGATTATTGAAGAGCGCTATGCAGAATTAGCGATTAGAAGTTTACATACGGCTTTTGGTCTAGATAAAACAGAAGTAGTATAGCGGTTTTTATTTAAGTTTGAGGAATGATGTGAGTTTCTACGCTTAATAAATAATATTGACTACACTCATACAGTGGATTCTGCTGTGTTAGTGGTGCAGTAGCGTGCCAACGCTTTAACTATGGATTTACAGGAAAACTAGGAGTGTAACATGCTTATATTAACCCGTCGTATCGGTGAAACATTAATGATTGATGATGACGTTACAGTAACAGTGTTGGGGATTAAAGGTAATCAAGTACGTATTGGCGTTAATGCTCCCAAAGAAGTAGCGGTTCACCGTGAAGAAATTTATGAACGAATCCAGCGCGAAAAAGGTATAGAACCAGGTAATCAAGGCGAGTAATGAGAGGAGTTACTGCCCTGTTTCATGCTCTTCACCTGTAACATTTGGAAATTTGTTATAGGTGTAACCGCAACTCGATTATTTCTTATAAAAATGTCCCCCAAGCCTTTGAATAAAAAGGTATTGCTGGTATCATGCCGCCGCTTCCATGAACCATTCTATGGTTTGAATGTAGCGTTAAGTAGAAATAGTAAATAGAAGAATTTGGAGAGGTGGCCGAGTGGCCGAAGGCGCTCCCCTGCTAAGGGAGTATACCTTGATCGGTATCGAGGGTTCGAATCCCTCCCTCTCCGCCATACAAAATAACCCGCCTAGTGCGGGTTTTTTTGTATGGCGGAGAGGGAGGGGTTTAACCATGCCCCGTTCGACCAAACGGCAGGAAAGCCGTTTTGAACATCAACGTATGTTGTTGATGGGTCGTAGACCCGAGCGCCAAGGAAGGCGCGAGTTAATCCCGACGTAAAAATACGTATTGAATTGATACAAAATAACCCGCCCTGTGCGGGTTTTTTTGTATGGTAGATAGGGAAGGGAGAGAAGACTCGCTGGTTCGATAAATCGGCTGGTGAATTTTTGTTTCTCGGCAATTGCTCCTGCATTACTCTAATAAGTGACATTCATGTCACGATGCAAAATCTACATTTCCGCCCTCCGTGGCGGTCGAACGATTTGATCCGCGTTAGCGCCCGCTAGGGGTGATTCTCCGTCTAGGGTTAAAAAATGCATTGATGATTAATTCCTGTCGTTTGTTTTCATCTTATCCCGATGAGTCGAGTTTTGACCAAAACGCATGTTTGCGGGCGTGCTGCGTTTGTAAGGCTTGTATAAAGGCTTGATGGCTTGTAAAGCCTTGCCAGTCGCTCACTGTTTGTGCAAAGTCATGGGCTTTTTTTAGGTCGCTGACGGCATAGTGATAATACTTGGATTGTGCTTTATAAAGAACGTCTTCCACCAAGGCTCTGCGCAATAAAGTGGCCGCTAAGCTTCTTTCTTGTTTGGCCAGGCGAGTAGACAGTTTACGGTAGTGTGAATAGTGAATGCCGCCCAATGTATCTGCTTTGGCATGATCAATAATAAGGGCGTCCACCTCATCCCATTGCTGAATATCCGCCAGAAAAGCCAATGTGCTATTCAAGCTCGTGTGTTTTTTGGCTAAAGCAATGGCGTTAATCTCGGCTGTTTCTTGCTCGGGTTCTGTGGCTTGTTTAAGGTAGGCGAGATAGTCCTCAACATGTAAATAGCGCTCAAAACACTCCCACAGTAATTGCCGGGCTTTGTTATCTTTACCTTCCAGTTGGTAAGCTTCGATCAATAGTTGAGTTTTTTGCGTGGTGTAGTGCCCGTCTTCGCTAATCTTATCTAGCCAGTGAATGGCTTCCTCACTTCTAAAGGCCGCGTTTAGGCGTGTGGCAATCTCGCAGATGGATTGATCCGCTAAAGGTCGCCCGAAAGCGAGTGCCTCTTGTTTGACGAGTTTAATATAGGTATCCACGTCCCCACGAACATCGGCAATAATTTTCAGTACATGGCAGGATTTATAGTCTTCTAAAGGGTTATCCTGCAGCAAGGTTTCCAGCACCTTGTCGGCGCCCGCCCGTAATGACTGTTTTGCGTTTTCTAAAATGTAACCTCGTAGCCCATATTCATCATGCTTATAGACCTCATAGAGGTAGCGACCAACGACTTCACGATCGCTTTTTGCCGCAACAAACGCGCGATCCAGTAGGTGGTAAGTAGTGGCATAACATGCTGATAAGAAGCCGTTAGAATCGTCCACTCGCTCGCAAATACTACCATCGATATCGATCAATCGCTGACACAGCTTAATCGCCAGATCGGGCGCCTCTGTGATCAGTTTTTCAATGCCTGCGTTGATGCGATCCAGCGTTTGTTCAAAGTCGTAGGTTTCACGGTAGCTAATAAAGCGTGTGCCGTTTTTAATGCCAGTAATCGCTTTATTGGTGAGTTTATACAGTTCTTTGGGGTTATAAGCAGCGATGGCTTGCTCGACAATAGCTTGGTAGTCTTTGTGACTGCTATGTACTTGCTCAATGACTTGGATCAGTTGATCTTGCGACAGCTGTTCTAGGGTGTTTTTGAGGGTTTTATTCATGGGGCAGAATAGTACCACAATGTGATTGGTGGTCAG
>JBLHJR010000097.1:0-8412 GCA_047619205.1 Candidatus Endobugula sp. | reverse complement strand
CCTAGGAGGCTGTCGGACTTAGGCAGAATCTATTACGGCAGCGGAAAACCGGTGTATTTATCCGATCATTTTTGTCGCTTAAGAGCGCCTACTGTTGGTGCATAAGCCCACTACTCGTCTCAACTGATCGGAAAAATTCCCTCGATTTCTCATTGCCTCGCTACGGCCCCTATTCTCGGACAGCCGCCTAGTAGATTTTTACCGATGAAGTTTATTTATAGCTTGGCATTCTACTTGCATTTCTAATAAATATTAACAAATAGTCATATTTGTACGGCAAGCTTTTGCCGCTTACGGGTACCTATTAATGTATTAGCGTAACACTTTAGCTATAAGTATCTATCGGAGCCAAAATGCATACCCATCATATAACGGATATTTCCAGTGTATTCCCCAGTAAAGCTATAGAGCGTGAAGGCAAAGCGTCTTCTATGGAAAAGTCTGAGTCAGCGACCACGGATTTTAAAGATAAAATGCAGCGGATAGAAAAGCAAACCCTGCAAGAAACAAAAACTAGCACTCAAGAGCCTGAACCCAGCGGTGAACGTGCTGCTCAAGTGAATAGTACTAGTAGTCATGTTGCTGTCAACAAAGAAGCCGGCGAAGAAATGCAAGCAATGGTTGACCCACTTAAGGATGCTTTGAGTGATGGTGATTACGCGTTAGTGGTTGGTGGTATCGTGGTAAGTGAGCGGGTAGAGACGCTAGGAATTTCAACATTAGCCGATGTTAATTTTAGCACTCTTGTAGCAGAACCCCCATTACTAGCAGAGTTAACACCTACAGAAGAGTTAATCGCTGCCGTTTTGGGGGGAGGAGCATCACTAGTAGAAACGACTCCTGTAGTAGCTCCCGTAGTAGATAGTGTGACAATAAGCCAGGGGCTGACAGCGGCAGAAGCCATAACTTTAAGCCAAGTAGTGCAAGGAGATATACTAGCCAAAAAGCCAAGTAGTTTCTTGGCCGAGCAGCCAGCTACTGCATTGACGACACTAGGGCCAATAACGTCTTCAGCTATACAACATCCATCTCCAATTAACCCCATGGTCCTTGAGTTTGCACCAATAGCCTCTATGTCTGACATGTCAATGAGCTCTTCTGCACTAGCCCAGTGGGCTGGCAAGGCCAGTGCCGAATCTACTACCCCGCTGATATTGGCGGCGGGGGCTCCATTAGTAGAAAGTGATGCTAGTAGTCTTAGTGCAGCAAATCCATTGCTTAAAACATGGGCTGCAGAAGCCCAAGTAACCCCTCAGTTAGCTTTAGGCACGTCCTTTCAGCAGGCTAAATGGGGCGAAGCGGTGACAGAACGGGTGATGTGGATGTCTGCAAAAGGTATCAAAACAGCGACGATTCAACTAGATCCTCCTGAGTTGGGTTCATTACACATTAAAGTCTCCATCAACCAAGATCAGGCACAAGTGAGTTTTACGGTACAAAATGCTAGCGTACGCGAAGCGTTAGATCAGAATGCCTTGCGTTTACGCGAGATGTTTGCAGAAGACGGATTAAATCTTGCTGATGTGGACGTGTCCGATCAATCACAATCCGAGAAAGAGCAACGCCATGAGCAAGACGTATTCAGGAGCCATACGCTAACTAGCGAAGAAGAAATGCTAGAAACACCGACACAGTCTAGTAATATCAGCAGTAGTCTTATAGATTCCTATGCTTAAACCTAGAAACGGCAGTTGAATCACGAAAGTCTCGGCTTTGGCTCCTGCGTCGCTCTACCTCCTCCATCCATGGAGTCGTGCACAAGTTATTGATGCACCTAGAACATCGTAGTATTCGCTCACGACCAATAAGGTCGCTACGCGATACTAACTTATGTTGCTAGGGAAAGTCCTATGCACACCACTAACTCCCCTAGAGGGGCCTACTTTTGGTGCACCGCTTTTTCGCGCCAACTGCCGCTTCTAGGGTAAACAGTAAAGTTTACCCCTTAGTACGAAGTACAGAGGTAAAGCTTGACCTGTCAGTCAGGTCGAGCCAACACATTGCTATCACCTATCACCTATCACCCATCTTTCTGGCATATCTCTTGCTAATTTTTCTTAGTAGATCACTCAATGACGGAAAATTGGCATGGCAGATGACGATAGCGAAGAAGACGAAAATGAGCAAGAAGCAGGTCAGGTAGAAAAAAAGAAGAAAATCATTATTTTTTCAGTCTTAATAGCCTTACTGATTGGTTTATCTGTGGGAGGTACGATTTTTGCCGTGAAAATGCTAAGTCCAGAGCCTGAGGTGGAAATTATCTTGGATGAAAATGGTAATCCAATACCTCCAGAACTTTTAGATGACGGAGCCGCAGAGCCGGAAGAGCCGGAAGAGCCTGTAGAAGATGGCGTTAAAAAGCTGGCAATTTATTTTCCACTGAAACCCCCCATTATCGTTAATTTCCAATCTAGAGGCCGACAGCGATTTATGCAGGTCGATATTAGCCTAATGACAAGAGATGATGATGTCATTGAAGCAATTGAGATCCATATGCCGATGCTACGTAATAGTCTAGTACTGAAGTTTGGCGGGCAAAATTATGAAGAGTTACAAACAGAAGAGGGACGTGAATTGTTACGCACTGAAGCATTGAAAGAGCTACAGGATATTATCGAACGAGAAATAGGTAAGCCGGGAATTGAAAAATTATTATTTACTAATTTAGTTATGCAATAAACAGTTATTCGTCAATGTGTATTGGCAATAACATTAAATAAAAGGGCGAGCTGTGCAAGACTTATTATCACAAGATGAAATTGATGCGCTATTACACGGTGTAGATGATGGTGATGTCGATACGAATGATGGTATGGGTGCGGGTGGTGTTAGTGCTTATGACTTAACTACTCAAGACCGTATTGTTCGCGGTCGAATGCCTACGTTAGAAATGATTAACGAGCGCTTTGCACGTTATACCCGTATCAGCATGTTTAACTTATTACGTCGCACAGCCGATGTCTCCGTAGGCGGAATCAATATTCAAAAATTTGGTGAATACGTACATACACTGTATGTGCCAACTAGTTTAAATATGGTGAAATTTAGGCCGTTACGTGGCACTGCATTAATTGTTTTTGATGCCAAACTGGTCTTTAAATTAGTAGATAATTTTTTTGGTGGTGATGGTAGACATGCAAAAATTGAAGGTAGAGAATTTACACCGACAGAATTAAGAGTCGTCAGAATGGTACTTGAACAAGCCTTTATTGACATGAAAGAAGCTTGGCGTGCAATACTCCCTCTCGATTTTGAACATATAAATTCTGAGGTCAACCCTTCCATGGCGAACATTGTCAGCCCTAGCGAAGTGGTGGTGGTGAGTAGCTTTCATGTGGAGCTAGATGGTGGCGGTGGTGAGTTACATATCACCATTCCTTATTCAATGATTGAGCCCATACGTGAAATGTTAGATGCTGGTTTGCAAAGTGATAGTGACGAAAGGGATGACCGTTGGGTGAACTCTTTACGTGAAGATATTATGCAGGCGAACGTGCAGCTAGATACCAATTTTGTACAATCGCAAATTTTATTAAGAGATATTATTGATCTAAAGAAGGGCGATGTAATTCCTATCGAGTTACCGGAGGAGCACATTACTAATGCTAACGGTGTGCCTATGTTTAAAGTGAGTATTGGTCAGTCTAATGGTAATTTAGCCTTAAAAGTTAACGAAATAATCAAGCGTACGAAGGCGAATACGATATCGCCGCTCATGCGTTTAGCTGAACAGCAACAGCAGGGGGTTACAGATGAGTGAAGATGAGAATGTAAAAGACGGTAAAATTCCTGCTGCTGGTGAAGAAGCAGTGACAGATGATTGGGCAGCGGCAATGGAAGAACAAGATGTTGCAGAATCCGAGGAGTCAGTAGACTCTTTAGGTTTTGAAGAGTTTGATAATGATCCCACGGCAGGAAAATCTCTTAACCCTGAGTTGGATATTATTTTAGATATCCCTGTAACTATTTCTATGGAAGTCGGTAGTACCTCGATTACTATCCGTAATCTCCTGCAGTTAAATCAAGGCTCGGTGATAGAGTTAGATCGTCTGGCCGGTGAACCTTTAAATGTATTGGTCAACGGTACGCTGATAGCCCATGGAGAAGTGGTGGTGGTGAATGAAAAGTTTGGTATTCGCATGACCGATGTGATTAGTCCTAGCGAACGTATTAAGAAATTGAGCTGAATGATGATCTTTTACAGTCGTAATCCATATATTCATTTAAAAAAATTTATTTTATTATGCTTTATTTTTATTGTTAGCGCTCATGCAATGAGTGCTGAAGATATCGTAGTTGCTACGTCTTCAATCAAAGCCAGTACGTTATCGAACCATAGCGGAAACTTGTTGGAAGTATTTCTATCTTTATTTGCTGTCATCGTGGTCATATTGATCTTGGCATGGGCAATCAAGGTAATGGGATATAAAGGAGTGGCGATCAATAAAGCCATGAAAGTAACGGCCTGCCTACCCCTATCGTCTAAAGAAAAATTAATGGTAGTTCAGATCGGAGACGAACAAATTTTGATCGGCGTAGCTCCCGGCTTCGTTAGTCATATTAAGACATTGGATAAGCCATTAGACTTAGTTGAAACTTCAAATCAAAGTGAATTTTCAGTTCAGTCATTTTCTAAAACATTTAACCAGCTGATAAAAGGTAAAAAAGTCACCCATGATGAATAAATCGCGGTCAATTTTTCTACCCATTAAACTTCTATTGCCTATAGTGTTGTGCATGTTTTTGTTTATCATGGGAGCGGCGCCTAGTGTTTATGCTCAGTCTCAGACTGAAAAAAGTAATGCCACACCCTCGTTTGTTTCTACCCTGACATCACTTCCAGGTTTAGACGCCATGACGGTTAAAACTAACGTCGATGGCTCTCAAGATTATTCGGTAAGTATTCAAGTGCTTGCCATTATGACCGCGCTCACCTTTATTCCTGCTTTATTATTGATGATGACCTCATTTACGCGCATTATTATTGTTTTTGCAATTTTACGCCAGGCATTAGGTTTGCAACAGTCGCCTTCAAACCAGATCTTGATCGGCATGTCTTTATTCTTAACTTTATTTATTATGAACCCTGTTTTCACCGAGGTAAATAAAACCGTCTTACAACCTTACATAGCAGAAGAAATAACATCAGCACAAGCTATAGAAGATATTAGTAAGCCTTTTCATCGTTTTATGATGTCACAGACAAGAGAAAGTGATTTGAAATTATTTATGGATATTGCCAATGTAGGGACGATTGATAATCCTGAAGACGTGCCTATATCTATATTAATCCCATCATTTGTTACCAGTGAATTAAAAACGGCTTTTCAAATAGGCTTTATTCTGTTTATCCCATTTTTAGTGATAGATCTAGTGGTGGCTAGTGTATTGATGGCCATGGGTATGATGATGTTATCCCCATTAATTATTTCACTACCCTTTAAAATCATGCTATTTGTTTTAGCGGATGGTTGGGCAATGTTGATGGGTACTTTAGCTGCCAGTTTCGGGATATAAACTATGGTGTCTACTAAAAATGTACTTTTACCGCAATATCTATATCGCCTCATGTCGCCTACTTTTAGCAGCTCCGTGCTCTCTATCGTAATAAACCAGTATGGGTCATTTACTCCGTGTAAATTGTGCACCTTGGCTTTGGCGTCCTGCGCCACTCTGCTTCCATCCATGCAGGTGTACGCACGGTGCTTGATTCGCTGGAGCTCACCCTTTGGACGTTTTCTTCGCGTAGCTACGACTCTTGCTCTAACGAAAAAATCACTATTTTTAGAGGTCCCCATATGACACCAGAAGTGGTAATGCAATTATTTGGTAATGCCTTATTTTTAGTGGTACTTATTGTTTCTTTAATCGTTGGCCCAGGATTAGCCGTCGGATTGATCGTCAGTATGTTTCAAGCCGCTACGCAAATTAATGAGCAAACACTTAGTTTCTTGCCAAGATTATTAATCACATTAGGTGCCATTATGTTCTTAGGTGGTTGGCTAATAACACAATTTACTGATCTATTTAATGAGCTTTTTTTAAATATTCCGCTGTTGATTGGATAGTTTATGCGTGTGTTAAAACATCAGCGTAAGAATTTTTCCTTAGAGTTAAGTATTCTTGAAAAGGTACACGTTTAAACTATGTTGGCCTTTACTGAACCTCAGTTGATGTATCTCGTGAGTCAATACATTTTGCCATTGACGCGTATTTCTGCCTTTTTTATGGCGGCCCCCATCTTTGGTACTCGTATTGTATCAGCAAAAATTCGTTTAACTTTATCGATAGCCATCACCATAATCATCGTGCCATTACTGCCTCCTGCCTCAACGTTATCTGGTTTAAGTTTATCGATGATGTTAGTTGTCGGCCAGCAAATTCTTATTGGTGTTGCTTTAGCTTTTATTTTTCAGGTGGTTTTTCAACTATTTGTATTGGCAGGGATGTTTATTGCAATGAAAATGGGCTTGGGTTTTGCTTCCATGAATGACCCATCAAGTGGCATGAGTGTTAGTATCTTATCCCAATTTTATTTGTTAACGACTACCTTATTATTTCTCAGCTTTAATGGCCATCTGGTATTGGTAAGCATATTGGTCGATAGTTTTTCGATGCTGCCGATTAGTGCGTCAGGAATTACTCCCGAAAATATCTACCGTATTGTAGAATTAGGGGGTTGGATGTTTGGTAGTGCGTTGACCATTTCATTACCAGTACTGACTGCATTATTGTTGGTAAATATTGCCTTTGGTGTAATGAGCCGGTCAGCGCCACAGATGAATATATTTGCGGTAGGCTTTCCTCTTACACTACTTTTTGGCTTGTTTATTATGTGGGTCGGCTTTAATGCATTTTTACCGTCATTTGAACTTTTTGTAGATCAGGGTATGAAATTTGCCATTAGTGTACTGCAAGGTTAAATATTGTTTTAAACACCATTCTTCAGTATAAGAATAATGTTAACTACTAAAAAATAACCCTTCTATTTTTTAGTATCAGAGGATTTATGTCCGAAAACGACCAGAGTCAAGAAAAGACAGAAGAGGCCACGCCGAAGAAGCTGGAGAAGGCTAAGGAAGACGGGCAAACGCCTCGGTCGAAAGAATTTACTACCACTGCGGTGTTATTAGCGGGGTCTTTCGGTCTATTGTGGTTCGGTGGTTTTTTGTCACAAAAAATTATCGAAGTGGCGCGCCTTAATTTTGACATTCCTAGACAGGCTATTTTCGATACCAGTTACATGCTGGGTAATCTAGGGGCTTCATTTTATGCCGTATCTATCGGCTTAATTCCTATATTTTCAGTGTTACTTATCGCCGCTTTTGTTGGCCCCCTTGCTTTGGGTGGCTGGTTATTTAGTACTAAATCGATGATGCCCAAGATGAGTCGAATGAGCCCTGGTGCTGGGCTTAAACGTATGTTTTCTATGAATTCGCTGATTGAATTAGCTAAGGCTTTAGCAAAAGTCATATTAATCATTGTGTTGTCAATTATCATGTTGAAGGGGATGCAGGGTGAGCTATTATCCTTAGCGTATGAAGATTTACATTCCGCTATTATTCATTCTATGAGCATTGGTGTTTGGGGTGCGATAGCCTTGTCATTAGTGACCATTTTAATTGCTATGGTGGATATTCCCGTACAGATAATGGAGAACGCAAAAAAATTAAGAATGACATTTCAAGAAGTTAAAGATGAAATGAAAGATACCGATGGCAAGCCAGAAGTGAAAGGCCGTATCAGACAAATGCAGCAAGAAATAGCCAATCGAAAAATGATGGCGGCAGTACCCGAAGCGGATGTTATTATTACCAACCCTACACATTATTCTGTTGCCATTAAATACCAGCCAGATATGATGCAAACGCCCATTTTAATTGCTAAAGGTGTCGAGCAAGCGGCATTTAAGATTCGCGAAATCGCTAGTTTTCATAACATTGATATTATTCAATCACCGGTATTATCGCGGGCGATATATCACACCACTAAGGTCGATGAAGAAATCCCCAGCGACCTCTATGTAGCGGTGGCTAAAGTACTTGCGTACGTTTTTCAATTACGTAACTTTAAACGCGGTTTAGCCAAACGACCCAGTTTTCCTTATTCTATAGATGTTCCAGATGATTTACATTTTGATTGAAGGAACGTTAGATGTGAAAAGTCAGACGCGAGACGCTTTAAAGAGACAAATCTTTAGTGCGAGGTTTGGTTGTAGTATCTTGCGTGCCCTAGGAGGCCCTACTTTTTGTGTGAGTCTATGATCTAATTTTTTAGAGTTACTAGTTGAACGAAGCCGCTAAGCGGCAAAATTCAGAAATTTGATTCTTCAGCGATAATTCCTCTATGTACTCAACCCCGAGTACAACCACTAGAGGAATCACCAAATGAACAAAGCACAGCAAAAACGAT
>JBLHJR010000096.1:0-8571 GCA_047619205.1 Candidatus Endobugula sp. | reverse complement strand
TTATCCATTGCTTGTCTATTCTTTAAAGGGAATATCAAAGAAAGATTGAAGACCATAAGGAACGATTGGAGTATTAATGAAGGATAGTTATCAAAACAATAAAGATGAAATCAATAAAGTAGTTAACAACATGTCGAATGTCTCTAGTGGGAGTAAAACAGAGGAGTCTTATAGCCGTTTTCTATTTGATACCTTACGTACAGCGGTACTGTATCTTGATCAGTGGGGACGTATACGCTCTGCTAATACCATGGCTAAGCAGTTATTTGATACTTATCATTTGCCGGGGAAAACCTCATTAGAGATACTTGGCTGTTGGGAAAACCCTATTCACGTCCATCAGGAAGTACTTAGCGTTGCTCGAACAGGGCATTCAGTCATCGGTTTAGTTGAAAAGGTCGTAATTAACGATCAGGAACGTTGGTTTCAGACCGATAAAATAGCGGTTGAAAATGCCGAACACGGATTTAATGGTGTCGTCTTCACCTTGGATGATATTACGCCGCTTAAACAACATCAGCTCAGTTTGGCAAAAAGTGAGGCAAGCTACCGTGCTTTTATAGACAATAGTCAGGATGCCATTTGGCGCCTTGACCTTAATACGTCGTTACCGGTCTTATCGCCCGCAAGTATTAGTGGGCATTATAATGAGTGGGTTGAACTTATTGCTAATACCACCGTAGTGGGTGACTGCAATGCCATCTTCAACCGTTTATATGGTGAGGATTTGAGTACGCACTTTATCGGTACCGATCTAAAAGATATGCAGTGTCATACCAGCCTATTTAATATTGATGTTTTTGTGCGTAATAATTTTCAGTTATATGATGACCCTGCTATTTATAAAACTGCTGCGGGTGAGCTTAGATATTTAAAAGTATCTGTACAGGGAATTGTAGAAGGTGATCAGCTGGTTAGTATATGGGGAGTGACCAGAGATATTACCGAACGTAAACGTTATATTGATCGTTTAGAATATCAAAATACTCATGATATCTTGACGGGGTTACCTAACCGTACTTCATTGCAGAGTACAGTAGAGCAGGTCATAAGGATGCCTGATGTTGGAAAGAAATTGGCATTTATGATTATCGATTTAGATAGTTTCAAAGACGTTAATGATACCTTGGGTCACCATGTGGGCGATAAAATTATTCAAGGTATTGGGCCAAGAATAACTGAGGTATTGAGAAATATTCCGTCAACGCTTGCCCGTCTTGGTGGGGATGAGTTCGCTATAGTGTTATCCGATATTGATAATCTTCAGCAAGTTGATGATATAAGCAAAGATCTGCTGCATTGTATTAGGCAATATTTTTATATTGATGATGTCGAAGTAGAGATTAGAGCGAGTATTGGCGTTGCGGTGTATCCAGATCAAGCGAACGACTTTTCTACTTTATTGCGTTATGCCGATGTCGCCATGTATTGCGCTAAAAATGATCTGTCGGGCGTGGCTTTTTATGACCCGGAAAAAGATGCCCATTCTCCTAAGCGTTTATCTTTGATGAGTGAGTTGGGCAAGGCCATCCGCGGTAATGACTTGTGCTTATATTATCAGCCTAAGATATCCTTAGAGGATCAGTCTGTTGTAGGAGCAGAAGCTTTGGCTAGATGGATTCACCCCACCATGGGTTTTATTTCCCCCGCTGAATTTGTCCCTATTGCTGAAATGACAGATCTTATTAACGATATGACGCGTTGGGTGTTAAACGAAAGTATACGGCAAATTAGTGAGTGGAGAGGGAGATCTTTAGATTTATCTATTGCGGTGAATATTTCAGCGCGTAACTTACTACAAGATAATTTTTGTGACATGGTGAGAGGCTTATTGTCCCATCACCAAGTGCCGGCCTCTTCATTAGAGCTAGAAATCACCGAAAGTACTATTATGACGCATATGGATAAAACCTTAGTGGTACTTAAAGAGCTCAATGATATGGGGATAGAGCTTTCTATTGATGATTTCGGTACAGGTTATTCTTCCCTATCCTATTTAAAGCGTTTACCCGTTAAGCGCTTAAAAATAGATTACAGTTTTATTATTAATATGTTGGAGGATGAGCAGGATCAGATTATTGTTAATTCTACTATTAATATGGCGCATAACTTAGGTTTAATAGTCATTGCAGAAGGAGTAGAAACGCAAGCGCTCATGCAGTGCTTAGGTGCTATGGAATGTGAGCAAGCTCAAGGCTTTCATATTGCACGTCCAATGCCAGCGAAGGACTTTGAGCATTGGTGTATTGATTATTCTCATTAACACAGTTGAATCTGCCGCTTCCTTCTAAGGCATGACTGTATGCAGGTTTTGCATGGTGACATAGATGTCATTTGTTAGAGCCGCAACAGTAGGCGCCTTTAAGCGCTACCGGAACCATGACTGCGGAGAAACGTTGTATCACAACAATTCACATGCGGTATTTAGGCTTATGTTAATGAGCTCTTTTTCTGTATGAGTTTCAAGCCTATAACTTAGCTGACTTGCGTAGTTTGTCTAAATTTTCAATGCGCTGTTGGGCGTAAAGGTAGAATAAGGACTGTTTGTTAATTAACCCCTCTCGCGTTAACAAAGCTTGTAATTGTTGCTCTGCGTTATCAAAATTAGCATGTAAAATAAAGTACTCTGCACGGGCTTTATGTAGCTGTGAGGTATCGTTATTGAGGCCGGCAACTTCCGCCAGTTCATACCAAATAGCAGGGTCTTGTTTGCGCTGCTCAGACATCTGTATTAATACATTTTTTGCATCAGTGTAGTTCTGTTGTCTTCGATAGAGTTGGCTCAACTGCATGGCCAATGGAAAATAACTTGGGTGCTGCTTTAGCAATGCTTTGATACTCATAATGGCGGCTTCTGCTTGGCCTTTGCCTGCTAAAATATCACTTTGAGTGATTCTCAGTATTAGGTTGTCGGGGTATTTTTCTAATAATATCTGTAGATTTTTTTCTGCTTCATCAAATTTTTCGTCGTCATTTAATGCAACGGCTAATCCATAGCGGCTGCCATCAATGGACGTGTCAAATCCAGATAGTTCACGTCTAAAACGAATAATGGCTTGCTGTGGAGACTCTTCCGTATCAAGTAATGCTCGTGCGCGGACCAGTTGATAGTTAATATTTTCTGTTACCTCACGTTTAGGATATTGTCTGGCTAGGTTAATAGCATCAATAATTCGGTTAGTGGTTAAGGGGTGTGTGAGTAAAAATTCGGGAGGCTTGGATGAAAAGCGGGTCAATCTTTCCATTTGTGTAAACATTGCTTCTGTTGCGTGAGGGTCCATGCCGGCTTTGACTAAAATATCCATACCGATACGATCTGCCTCCCGTTCAAAGCTGCGGCTAAAGCGTAATTGTTGATCAATCGCATAAGCCTGTGAAGCAGATAAAGCCGCAATTCCAGCATCGCCATCTGTAGTGGCAACCAGTATTAAGCTAGCAAGTAATGTAGCCATTGTGGTGAGTGATTGACTTTTCTGTTTGTCTACCCCTCTAGCATAATGTCGTTGACTCAGGTGGGCGAGTTCGTGGCTGAGTACGGAGGCTAATTGTTGCTCGGTTTTAGCATAGTTAAATAACCCTGTATGAATGCCTATAACACCGCCAGGTACAGCAAAAGCATTTAAGCTAGGGTTTTTAGCGACCACCAGCGATAGCGAGGGATAATCAACATCACTATGGGAGGCTAAGGATTCTAACAGTTTTTCAAGATAATCAATGATAATGAGGTCTGCCGAGGTAGGCACTTGGCGTCGATATTGTTTTAGCCAGGCAGAGCCAATGCGTTGTTCTTCGCTAATGGTGGTAACACTGATGTCACCGATAGAAGGTAATTCAATGCTGTTGTTAGCATAGAGTGAGGGGGATATGGTGAATAAGCTAAACAGTAGTATAAAGCCAACTAAAATCTGAGGTTTCATTATAGCCATTATTTTTTCTTTTAGAGCCCGTTCGCTTATAACATCCACTAGTAAAAAATCGAGAATAATTGAATAGAAATTCTCGCAAAGGGGGTGGTATTTGTTATGCTAGGGTTTTAAGTATCAGTTAATTATATAATCTCATTTACTGCCACTTAGTTAGACATAAATAGTAACAGTAGTTCATAAATACCATGATAATCGCTAAAACCATTGATGCAAAGAGATTATCTTGCCCTTTGCCATTATTGAAAGCCAAGCAAGGTTTACATCAAATCGAATCGGGTGAATATTTACTAGTATTGGCCACTGATGGGGGTTCAGTAAGAGACTTTCACAGCTTTATTGATTTGAGTGAACATAGCATGATTAAATTCACCGATCAAGATGGCCATTATCAATACCTGATACAAAAAGCTTGATACAAAACGCTTAAGTAGGCTTTTGCTAAGTACTAATCCAGAGAATAGAAGTTATGATGCCCATTATCCGCACTTGGATTGACCGTTATTTCCACAATGAAGAAGCAGTATTAGTCGTTGTATTATTGTCTATTTCCTTTTTTATTCTATGGGGTATGGGCGATGTTTTGGGTCCTGTGATTGCGGCTATTATTATTGCTTTTTTAATGCAGGGAATAGTGATTTGGTTAAAAGCCAAAGGTTTGCCACACTGGTCTGCCGTTAGCGTTGCACTTTTATTATTAGTGGGCGCCATGGTCGCCGCTTTGCTATTTATTATCCCCGCATTATGGGAGCAAGCGTTGCGCTTATCGAAAGAGTTGCCACGTATGATCACCCAAGGACGTGACCTATTCTTGCATCTTCCTGAAGCCTACCCTACGTTTATCTCGGAGCTACAGATCGAACAATTAATCCTTCATGCAAGTACTCGCTTAGCCTCGTTTGGTCAAGTGATCGTGTCTTTTTCGGTCGCCAATTTACCCGTATTATTAACCGTTTTACTGTATATGATATTAGTGCCTTTATTAGTTTTTTTCTTTTTAAAGGATAGTCGTTTAATGCTCGCTTGGGTGAGTTCTATTTTGCCCTCAGAGCGACCAGTAATGAATAAAATTTTTGCAGAGATGAACCAACAAATTGCTAATTATGTTCGTGGTAAAACCATAGAGATAGTAGTGGTCGGCTCGAGTTCATATGTTTGCTTCACTATTTTAGGTTTGGATTACGCCATTTTATTAGCGTTGGCGGTTGGTCTATCGGTGGTAATTCCATACATCGGTGCAGTATTAGTCACTATCCCCGTATTATTGATTGGCTTCTTTCAGTGGGGTTGGGGTTACGAACTTCTTTACTTAAGTATTGTCTATTTTGTTATTCAGGGTTTGGATGGCAATGTCTTAGTGCCGTTACTTTTTTCTGAAGCGGTGAAATTACATCCTGTTGCGATCATCTTGGCCGTATTGGTTTTTGGTGGTTTGTGGGGGTTTTGGGGCGTGTTCTTTGCCATTCCTTTGGCTACCCTAGTTAAAGCCGTCATTAATGCGTGGCCTTCGCCGCAAAAAATGGTGGTTGAATCTAGTCTTGATAGTGCAGATGTCATTGAACTTGCTGACAGTTGAGCTTTCCTATAGTTGAACTTTCCTATAGTTGAACTTTCCTATAGTTGAACTTTCTTATAATTGAACAGCCCGCAAGCAACAAGTTATAAGCAAAGTATAGTCAAAAATATAAGGTAACCAATAATATGTTGTCCGTTTCTCTCGTAGTGATTCGTTTTTTTTTCTTCATACTGACCTGCCTTTATTTTTCGTCTAGCCATGCCACGATGGTTGATATAGGAAAAGTCAATAAAGGCCAAATTGACACTAGAGAATATCAGTACCTAGTGTTGGACAATCAGCTCAAAGTCTTACTGATATCCGATGTTGACGCAGATAAAGCGGCCGCTTCTTTAGATGTGCATGTCGGCAGTTCTGATGACCCGAAAGATCGTGAAGGTTTAGCGCATTTTCTGGAGCATATGTTATTTTTGGGTACCGAAAAATATCCAGATGCTGCAGATTATCAAGCGTTTGTTAATAAAAATGCGGGTAGCCATAATGCTTATACTAGTGCACAACATACTAATTATTTTTTTGACATAGATGCTAAAAAATTAGCCTCGGCTCTTGATCGATTCTCACAGTTTTTTATTGCGCCATTATTTGATGCTACCTATGTAGACCGCGAACGTAATGCGGTTCATTCAGAGTATCAAGCAAAAATAAAAGATGATTCTCGACGAGGGTATGATGTCTATCGTCAGCTAATAAACCCCCATCACCCATACTCAAAATTTAGCGTAGGTAGCTTAGTGACATTAGCTAATCGTCCTAATGATTCGGTCCGAGATGATTTATTGGCATTCTACGACAAGCACTATTCTTCCGATCAAATGACACTGGTGGTGTTAGGTAAGGAGCCTATTGCTGACCTGAAAGCGATGGTGGTCAAGCGTTTTGCTCAAATACCCCAGCGTAAGGTCGATACTAGTGTATTGCGAGTGCCTTTATTTGAAGATGATACTTTACCGTTTGAGGTGGTTATTAAGCCCGTTAAAAATATTCGTCAAATGAGTATGACTTTTCCACTACCTTCCGTTAAACCCTATTATGGCGAGAAGCCCTTGAGTTATCTGGGGCATTTATTGGGGCATGAAGGCAAAGGCAGCGTTTTATCGTTGTTGAAACAACAAGGCTGGGCTGAGGGCTTGTCGGCAGGCGGCGGAGAAAGTGGTGCCGGTAATGCGACATTTTCGATTACTGTGAGTTTAACGGAGAATGGCGTTAAGCATCGAGAAACGATCCGAGCATTAATATTTCATGCCTTAGATACGGTGAATAAAGACGGTGTGGAGCAATGGCGTTACGCGGAAAAGCAGCAGTTAGCCAAGGTGGCATTTCAATTTCGTGAAAAGGGTCCATCTATTTCTGCGGTCAGAAATTTAGCCGATCAACTGCATGATTTTCCCGCAGGGGAGGTCATTAGTGGGGCCTATTTGTATAAAAGGTTTGATGCTGAACTTATCAAAAGTGTATTAGCAAAAATGACACCGGATAATCTTTATGTCAGTACAGTGTACCCAGAAGCGGTAACCGATAAAGTGACACATCATTACCAGGTGCCTTACGCAGTCAACGCTTTGACCCGTACGGTCGCTAAATTGCCTACGGACTTAAAAAAACGTTATCAGCTACCACAAAAAAATATTTTTATCCCTGAGCAGAGCCATTTATTTGCTGTGGATACCCATTTGTCAGAGCCTAAAAAGATACGCTTAGGCAAAAATAAATCGGTATTGTGGATTAAGCAAAATGTTGAGTTTACAGTGCCGAAAGCGACTATTTCTTTACGCGTACAATCGCCTTTGGTATCTTCATCTTTGCGTGCTGCGGCGTCAAATCAATTGTTAACTAGCATGATAAAAGATGCATTAAATGAAAAAACCTACCCAGCTTCTTTGGCCGGGCTTGGCTATTCGTTACGGCCTAACAGCCGTGGTTTTGATATCAGTCTACAAGGCTATGATAATAAAATGGGTAAATTATTGGCGATGGTCGTTAATCAAGTGCAGACGCCCAGCCTAAATGAGGAACGTTTTAATAGTATCAAAACTGAGTTAGTGCGCCAGTTAAATAATAGCCAGAAAAAAACCCCATATCGTCAACTGTTAAGTCAGGTCCCGGTTACTTTATATGCGCCTTATTTTGGAGATGAGGCATTGGCAACAGCATTGGAAAAAATAAGTTTCGCTGAGCTAAAGCAGTTTGCCTTGGAGTGGCGCAAAGGGTCAACATTACAGGGATTATTCTATGGCAATATCAACACTTCAATAGCGGCTGATTGGCAGTCCCTAATTACTAATCTTCTCAGTGAGGGGAGTGAGGCGGTGATTCCTGCAACAGTGCTTAAATTGGCAGCTGGAGATGCGACTAATGTTAAGCCAAGCAAGCGTATAAAACAAACAAGCTTGCGTGTTGATCATAGTGACAGCGCTGTAGCGTTGTATGTTCAGGGTGTAGCCGACGGCATAGATGACCAAGCGAAAATGCTGTTGTTGCGTCAGGTGCTTGAATCTAGTTTTTATTCCCAGCTACGTACAGAGCAGCAGTTAGGTTATATTGTTTTCTTAACTAGCATGAGCCTTAAAGAGGTTCCGGGCTCCTTATTTGTTGTGCAGTCACCGAGCACATCAGTTGATGCGATTAAGCTGGCCATTACGCAATTTATTCTCGAGTCAAAGGCCAGTATTCCTGATGATCTTTCGTTATACCAGCGCTCAGTAGCCACACAATTATTAGAAAAACCGCAGACTTTAGCGGCTTCATCTAGCCGCTATTGGCAAAATATCATTAAACGCGATGATAGCTTTTCTTATCGCCAGCGTTTACTTGATGCGGTGAATAAAGTCGATGCAGCGCAATTGCGCGAGTATTACCAACGTACTTTATTGAATGAGCAGCGCTCACTATGGTTTGTTGCAGATAAACAGGTAGTGGATCATGCCCCCATTTTTTCAGAACCACAAACGTACTATCAATATCCGTAAGCTAGAGTTTCCGTCACTAGAGGCTAGGATAACAGCATCGCAGCATGTGGGGTATCGTGATATAAAGCCTGTAGAGCCGGAAGTTCAAATGGCCGTAAATGAT
>JBLHJR010000095.1:0-8661 GCA_047619205.1 Candidatus Endobugula sp. | reverse complement strand
TTGGCGAAAACTGACGAAAATTATCCCAGTTATTCACTTCACTAAAAGCGTGTAGTTTCTCATCAAAAGCGATGGTTAATTCTTTCATTAGCACCCAAGGGCGTAAGGACCAAGAAGAATAATTTTTATTGCCAATGTGTAAGGTGAACATAGTTACTCCATTTTTTACTGGGCTTTTTTTGTTAGGTTTTTTTGCTGAACTCTTTGCTGAACTCTTTGCTGAACTCTTCGCTGAACTAGGCGTATCAACATTAACAGAGAGAGTAAGGGATAGCCATTCCCCTAATTAATTAGGCATCAGTAAAATTAGGCGAGTGACTAGAGGTTTGACTGGCTAGGCATTTAACGTTGATAATAGTCGCTCTATTATCATGTTGAGCAAAGCTTCCTGCTTATGCTCCTTGCCTACCTCCACGTAGGCAAGGACGGCAGGTGTCATAACCTCTGCATTTTGTTCGATTAACTGGGGAAATAGCTATATATGCAATATCTACACACCATGGTTCGCGTAAAGAATCTCGAGGAGTCGCTAGATTTTTACTGTAACAAATTTGGCTTAGTAGAGGTTCGACGTTACGACCATGAAAAAGGCCGCTTTACTCTAGTTTTTTTAGCCGCTCCCGCCGATGTAGACCGGGCCAAACAGCAGAGTACACCATTAGTTGAGCTAACCTACAATTGGGATGCTGAAGACTATTCTGGTGGCCGTAATTTTGGTCATTTAGCCTATAGCGTGGATGATATTTACGCCACTTGCCGAGGCTTAATCGATAAAGGTGTCACCATTAACCGCCCTCCACGGGATGGACATATGGCTTTTATTCGCTCACCTGATGGGATTTCTATCGAGTTGCTTCAACAAGGCGATGCCTTGGAGCCGATGGAACCTTGGGTTTCTATGGAAAATATAGGAGGATGGTAGAAAATTGAAAGCTCGGGCAGATCAATATTTTTATCGGCGCTAAGTGGAATGCCACTAGTGAGTTATATAATATTGATACTGTTCGAATGGTTTAATGCAGTATTTCTAATTTTTCTTTTAACTCTTCCGCTGATTCAGTGCCGTTCAGCACCTCACGAATACGGTTAAATACCTCTGCTGCCAATTGCGCACGAGAAGCGTAGGTGGTTAACGCCCCTCCATTCCAGCCGGCTAACTTTAGTGCTTCTTGTTTGAAGACTCCACCGTTACCCGACTTACTTCCCAAGGAAATTAACGCTGTTGCTCTATTAATGAATGTGGGGGTTTGTCTCCGCCTATTTTCATAAAATCTTCTGGGTGCACTTCTGCGTAGTCTTCCGTCACTATGGCTCTCCATTATTGTAATTAATAGCTGCAATCAATAGCTGTGATCAATACTTATGAGTATTGACTGAGTATAGCTAGGCGCTTGATTTTTTAAGAAAATTTAGTCGGCGTAAACGCTAATACTCTATGCATAGGGTTATAAGGAGAGGCACAAGCTACACTAGCTCAGGGTCTCAAATCGTCCTGCGGATCGATTTTTTCTGACATCATCAGGGTGAAATATTTTACCATTCATGGCGATATATATACCCGCTGGAAGAAGTTGTACGGCAGCCAAAGCAAAGCCTAAATTAAACGGCGCATCGGTAATGCGCATGCGTGCAGGCTGCATAGCACCCAACAGTACGATGACCTTATTAGCTACGCTTTCTACCTCTGCCGCTAATGCTATCGCTGTATCAACCATGGTATCGCTGCCGTGGGTAATTAGCAGTTGCGTTTCTGTTGAGGTTGTAATGTGTTCACAAATTAACTGTCTATCTTCAGCGGTAATTTCTAAACTATCTTTGCTTAGCAAAGATTCAACCGTGTATTTCGTGCGGACATTCGCTTCTTCTAATATTGGTTCTACTTGTGAGTCACCAATACTAAATTCACTATTAGCATCAAAGTAAATCTTGTCGAAGGTACCACCGGTAGTGAATATTTTTATCATGTCATGACGGATATAATGGGAGGGATAAAAACCTAACGTGCCTAATTGCAATAGGCTCGCTAGAATAGAACACTTACTTATTTACAATATACTTTTGCGTCTCTAGGGGTATAAATACCCAGAGTAACGAGTCCTAACAACCCGTTAACAAACGTGTGCTGAGCTTCAACTTTTACTACTTTATCAGCACCACCACAAATTTGTGCGGCATCGGTTACTTTTTCCTGACCGAGGCCAGATATAAAGAACGTTTGCGATTTCTGGCTAGTAGGAACCTCACCATCAGCTCCGTTGATATTAAAGGTTTGGCGCTGCACAGCCATCTATTAGCAATACTGCGAACAATACCATCATAATTTTATTCATAACTTTTCCTTTTAATCTGTAATTACATAAAATAAATACATGTGCTGAAAGCTATCAGCGTGACATGCCTTCTCCATCAAAATCCAAGGTTGGCTTGGATGCAGCTAGACTAGTATATATCGATTGATTATGTCAATTACTAACTCAACGTCTTTTCTAGCCAATGCCTAACAGTTCTCATCACTTCTTTAGTATTTTGATCAGCAACTACTATTGCATCACTAATCGTTACTTTTACCACGCCAGAAGTTTTGAGTAATTTTTTATTTTTCCAATAACACCCTGCATTATGCGCAACCACAATAATCGGAACTCCAGCGGCTTTAGCCATATCTGCTCCGCTACGAGAAAAATTACCCAATTGACCCGCAGGTTGGCGAGATCCTTCAGGAAAAATCAGTACATTTTGTCCCTGCGTTAATCTTTCTATACCCACGGCCTTAATTTGCTTTAACGCCTGTAGTGGATTCGAACGATCGATGGCGATGGGTCGTAACACACGCATACCCCAACCAAAAAAAGGGATACGTAATAGTTCACGCTTGAGCACAGTGGTGAGAGGATAAAAATGCAGCTGTAAAAAAATGGTTTCCCAGGGGCTTTGATGATTAGCGATGACCACACAAGGCGAAGGGATAGCGTCGAGATTACCTTTTATTTCATGCCGTATGCCACAGCATAACGACAACCAAAAGAGTATAAAACGATTCCACAACAAAATAATAGGCGCGGCTATTTTTGTGGGCAATAATAATAACGGCAGGCTTAGTACGCCAACAATGATTAGGCTAACAATAAGTCCAAACTGGAAAATGGCACTACGTAAGCTATTGAAAAACAGTGCCGCATTGAAAAAGTGTGTCATATAAAATTAACCATTTACTATTAACATTGGTCCATTGCTCGTTTACATTTTTAAACGTTGAAGTCTTGTTTCCAAGGTATTTTCAGCATCACAGAAAATCACTTCGCAGCCTTTTTCTCTTGCCGCGCTTGCTTCATCTTCATTATCACAAAAATAATAGGCTGCTTTAAGTTCACAATCTAATTCTATTTCTATCACGTCTAGCAAACCTGTGGCGGGTGGGCGACAATAACAGTGATCGGCTTCATCGTGTGGACAATAAAAAATACCGGTTATTTCTCCACCTCTATTTTCAACACCATCAATTATTTTTGCATGAATGGCTTCCATTTCATCGAGGTCCAGCAGGCCTTGGCTTAAGCCTGGCTGATGGGTCAGCATGATAATAGTGAAGCCTTTTTTAGATAGTTTAGCAATACTATCAATGCTGCCTGCGATCAATTCTACTTGCGCGCGCTGAGTAACACCGCCTTCCACACGTGTATTGATCACACCATCACGACTAATAAAGAGCGCTTGCATGTTATTTTTTTGTCGCCGCTAGCGCTGAAATGTCCGCCACTTCAAAGAATAATCCGCGCAATTGTTGTAATAACGCTAGACGATTATTTTTTAAATCGTCATCATCCGTCATTACCATCACCTCATCAAAAAAGGTATCCACGACTGCTCGTAGCGATGCTAAAGCGGTTAATGCCTCTTTATATTGTCGGCTGGCAAACAGCGGGGCAACAATGGCCTGCTGCTCGACCACGGCTGCATGCAATGCTTTCTCTGCTGCTTCTTGAAGTAAGTTAGCATTCACTTGCGCAGGCACGGTGTCGGCTTTCGCTAAAATATTCGCTACGCGTTTATTCGCTGCGGCCAAGGCTGCGGCTTCTGGCAGTTGACGAAAATGATTGACCGCTTGGACTCGCTGATCAATATCCAATGGTAACGATAAGCCTTTCGCACTCACCGCTTGAAAAACAGTGGCGGGAATCGATTGTTCTTCATACCCTGCTCGAAAACGATCGAGCATGTAACTCAGCACTTGCTCAACCACCGCTTCGCCTTCGGGCAGACTGTTATGTTGTTTAAATGCTAGGCTTAATAATTCACGTAAGTCGACATTGCGTTGCTGCTCAACCAATAAACGTAAAACAGCAACGCTAGCTCGGCGCAATGCAAAGGGATCTTTTGAACCACTAGGCTGTTCACCAATGCCAAAAATACCCACTAAGGTATCTAAACGATCTGCCAAGGCGACTACGGCACTCACATCTGACGTGGGTAAATCATCGCCGGCAAAACGGGGCATGTAATGTTCGTTCATTGCTAGTGCGACAGCGTTAGCTTCGCCATCGTATTTTGCGTAGTGATAACCAGCGATACCCTGCAAGTCGGCAAATTCATAGACCATCTCACTCACCAGATCACACTTACACAGCTCGCTTGCGCGAATGACTGCGTCGGTGTCGATGGACAATTGCTTGGCGATCACTTGCGCAAGCTTGGCAATACGTTGAGTCTTTTCATAAACCGTGCCTAGCTTGGCTTGGAACACGACGTTTTTTAGTTGCTCGCGCTTGCTCGCCAGCGTGGTTTTCTTGTCAGTATCAAAAAAGAAAGCGGCGTCGGATAAGCGTGGGCGAATGACACGTTCGTTACCATCAATGACTTGTGCGGGATCCTTGCTCACGATATTGGCTACGGTGATAAAGTGAGGCATTAATTCACCTGCTGCATCGACCAGATGAAAGTATTTTTGATGTTCTTTCATGGAGGAAATTAACGCCTCTGCTGGCACAGACAAAAAGCGTTCTTCAAAACGCCCGGTCAACGCCACAGGCCATTCAACTAAGCCCGTGACTTCGTTTAATAAATTACCATCGATGACAGCGGTTCCGCCCACACGAGTGGCTTCTGCTGTAACTTGTTGCTGGATGCTTGCCTTTCTAGCATTAAAATCGACGATGACGTGGCCTACTTCTTCTAACTTGCTGGCGTATTCACTGGGTGATGCTATCGCCAGTGTTTGGTTGTAATGGAAGCGATGACCACGAGTGTCGCGGCCGGCATGCAAGCCCAATAGGCTCGCATTGACAATTTCGGTTCCGTATAACATCACTAACCAATGGACTGGACGCACAAATTCCGTTCGGCTCGCACCCCAGCGCATACGTTTAGGAATAGGCAGCTTAGCTAGCGACTGACTAACGAGTGTTTCTAATAAACTAGTGGTTTCTACTCCACCTGCCTGTTTACGAAAGACGAGCTTGTCGATTTTACCGTCGTTTTCGCTGGCAAGCTCGCTAATATCTAAACCGTTTTTCTTAGCAAAGGCTTCTGCTGCCTTACTTGGCTGACCTTCTGCATCAAAAGCAATCTTAACCGGCGGCCCCCAAATAACCACATCACTAATGGGCGTGCTGGCATCTAATGCGCTGACGACTACCGCTAAACGTCGAGGACTCGCGTAAGGAGTTATTTGTGTATAGCTTAAGCCTTCGGCTTTTAGCCCAGCTTCTATTCCAGCGGAAAAGGCTGTAGATAAGCCTAGTAATGCTTTCGGTGGTAATTCTTCGGTGCCTAATTCAACCAGAAAATCCTGTTTCATGATTTATCTCCGGTTGCGGCTAGGGCTTGTTGGCGCAATGCCTCTTCCGCTAATGGAAAACCTAGGGCTTTGCGTGCATCATAATAAGCCTGCGCTACGGCACGCGCTAAACCACGAACGCGAAGAATAAAGCGTTGACGTTCAGTCACCGAGATAGCGTGACGTGCGTCTAATAAGTTAAAGGCATGGGAGGCTTTCATCACCATTTCATAAGCAGGTAGGGGCAAATTGGCTTCAATAAGGCGCTGACTTTCACTCTCATAGTGATCAAAGCTTTGAAACATAAAGGCGACATCGGCCTGCTCAAAATTGTACTGCGACATTTCCACTTCGTTTTGGTGAAAAACATCACCATAGCTAATGGCTTTGCCTTCGGCATTTTTAGTCCAGACCAAATCATAAATTGAATCAACACCTTGCAGGTACATAGCAATACGCTCAAGACCATAGGTAATTTCACCGGTAACGGGGAAGCACTCTAGACCACCGACTTGTTGAAAGTAGGTGAATTGTGTCACTTCCATACCGTTTAGCCACAATTCCCAACCTAAACCCCAAGCACCTAAGGTTGGCGACTCCCAGTTATCTTCGACAAACCGAATATCGTGGATGGCGGTATCAATACCCAAACGTCTCAAGGACTCTAAATATAAGTCTTGAATGTTGTCCGGGGAAGGTTTTAGTACTACTTGAAATTGATAATAGTGCTGCAAACGATTCGGGTTCTCTCCGTAACGACCATCGGTAGGACGACGACAAGGCTGAACATACGCGCTACTCCAAGTTTCGGGTCCTATGGCACGTAAGAAAGTCGCCGGGTGAAAGGTGCCGGCGCCGACTTCCATATCTAATGGTTGCAGGATTACACAACCTTGTTCAGCCCAAAATTGCTGTAATGCCAAGATTAACCCTTGGAAGGTTTTCACGTCGGGAATCGACACAGGAGTCCTCTTTCTATTAGTGATGCCTCTATCGCACAGTCTAACGACATGCGATACGACTAGGAGTTTAAAGATAGGGTTTTAAAGACAGGGATTATAACGGGGTATAGCGGCGAATGGTATCGGTTTGGCTGCAGGCTAATCACGTACTTTATACAGGGATAATATATTCCTACTGGCAAGCACTTCAAAGATAGACGAGCTTATGCAATCAAGTTATTCTAGTGGTGTTATTGACACCGCACCCTACAAAACCTCTAGGAAAAAGCACTATGGATCTCTCTACTATTCTCAGCCTCGACTTTATCACCAGCCCATTCGTATGGATTGCCATCATCATTCTTTTTACCCTTAAAAAAGGTGTTTATTTTGTCCCACAGAACAGAGGTTTTGTGGTTTATACCATGGGCAAATATAGCCAAACCTTATCTGCTGGACTGAATATTATTATTCCGTTTATACAAGTAGTGGCAGCAGACCGAAACTTAAAAGAACAATCTTTAGATATCAATTCACAATCAGCCATTACCAAGGATAATATCACCCTAGATATAGATGGTATTTTATTTATGAAGGTAGTGGATGCCGCTGCGGCAACCAATAACATTACTGATTATAAAATGTCGGTTGTGCAGTTAGCGATGACCTCTATGCGTAATGCCATTGGCTCATTAGAGCTGGATGAATGCTTTCAAAATCGCGATGCGATTAATGCAAAAATATTAGGTGCCATGACGGAAGCAACACAACCTTGGGGTGTGATGGTGACTCGATATGAAATTAAAGATATCACTCCGCCACAAACTATCCGAGAGGATATGGAAAAACAAATGACAGCCGAGCGGGAAAAGCGCTCCGTCATTCTTACTGCAGAAGGCGTAAAGATTTCAGCAATTACTGAAGCGGAAGGTTTAAAACGCGCTAGAGTGCTAGATGCTGAAGCCGCTAAGGCGGAGCAAGTACTTGCCGCAGAAGCGAGTAAAGAGTCACAAATTCTTGAAGCCGAAGGTAAGTCCGCTGCCATTGCCTTGGTCGCTCTAGCAGACGCCAACGCTTTAGACACTATTGGTAAGGTCGCTGCCACAAAAGAGGGCGCTAAAGCCGTCATGCTAACCTTAGCGCAAGGTGCCATTAGCGCGCATAAGGCCATTGCTGGGGAAAGTACTGTCGTACTCTCTGACGGTAAGACTAGCGATAACATCTCTAACACCGTGGCTCAGGCCATTGCGGTTTCTACTACGTTAAACGCCAATCCTTAATCAGGGGTAAACAATGGACTTAATCGACTATTTTTCAGCAAACCACTCCAGCTTGTTGTTTTTAATTGCAGGTATTGCGTTTGTCATCGAACTGGCCGTCATGGGGCTTAGCGGTCTGCTGTTATTTTTTGCGATTGGTTGTTTTATTACCGCCATCCTGACTTATTACGGCGTTCTTAATGGCTGGGAAAGTGAGGCGTTTAGTGTTGGCTTATTGAGCTGCCTAGCCGCCATGCTTTTATGGAAACCACTTAAAAATTTCCAAACTAAAGCCATTCCCCTCGATAATAGTAGCGACATGGCCGGACGAGAAGTGCCTTGCTCTGAAAGCATCACTAGAAGCGGTGGTGCTATCCGATATTCGGGGATTAACTGGCCTGCACGCTTAGATACCTCCTGTGCAGCCACGCAAATTGATGTAGGTGATCAATGTGTGATTGTTAGTGTGGATGGCAATGTGATGTTGGTGACGCAAACGGTCAGTTAGCGTCAAGGTTACGCTTTCATTTGTGTTCAGCGCTGTGGGCTTTAATATCCATTATCCTGTCATAGAAAGATCAAACAGTAATTTATCTCATTTTTCCAAGCAGTTGCCCACCCAAAATTCCTCTATCTGAACAAAGTCATTCAGTCAGTGAATTTGTTGGTGTGTTGCCTGCTTGATGTT
>JBLHJR010000094.1:0-8859 GCA_047619205.1 Candidatus Endobugula sp. | reverse complement strand
GGTACACAATATTAAAAAAATGGTGAAAGCGATGATGACGGGGTCAGTCCGTCCAGAATTTGGGGATTCACAAATACAGGGGGTATAAAGTGTTAAAAACGCGATAAATACGAATTAAAAGGCCGTGAATGATTAAAAATCGATCAATTTTGGCTTGATGTTACATTGCCTACCAATATTTTGAAAATAATGAAGAAGTTTGCTAACCGTTTAGGCTATTCTCGGACAGGCTCCTAGGAGGCTGTCGGAGAATAGAGAACCTACTGCGGAAAAACTATTTCGGCCCATTTTTCCGATCATTTTCGTTGAATAGAACCACTATTCGCCTCAAATGTTCGAAAAAATGGACTCAACATTGTTTCCCCTCGCTACGGCCCCTATTCTCGGACAGCCTCCTAGGGGGTTCATCTTTCAGTGCAGCTTTAGCGCTACAGTGAAATATAGCGGATCACTAGTGACAATCCCGACACCATGACTAGGCACTGCACTATAGTCATAAATTGCGCGCGATTTAATTGGTGGGCGATTTTTCTGCCGCTATAAATTCCGATAAGCATAATGGGGAAAGTTGCCAATAGCAGTAGGAAAAAGTCAGCACCACTATATATTCCCGCAAAAGTAAAAATGGCAATGCGGGTCAATGTGCTGAAGCCAATCAGTGTGCTTTGGGTGGCTCTAATGGCGACCTTATTTTCTACTCGGCTTATAATATAGATGGAATAAATAAACCCACCACTGCCAAACATCGCACTAAATATACCGCCAACGGAGCCAAATACGACGCTCCAGCCGCGAGAAAATACCTTGCTGGCTTGTTTTTTCGCTGTTTTTATGATGCTGTAGACGGGGTATAAAATGGCGAGTAAGCCAAACAATAACAGCATGATATTGGCTTTTAGCGAGAAAAGTAAAAAAGCACCGAGTAAGCTTCCAGCGACCATAAAGCCGAGTAGGGGTACCAGTTCAGGCCATGCAATCTGTGCTCGATCTCTAGTGAGATTGGTAATCGATGCGGAAAAATCGATTAATGCGAGTAGCGGCACAATGGTCGTCAGCGGAACAAAATGCGCCATCACTGGCCCTGAGATCAATATGGCACCAAAGCCAACGATACCGAAAATGCAATAAGCCAGATAAAGGCTAAACCCAATCAATAGTAATGCGTAAGGGGGGAGTGCCAGCAGTGGCTGCGTAATATCCATGTTTATGGGTCTTTATGCTAATTAAGTGAAGATTGTATCGCCTGCTAGCGTGTGTTTGCAAATAGCTTTGCTATATTTAATACACGAGTATATTTATTGAATAGCAACATCTTATAGTAACTGAAGGTTCACATGACATTACAGCGCCGAATCATATTAGCCGTGATTATATTGATCTTATTCCTCTTGGGGGCTAATTTAGCCATCACCTTAAATAATGCGCGATTAAATATTTACGAGCAATTAAAAGTACATGCCCAAGATACGGCGACTTCCTTAGGCTTTAGCCTGTCTCAAGCGGCATTGGATAAGGATGATGTACAAATGGCGCTGATGGTGGATGCAATTTTTGATCGCGGCTACTATCGTCGAATTCTGTTTCGAGATATTGAAGGTAAAGAAAAAATTAAGCGTGAATTACCGTTATCCTCTGCAGAAGTGCCATCATGGTTTGTCAATTGGCTACCGTTACCGGAGTCCTCCGGATCTGCACAAGTCACCTCGGGTTGGTACCAGCTGGGTGAAATTGAAGTCACTAGCCATCCGGGTTTTGCTTATCAAGATTTATGGCGCTCTTTTAAAGAACAAATCTGGTTGTTTTTGATTACCATCGTCCTGTGTTATGGCTTATTGGGGCTGGGTTTACGCATTGTGTTACAGCCTTTAAAGCGGGTGGAAGAGCAGGCCGATGCCATCTGTCGTAAAGAGTTTCCTGTTCAGGAATCGTTACCCAATATTCCCGAGTTACGCAGTGTGGTTTCCGCCATGAACCGCATGGTGGAAAAAGTCAAAGAGATGTTTACTTATCACGTTGAGCTGAATGAACGCTTGTATGAGCAGTTGAATACCGATGTAGTCACTGGCTTATCTAATCGACAAGATTTTGATCGACACTTTACCTCCTCATTAGCATCTGATCGAGCGGCTGCGTCAGGGGCTTTGCTATTGGTCAGAGCAGGTGATCTGCAAGCCATGAATATGCAAATGGGGCGTGAAGAAGGTGATGAATATCTGCGTTGCATTGGTGTTGCGCTACTTGGCAGTCTTAAAAAGTCATTAACTATGGGCAATGATTATTTGCTATCTAGGCATTCTGGGGCTGATTTTGCTGTTTTTGTTGCGTCTATTAACGAGGTTGAAAGTCAGGAACTAATGGAGGCAATGCATGCTAGCTTGCAAGAGTTAGAGTGGCAGAATGGTGAAATGGAAGCGATGTATATTGGCGCTTTATATATTCCTCAGCTCACCGCCGCAGTGAATTTCATGGCCTTGGCCGATACGGCCTTAAGTCAGGCTGAAAGTGAGGGCGAGAGTAGTTGTTATTGGCGTAAAGTGGATAAGGGTGAAAGTTCGCTTGCGGCTGGCGATTGGTCAAAACTGATAAAAAAAGCACTGACAAAAAAAACTTTTCTATTTCATTTTCAGCCAGTATGGCAATTAATACATGGGCAAAAAACGCTATTATTCAATGAAATTATGACGCGTATGCAAGTAGATGATGTGGAGTATGCAGCAGGTGCATTTATGCCGATGGCGGCACGCTTTGATTTGCTGCCGAGTATTGATGCCTTAGTACTGGGTAAATTAGTCGGTGGTTTGCGCGTACTGCCTGAGAATATTTGTATTAACTGCTCAATAGTGTCGATAGAAGATCAGGAGTTTATGGCCGTGTTGGAACGGTTGTTGAGTGAGAATGAACTGTTAGCGCCCCGCCTCACTTTTGAGCTGCCAGCCAATGGTTTATCTTTTGCCGAAAAGTCAGTGCGCAGTTTTGCCACTACCATTAAAAAATATGGTGCTAAGCTATCCTTACACCACTTCGGTAGAGGCAACGCAGAGTTTGCGTACCTACAAACCTTGCCTGTTGATTATTTAAAAATTGATCGTCATTTTATACAAAGTGTCGTTACTGATGCCGATACGCGATTTTTTATTCGCTCACTGGTGGCCATTGCTAGCGGCTGTGATATCGTTATTCTTGCAGAAGGCGTGGAGACTGAAGAGCAGTGGCAGGCACTGATCGACCTAGGTATTCAGGGTGGCCAGGGTTATTGGTTGGGCAAGCCATCCTCTGAGCATATTATTGGTTGACACCTTTGCACGCAAACCTTTTTGCTCTCATGCCGCGCTAAAAATGGCGGGTTCCTGCTTTTCCGCAGTAGAGAACAGTGTTAAGTCCGACAGCCTCCTAGCACCTTCCTTGGCGCTAGGTCTCCGACTTGCAAAGCTGCCTGAATCGGTTCCTAGCGGTTGATCGTGCGTTTTACCTTGCCTGAAAGTAAAATTATCTTCCGTGCAAAGGTCTCTGCTTGAGTGTTATTTGTTCGCCTCTCTTTGGCGTGAGTCTGTCTCTTATTACTCTCTCATTGCTCGGTCCTGTTGCTGTTATTACTGAGCTTTTGCGGGTAATATAAGCACAAATACAAGTGCTTATAGTTAAGTGCTTAATAGTAAGTGCTTATAGTAAGCGCTATCCAGTCTACTGAACGCGATGAGCAACAATATGACCATTCCTTCTTTTCTTTCAAAGACGCGCACACGTTTATCTGATGCTTATACGGATTGGCGTGAGGGCTATTTTGGTGGTTCACTAGTGTTCAAATGGGCTTTATGGGCATTGCTTGCCTACGCATTGATAGCGATGGTCATGGGCATATATTGGAGCCAAGAACCCGATCAATTCAACCCTAGTGTGTCAGGGCTTAGTGCTCCAGAGCTAAGCATTCCAGTCGTAACGACGAATACTGGCCCAGCCGTGAAACCTATGGTCACTGGTTTGGCAACGACTAATGCGTTAATTCAGGTTGCCAGCAGCGTATTAAACAAGCCCGGTGGATATTTATCAAATGATGTTTTTCCTCCCGGTGTGTGGTTGGATAATATTCCTCACTGGGAATATGGTGCGCTTATTCAGGTGCGTGATTTAAGTAAAGCATTAAGGGAAGCCTTTAGTCGTTCGCAGTCGCAGTCGACCGAAGATATCGACTTAGTGGTTGCTGAACCGCGTTTTAATTTTAATACCGATAGTTGGATTTTCCCTTCATCTGAATCGGTTTATCAAGAAGGGATTGAGCGTCTTGAGCGTTACCGTGAGCGTTTAGTCGATAGCGATAAAAACAATGCACAATTTTATGCCCGTGCCGATAATTTAAGTTATTGGTTAGGAACAGTTGAAACCCGTTTGGGAAGTTTGTCCCAGCGCTTAAGTGCTAGCGTCGGCCAGCGTCGTATTAATACAGATTTAGCGGGTGAAGAAAATGCTAGCCAAGCAACGCCAGCGCCCAGTGAAATGATGATTAAAACCCCGTGGCTAGAAATAGACGATGTTTTTTATGAGGCCCGTGGTACTGCGTGGGCATTAGCCCATTTTTTACGAGGGGTCGATAGCGATTTTGCTGAGGTGCTGCGCAAGAAAAATGCACGCATTAGTTTACGACAAATCATTCGTGAATTAGAAGCGACGCAAGAACCTGTCTATAGTGTAATGATTTTAAATGGCAGTGGCTTTGGCATGCTGGCTAATCATTCTTTAGTCATGGCCTCCTATCTTTCTCGCGCCCATGCAGCGATTATTGATATTCGCGAACTCTTGTCTCAGGGTTAAGGGTTAAGGGTTAAGGGTTAAGGGTTAAGGGTTAAGGGTTAAGGGTTAAGGGTTAAGGGTTAAGGGTTAAGGGTTAAGGGTTAAGGGTTAAGGGTTAAGGTTTTAGGGTTTAGGTCTCAGGGTTAAGCATCTTAAGTCGGAGTGTCTCAACATTCACTATCTCAAAGCTAAGTATCACAAGGGTCACCATCGCAAAACTTAATGCCTCAAGTTTGATTGTTTCAACTCAAATACACACTCCATTAATCACCCAAAAATTAACAGCACTTCACTATAGCGATGTGGCTCAATGATCGGTTTTATCCTCACTCGGCAATGGCGTGACACCCCCGAAGGTATTTCACTAGAGCTATGGCTATCGAGTGACGATGGCCCTGTTAAATTAACCGTGCCTAATCAGCAAGCGCTTTTCTTTGTTCGGCAGTCAGATCGCCCCCAGTTACAGACTTTGCTCACCGCATTCCCTTCGGTATTACTTAAGCCCCTAGAGTTAAAGAATATTGACGGCGAAGCGGTAATGGGGGTGTACTGTCAGCAGCAACGACAACTCCGGGTGTTATGCGATCATCTGCGTGCGCAGGATGTGCAGTGTTGGGAAAGTGATATTCGCCCTGTCGAGCGATTTTTGATGGAGCGGTTTATTACCAGCAGTTTAGAAGCCTTCCCTGATCAACTACTACAGAGAGTCAGCGCTCAACACGTCAACACTGAAATAATCAATCATCAAAAAATAGTAACGCAGCAAGTTAAAACAGTAGCTTATCAACCTGAATTATTCGTAGCATCCATCGATATCGAAACATCAATGGATGCTAAAGATTTATACTCTATAGCGGTATATACCCAGCAGCAATCGCTAGTGTTTATGCTGGGTGATGCGCCTGAAAGCCAACCTCATCACGAGGATGGCTTAATTATAGACTGGTGTGAAGATGCTCGCGATTGTCTGCAAAAATTCTTAGCATGGATAGCCCATAATGACCCGGATATTTTAATTGGCTGGTATGTGGTGCAATTTGATTGCTGGGTATTAGCGAAATTATGTGAGCGCTGGGGAGTGCCCTTTACCCTAGGTAGAGACCAGCAGTTGCCCTACTGGCGTGTAGATGCAAAAGATATGGATGGCATTGACGTTGCGTTCAATGATAAAGCCACAACAGCGGGTATTTTGGATCGAAAGCGTCGTTACTTACACATTCCGGGTAGAGTGGTGCTGGATGGTATTGAGTTATTGCGCGTAGCTTTTTATCATTTTGACAGCTTCAGCTTGCAAGCGGTGGCCAGTGAATTACTGGGGGATAGTAAGTTGCTCACAGGCGATGATCGCGGCCAAAAAATTACGGATTTATTTTATTCGAAAGACAGTAAAGATAACGTAGCATTAGAAAAAAAAGTTTCCTTAGCCAAATACAACTTACATGATTGCAAATTAGTGTGGGATATTTTTGAAAAAACCAAGTTGCTCGACTTTGCCATCGCACGCTCACGATTAACGGGCATGCCCCTAGATAAAATGGGCGGCTCTGTTGCCAGCTTCGAATATGCTTATTTACCTAAACTGCACCGCCGTGGCTATGTAGCGCCGAATTTAGGTGAGCTAGAATCCGATGTGGTCAGCCCCGGTGGTTATGTGATGCGTTCGCTGCCGGGTTTATATCGGCATGTGTTGGTGCTGGATTTTAAAAGCCTGTATCCCAGTATCATTAGAACCTTTGCTATCGACCCTTACGCTTTCTGGTATGCGAGTCACCAGCAGCTGCCAAAAAGCGCAGTGGTGGATGGTTTTAACGGCGCTTTTTTTGCGCGAGAAAATGCTATCCTACCCGATGTTATTGCCGACTTATGGGCAGAGCGGGACAAAGCAAAAGCCGTGAATGATCAACCCTTATCCCAAGCAATTAAAATTATAATGAACTCGTTTTACGGCGTGCTAGGTTCCCCAGGTTGTCGCTTTTTTGATCCGCGAGTCTGCAGCTCTATCACGCTGCGTGGCCATGAAATCATCCAAAAAAGCCACGCATGGATAGAGCAGCAAGGCTATCAAGTGATTTATGGTGATACCGATTCCTTATTTGTATGGTTAGGCGCGGACTTTGATCAACAAAAAAATCCGCTGGCACAAGCGCAAGCTATCGGCCGTGGTTTAGCTGCAGGGCTCAATGTATGGTGGCAAGAATACCTGCATAAAAAATTCGCTGTTAATAGCGCCCTAGAAATCGAATTTGAAACCCACTACCACGATTTTCTGATGCCCACCATTCGCGGCTCAGAAGAAGGCAGTAAAAAACGTTACGCAGGTACGGTGATGTCATCGCCGACTAAAAAGAAAAATGAAACGACTCACGACAATGATGAGCTGACAATGGTATTCAAAGGCTTGGAAACCGTAAGAACCGATTGGACACCGCTAGCCAAAGACTTCCAGCAAACCCTCTATAAAATGATCTTCGATAAAAAACCTTATCAAGCCTATATTCGTTTAGTGGTTGCCGATATTCTCAGTGGTCAACGTGACGATGACTTAATCTACCGTAAACGCCTGCGTCGCCTTGTGGCCGGCTACGAAAAAAGTAATCCCCCGCACGTCAAAGCCGCTAAAAAATTAGAACAGCTAAGCCAAAAAAAATTAGGCAAAGGTGATGCTATTCATTACCTGATCACCCTCAACGGCCCAGAACCGATGGAGTATCGTAGTAGTACGATTGATTATCAGCACTATATCGATAAACAAATAAAACCCATCGCCGATAGTATCTTGTGTTTTCTGGGAGACTCGTTTGAAGGAATGGTGCAGAAGCAGATTGCGTTGTTGTAGTTGAGTGATTAAGGGTTGGACGTTAGATGCGAGACGCTTTTAATTGGCGGTCATTCCAATGAAGGCTGGAATCTATAGCGCTTACAAGCGCATTGTGCACGCTTCCGTTATTCAGCTTAAGTACTTGGTTTTAATTTTGTCGCCTAAAGGAGCTGGTGGGCCATCGATATTATCGGATTTAACCACGACGGAGGTATAAAAATGGGAAGCCTGTAGCTGTAGTGCGTTCTGTAGCGGACTATGAGCAATTAGATGCATTGCGTCAAGAGTGTGGAGCGTTGGCAATCAACGAAGGGTTAACCGACTTTACTGTTGGCAATGTTTCAGACGGGCAAGCGGTATTGAGTCGATTGCGAAATCGAGTACCTTAAATGGCTCAATATAATTTTACCGGTAATGCTGATCTTGATTTAGAACCGATCGTAGATGATACCCACCAGACTTGGGGGGCTTTACAGACCAATAAATATATTGATGGCCTAGAAAAAATAGCGCAAACCTTAGCCGAAAATCCTGATGTAGGCGCTAACCGAGAGTCAATCTCTCCAGGCTTACGCAGCTTGCCTTACAAAAGTCATATTTTTTATTACCTCAATATTCAGCAGGGTGTATCCATTGTTAGGGTTCTTCATTCAAATATGGATTCAGCGCATCACTTAGTAAAGAAAAAAGAGCTTGAAATTTAATCCTCCTCGATCCAGCGCTTGTCAGCGTCCAGCCATATTTACATCTCATCTGTGTAAGGTGTTACTGCTAATACACAGAAAAATTTCAGCTTTCAAATAAACGGTGCGCACGGCACACCCTCTGGGCATGGATTTTCGTCAGCAAACGTTGGTGGTAGTTAATGTGCAGATAAAAGGAGATACGATTCGGTTGATTTCAGCACGAAAAGCAAACCGGCAAGAGCGTAAGTAATATGAAGACGAATAATATGAAAGACGATTACACTTTCACCAATGGCCAGCGTGGCGCAGTGGTTAAAACAACCAAAGAGCGTATTACTATTCGCTTAGACCCAGATATTATTCAGTGGTTTAAAGATCGTGTGCAGGGCATTGTTAAGTGGGTGTCCCCATCTAATACTACGTCAACATATGCAATTGGAGGGCACGGCGAATTTATGCTAATCACCCATCCATAATAGCTGTAGTGATATTGCAGCCTTGATTTTTGGTCAGTCTGAAAGTTTCAAGGCTTGATTCATAAATGATAATGCCTAAGCAATGCTTAAGAGG
>JBLHJR010000093.1:0-9046 GCA_047619205.1 Candidatus Endobugula sp. | reverse complement strand
GTAATCATTAAGGTTAATGTCTTTTAACTCATTGTATGTTGGATACAGTGGTATTGGCTTAGGTAGCTTCATAACGTTAATTTACTGTTATAGGTGAATATACGCCATTATAGACAGGATTCACCTTGTAGTCTACTACGTAACGGTATTAGACATAAGAAAGCTTCATATATAGAAGCGTGCCACTACACCGATGTAACTAAGCTGGATACTAGTTGAAATCAATGTAACCCATTAGATTGAAGATTAATGGTTACCAGCGGGCTTCACTGCGTATGAAATTTACAATACAATCGAATTCAGTATATTAATTTACTTCACAGCCAAATGTAATCCGCGATATGAATACAAACACAACGGTAATCTATGTCGACATGGATCACGTCCTATGTGACTATGACCTAGGCTATAAAGCGCACAAAGCGAAATATCCTGATTTGCCATTTCCACAGAGCCAGCCTGGCCTGTATATCAATCTATTGCCTATTAAGGGAGCTGTAGAAACTTTTAACTGGTTGAGTCAACAGCCCGAATTTAGTGTCTATATACTAACAGCGCCGTCAATGAAGAATCCCCACTGCTATAGTGAAAAAAGGCAATGGGTAGAGAAATATCTTGGCATGCCCGCGGTTAACAACCTCATAATTTCAGCCCATAAAGGCTTGAATCGAGGCGATTACTTAATTGATGATTGCGCATCAGGTAAAGGCCAAGAAAACTTTGAAGGGCAGCTAATTCAGTTTGGCTCAACACACTACCCTGACTGGAGTAGCGTACGAACTTATTTTGAAAAGTTATTGTAGCCAATATCACATCACTCCCCCTACTTGTTAGTATCACTCTTTGAGTACTAAGTTTCATCTATGCAAGCATTCGACATCTACAAATAGCAATGTATAACATTAGCTATAACCTGTAATATATTGATAAATATATAATTATTGTCTGACATATCTTCATTTATCATTTTAATAGATTTATAGTTTTGGTATTACATATTCTAGATATAAGCTTTATGTAGTTCACTAACAGCTGCTCATTCCCCTCATTTTATTTTTAGATTATACAGTCTCTCGTGGCTTGCTTAGTACTTATTGATTTATCATACGTTTCTCACGCCGTTTAAGTAAAACTAGAGAAAGCCACTGTATGTTTCTTGATCAGATTAATCCAAGATTATTTAGCCCATTAGCCTCGCCTAATGCTCGAGTATACGGCATGGGTTTATGGGCGATCTACAACCGCTTAGTAATTGGACAATTAGATGGTGATGAATGCACACCAAAAGAAGCTAGAGATATTATCCGCCGCCAGCTAATCATGGAGTATCAACAGATTGATTGGTCAGCCGATAACAATCAGGATCCCAACCTTTTACTCGAAAACGAAACTGATGATGCCTCTCGAGTATATCGTTACCTTAGGGATTGTGGCTGGCTTATGGAGATGGACGATATTGGATATAGACGTATCACCTACTTTCCCCAGATCGCCTCTCGTTTATTATCCGCATTGCACTCAGTATCAGGCGGTCGTGTTGCCACAATAGGTGCTACTTGTCAGGGTGTCTATACCGCACTTTTAGCTGCCCAGAAAAACCCTGCCACCAATGCATCGCAGATTGAATTTGCGGCAAAAGCAAGCCGGGACTTTTATTCTGAACTGTCTACCATTGCGGCTAGTTCTCGAGAAGTGCTGCAGCGGATGAATACAGAAAAAGCAGGCCCCGGCCTATTCCATCTGTTTTTTAAAGATTTCATGCAGGGAATTGTCCTCGGTGACTATTCAACAATTAAAACCCAACATCACCCTTATCGATATAGAGCCGCCACTTTAAGCGTGGTTGTGGATATTTTAAGGAGTAGCGTAACAATGGAGGCTCTAGTAGAAGCGACAGCGCGAGCCTCACAAAACAGTGATAGAGACGAGATAGGCGAGAGTATCAACAATGATCTAGACGATATTTATCGTATATTTGAAGGTATTGATAAATTACTTAATCGAATCGAGCATTATAGAAGCACAATGACGCGTAGAACCCGAGAGGCCATGCAATACGCGTACAAAGCCATACCCGATATTGGTCTCCGCTTAGGAGACCTCGTTAGAAATTTAAGTTCGATTGAAAACGTAGACAATCTATTACTATCAGCACCGTTCATTAGCGATCATTATCTTGCTCCACAGAGAACTTACACCCCAAAGAAAAAAGCACAACCCGCCGAAGAAACATCCATTATAAAATTTGATCCTCCCATCGAAGATATAGCCAAAAGTCGAGCTTACGACAGTTATATGCATAGAAGAGCTGAGAATCCAGAACGAATTATTGCATTTATTGAGCGTCACTTAGTAGACAAAGTTTTAATCACGACAAGTGATTTGAGCATAGAAAACTTGGATGATTTTATTGCATACATTCAACTCAGAGACCTTTTATATGATGCAGTTCCGAGTAACAGCGTTTATTTACCGTTACTGAGCTACTACCAGGTAGCTCCTGTAGCGAATAAAACTACTGTAAATGATTATTTGACCGCTCCAGAGCTATTAATCTATCGACGCAGTCTTCCCCCAAAAACAAAAGGCCAGAATGATGCTGCGTGATCTAGCAAAAATTGTAGACCAACATGAAAATCAGGGAATCACAGAACTTGATATTGAAAATACCGCCGCAGCCCTTCGGCAACATCAATTTATATGGCGCGAGAAGCGTAACCATTCTCGTCACTACGATCTACTGGTAAAATTCCAAGATTACTATGAAGATCTATTCGGCGCCTTTGGAGACACTTTTTTCATCGACCACCATTTTGGTTACTGCGGTATTTTACCCAGAAGTACAACGCCAAGTTTAAAATTACGCGACACTATTTTCTTATTAATACTCTGTAAATTACATGATGGCGAATGCAGAAAAGCCTGCACAGAAAATGGTCGTTCAACACCCAGTGAAGAAATACTATTAGATGAATATGTTGAACTCACAGGAAAGCCTAAACCTACCAAAACGGAAACAAAGGAGTCTTTGGACCGACTAGTAAAACAGGGAGTCATTGAATTAGGTGATTTCAATCCTGACACAGAGCTTAGACGAATTACTATTCTTCCTTCCATAATGAGAGTGGTAAACAGTCGCTTTCTTGATGAATTAGAACAATTTAGCCCAAACGCAGATGATATAACTACAGAAACCCAACATTCAGACGATACAGATTCTGTAAAAAAAGCATTAGAAAACACTGAAATAAATATCACCACAACTGAGGTTTCATCGGATGAGTAAAGAAGTTCAGTTAGACATGCACCCCGAGCCTCCTCGTATGGATATGCATAAATTAACCGGCATCACGTTAGTTAACTGGTATTTATTCGGAGCGGAAACCATCCCCTTCGAAGGCAATAGCTTATTAATAAGGGGAGCCAATGGTGTTGGAAAAAGCTCTGTGCTAGATGCCATTCAAACCATTCTTGCCGGCGGCGATGAAAACGTACTCTCGATGAACGCCGCAAGTAGTGACGGCAAACGCTCTGGGAGAACTATTAGATCTTATGTTCTAGGTGAAGTAGCCGAATCACCGGGGTTAAAAGCCTGCGAACCAAGGTCAACGTCTAATTGTTATATTTGTCTCTCGTTTATGAGTAAAACAAACAAACCGTTTACTATTGGTATCGGACTCTACGCACGAGCAAAAGAGAGTAAGTCCCTCCAAAAATACCCATTCATTGTCGATGGCTATGCTTTATCACATGTCGATTTCATGAAAGATGAGCACACCATATTACCCTGGAGTTCTCTCGAGCAAAAATTAAAGTCTATGCCGGGTACATTAATGCTTCCGCAATCCGCCCGCGAATATCGACAGCAGTACTGCGAATTATTGTCCGCAGCGGGTGCCAGTAACGCCATCGCTCCTGAAATGATGTTTAGAGCCGTTAAAAATGGCCTTATTTTTAAAGAGCAAAAAGATATATCTGAATTTACTCGCCAACACATACTCCCTGAAAATAATATAGATGTCATCCGCATCGAAAATGATTACCAAGAGTATCAACGCATACAATCCATTATCGAAGATGCGAGAGATCGTCTTGAAGCACTTAACACAATTATTACTCTCCTTAAAAATCACAGAAAAAAACAACAGCTATCTCTGGCATACCAATGGTGTGAATACGAAGCTAGCGTTCAAGATTACGATGAGCGTATCGAAACAATGGAAATTCGTAAGGAGGGTATTGGAAACGAATTAGAGAATATTGCAGAGCGACTTATTCATATACAGGGTAAATCACCTAGCCTTGAAAAAAACCGTGATGCCGCCCTGCTCGCTTATAAGAACTCTGCAAGCCAACAAGCACTCGAAACCTGTGAAGACAGTATAGAAAAAACCAACCATCAGATCAGATCAGATTTAGCGACTATCGGCCATGTACGAGCCCTACTGGCAGGGGTAGAGCAGCTGTTACTCCCCTCTACCGCTAGCCAGTACCTGACAACAGCCTTTAACGACGCTCGCGCTCAATTAATGACTGCGACAGGGTTTAGTGCAAACGACATGATGCGCCAATGGCCCATCGATATTGATAACATTGATCAAACTACTAGCGCACTTAACCATTATGCAGCGCTTCGCAAAGAAATATCCATAACCCGAGACACGCTAAAAACAGAGTTTGACTGCGTAGCTGAGCGCTATAAAACGCTTGAAACAGCATTGGAGAAATCCTCATCGGGAAAGTCCAGTTTGATGCCACAAACAGAGGCGGTGATCCATCTATTACAAATGGAGGGAATCAACGCTGTGCCTGTCTGTGATTTAGCTCAAATTACTGATATCGAATGGCAGGCAGGCATTGAACGTTTTTTAGGGGGGAACCGAGAAGCCTTGGTGATCATGAATAATGTAGAATCGAGTAATGGCTATGACGACTTTGATAAAGCGATTCAAGCTTATCGGCGGGCGAAGAACGATGATGGCAATTTACGCAATGTAAAACTGATTAACCCCGATAAATTGTTCTCCGAAGATCAGCCTAAAAAAGGCTACGCAGGATATCTAATAGAATCAACAAATCCAATTGCACGACGCTATTTAAAAGGATTATTACGCAACGTTAAGCTGGTTGAAACCGAAGAAGAGCTACGCCAAGAAAAGCGCGCTATCACTAAAGATGGCATGGTTGCAGGTAACGGTAGCATCAGCGGCGGCAACCGACTTCGGTGGATATTAATCGGGCAAGAGGCAAGAAAGAGACACGCGCTTACATTAGCCGAAGAGCTAGCCGAGCTGAAACCCATATTCGCTCGCCACCGTGACGACTGGAAAGAAATAGACACCATCAACACGGTATTTTCTAGTGACATCTCTCGAGCAATAGACGCCTGTATAAACGCTAAGGCAACCTATGAAACCCTCAACACGACTTATGCTGAACTTGATGTACTTAACAAACAAAAAAATCAACTGTGCGAAAAAACAGATGATGCATTGAAAGATACGTTCACAGTTTCAGATGAAGCATGGAAACAGTGCTTAGAAGAAGAAAAAGAAACCGAGTTAGCACAACAAAAACTTCAAGGGGAAGCTAGTACTATTGCGACAAGCTTGCCCGGCCTGAATCGGCAAATAAAGGAATTCGGCCAGCAGCGTAATAAAGTCAGTCATCTTGAAGGATTTAGCCAAGAAAAATCCAGCCAAACCTTCGAAGAATTGGCTGATAAATTCGGAGAATGCGCTTACTCCGCCATCGTCAAAGAGGCGATCGAAAGGCACAGAAAAAATGCAGAGCAATCACAGAAGCACAGAGAGAATGGCTTAAAAGCGATGGTGGAATTTGTAGAACGTCATGATATAGAAGACAAAGAAGAACTGGTTGTTATGGAGCCTTTAGCAGCCCTAAGCCGATGCGAGCAGCACGCAGAGCGCATAGAAAACGCAGAAATCATTAGATATCTACATGATGCTCAAATAGCCCAAGAAACTATGCTGGCTAATTTTCGTTCAGAAGTCGTGGCAAAGCTAAAAGAATGCTTTAGTGATATCGACAACACGTTCAAAACGTTAAATAGAACCCTTGCTGATCTTACCTTTAACAGCAATCGATATCGCTTTACTTGGCCACTCAAAGACGTGCCTACCCTTAAATTGGTGCATGAATACGTTACTGATACGTCTGATCTAGAAGTTCAATCCGTTGATGACATGTTTGACACGGCCAAAGATCATCCCGCCATTGAGGTCATTCAACAAATTCTTGTTGACGGTCGATTAAGCGAAATATCTGATTATAGAAATTTTTATAGCTACGATATCATCTCGAAAAATGTAGATACAGAAACAGAGCGAAAGTTTAGCGAGCTTTTATCCGTAGGCTCGGGTGGTGAAAAACAGGCCCCCTTCTACGTCGCTCTTGGCGCCGCATTTATGTCTGCCTATAAAGTAAGAAAAGTGGGTGATAGAATTTTCGGAGGTGCCGCCATCGCTATATTTGATGAAGCGTTCTCAAAAATGGATGGCAATAACGCAAAAGCAGCGCTAAATTTTTTCCGCGACATTGGTCTGCAAGTCATATTAGCCGCGCCTCCAGAGAGTGAGATTAAAGTAGGCCCCTATGTCGATAAGTCACTAAGTATTATTAGGCCCGGCGATAGTATTTATATTGATTATAAAACCTACCATCCTAAAGGACGTAAAGCATTAGAAAGTGACAATCCACATATTAATAAAAGTATTATTGCTAGCTTTATCAACGAAGTTAAAGAGGAAATGAATATTGAATAATAAAGACAATGAAATTCTACATTCAATATTCAGTCGATGTAATCGCCCACAAGGATTAACCTCCTCAGTATCGATACCCATTTCTGAATCACGCTGTCCTAAATACCATAACCTTGGTGTTGACCAACGTATTCGATGCCACAACCATCTAAAAGCGATCGAATCAGCAGTACTTGGTTTTAGTTTAGAATTTTCTTCCAGTGGATTCGGGGATATCCCATTGCTAAAAAGGATCTCTGCAGAAGACACTAGAGCGTTACTGGATTACTGTGATATCCCCGTCCAGAATGACGAGATTCTTAACGCTATTACTCAATTATGCGATTTGGATATTCACCTGCCAGATTGGTGTAAAACGACTATAAGCGATATATCTGATGCCTGGCTTGCGGGAAAGACCGCTTTTGGTTGTAGCGTATCTAGCCTCAATAAATTAATAGAAGCGTTAACATTTGTTAGTTGGTATTTTACTCAAGAAATCACGCCGCAAAAAGATATGCGAACCATAAGCGTATTACTCTATAGCGACAGTAAAAAACTAGAGTCCTTACTTAGCATTATCGCTAGAATAGTAGCTCCCAATACCCCTAAAGCGATTCAAAGTAAAAAACCTAAAGACATAATGGAATACTGGGGAATCAGTAAATTCCCCCCCTCATTTAAATGTAAAGCTAGCATTGAGGTACATACGCTGAGAGGGATACTCGATACCAGTACCGCATGGCCGTACTTAGAAATACCGCCTGATGGGATTATTAATCTTACATCTTTACAAAACCCTGATTACATTTTATTTATTGAAAACAAAACGACCTTTGAACGATACTCTCGAGAAATAGACGATAAGGGCTGGGTTTTTTATACGAATGGATTCCCATCACGCAGGTGGCAAGACTTGTTCAAGAACATAGTTGATCTAGTGCCCAAAGACACTCCAGTATATCACTGGGGTGACTTAGACGAAGGGGGTTATCGCATCCTTACCTTTATGAACAATTTGCTTCAGTGCGATATTATTCCGTATAAGATGCTGAACATAAGCAACGGTAAACCCAGTAAATACATCAAACTAAAAAATCTTGTGGGGATTATTGAAAACGAAAAAAGTTCAGCAATATATGCACTGCATGAAGAAATACTTATGCTAATGGAAACCAGCACCGAAATTCCTTGGGTCGAACAAGAAGCTCTGTCTATCATGTCGCCGCTAGAATGTTAGGCTACAATTAGCTACCCTGACTGGAGTAGCGTACGAACTTACTTTAAAAAACTGGTTCTTCGTAGATCTGTGTGACGGCTATGGAGCCATTTCTAGTCCACCGCAGTAAAATAATATATTGTTTCTAAATCCAGAAAATGAGCGATAACCTCGGGCATTTGATTTCACTGTCTGAATTTTTGAATTTAATCCCTCTGCCGCCGCATTGCTAATACCATGTGTAAAGTAGGTCAGAATATTATCTAAGTGCGTTTTGATCATTCTGGCTTTTGCTTTAATTGGCTCCAGTCTGCTTCTGATTGCCCACGAATACCAACCATTGAGGTGTTGCTCAGCAAGGCCTGCATCACTGTAATCCAAAAATCCTCGGAACCACTCTTTTATAGCCCAGGCTCTGGCAACTTTTAAATCAGATTTTTTAAGTTTTTCAAAACGATCAACATGCTTTTCTTTTAAGTTTTCTTCGTTTGTTAACCATAAAAATTTGCTGCCTACCAATACACTATCGCCCTCCATGAACAGCGCCTTATTTTCTTTTCGCCGCACTTAATCAACAGCCTCATTCAGGTGCTGACTGATATGAAAGCGGTCGTGAACTATATTCGGCCTGCGGCAGCTTATCTGCTACGAAATTGGCGTAGGCCTTCCACATATCTAGCGCTACAGCCGTTACCTGTTTTTGCTGAGACTCAGTCATACTGAGCTCTATCAGCGATTTACAGGCAGTTTTGGTACGCTCCTCTACCACATCCAAAACGCGACTGCCCTTAAGCATAGATCGTTATCTTTTCTTCACCCAAGACTAACGGATGCGTCCGATTATCCTAAATACCGCAGTAGATTCAACTGCGGTATTTAGGATAATACATTGGTTTCAAGGCTTGCTTACTCACTTGCGTATAAAAAGGCGCGGCTCAATTATGATGAGATTCGCGCCTTAATGTTCATCTGACCCTGGTTTTTGACCCTGGTTTTTTCAGATTACTGACGACTGAAGATTTTATACACTTCATCATCGTTGCGCTTTCCTATAACTAATACC
>JBLHJR010000092.1:0-9737 GCA_047619205.1 Candidatus Endobugula sp. | reverse complement strand
TATTGATCGTCGTTTGCTGCGGGTTTGGACTTGCACAGTCGGGGTTCACAGAACGTCAGGAACGTTCTGTACCGCGCTAGCGCCCGCAAGGGTCAGGGCCATGGACGGCCCTGAGTACAATCCCCCCACCGCTATAACAGCAAGCTACCCCAACCCAACCATTGGCTGAATTTCCTTCTCAATTTCACGCCCATGCTGACCAATAGCCACTTTTAAATCGTAACTCGTTTGTAAATTCATCCAACTTTGGGCGTCACCACCAAAATATTGAGCAAGCCGCAAAGCCGTATCAGGGGTAATTCCTCTACGCTCCTTTAGTATTTCACCTATACGAGTAGCCGGGACGTGTAAAGCCAACGATAGCGCATTGGCAGACAACCCCATGGGTTCTAAATAGTCTTCTCTAAGAATCTCACCGGGGTGTATGGGTCTGAGTTTATTTTCAATCATTATTACTACCTCAATGATAGTCTGTAATTTCTACGTCGAAGGCATCACCTTCAACCCAGCGGAAGCATAGGCGCCACTGTTGGTTTATACGCATACTGTATTGGTCTTGGCGGTCACCTAACAAAGCCTCCAGCCGATTACCCGGAGGGCTACGCAAAAAATCCAGTGTTACCGCAATATCCAGCATTTGCAGCTTGCGCTCAGCTTGGTGCCGAAAAGCGTTAAATTTGCGGGGGATTTGCCCCTCAAATAGCTTCTGGGTTTGCTTGTCGTGAAATGTCCTTATCACTTAGAAAGAGTATAACGCTTAACGTTATACGTCAAGCGTTATGCTGGTGGACTTTTAAGCGGGCAAAACAGGAGCCATAAAAAACGCTCTGCGGGACAGGCACTCGACTTAACTCAACCATTGGCTGAATTGCCTTCTCAATCTCATCCCCATGCTGACCAATAGCCACTTTAAATCATAACTCGTTTGTACGTTGATCCACCGACCATAGAAAAGTTGTATCTGACCCCACTTATTTTGGACTTGCACAGTCGGGGTTCACAGAACGTCAGGAACGTTCTGTGCCGCGCTAGCGCCCGCAAGGGTCAGGGCCATGGACGGCCCTGAGTACAATCCCCCCGCCGCTATAACAGCCAACTACCCCAACCCAACCATTGGCTGAATAGCCTGCTCAATCTCATCCCCATGCTGACCAATAGCCACTTTTAAATCGTAACTCGTTTGTAAATTCATCCAACTTTGGGCGTCACCACCAAAATATTGAGCAAGCCGCAAAGCCGTATCAGGGGTAATTCCTCTACGCTCCTTTAGTATTTCACCTATACGAGTAGCGGGTACGTGTAAAGCCAGCGATAGCGCATTGGCAGACCAGCAGGCATAATGCCAAACCATAATGAATAGATTTGAGTGGGCAGCTAAGCTTTACTGGCGACGGCTCTCCTATACATCGGCCGCATCCTCTTCGCCGACCCTAGCAATAATGCACATAGTGGAACCACAATAATGTCATCACCCCAAACACCCAACAATCTAGCCAACTACTGCTGGTCTATTGCCGATCTACTACGTGGCGATTTTAAGCAATCGCAATATGGTCGCATTATCTTGCCCTTTACCTTATTGCGCCGCTTAGAAGGCGTACTAGAAGCCAGTAAAGACAAGGTGTTGGCAGAACATGACAATGTGCAAAGCATGAGCTTGCCAGAAGACGCTCAAGAAAACTTTTTACTGCGCGCCAGTGGCTTAAGTTTTTTTAATACCTCTAAAATGGATCTCTCCAAATTAGGGGAAACAGGCATTAAAGCCAATCTTGAACACTATATACAAGGCTTTTCAAAAAATGCCCGCGAGATATTCGAGTACTTTAATTTTGCCGAATTTCTTGGCCAGTTAAACGATGCCGATTTACTCTATAAAGTGGTGCAAAAAGTGCGCACCGTCGATCTTAGCCCCGCCGCTATCAGTAACCACGATATGGGCTTAACCTTTGAAGAGCTGATCCGCAAATTTGCCGAAGGTTCTAACGAAACCGCAGGGGAGCATTTTACCCCACGGGATATTGTGCGGCTGACCACCTCGCTCGTGTTTATGGAAGACGACGCAGCCTTAACCACCCCCGGTATTATTCGTACCATCTATGACCCTACCGCAGGCACCGGCGGTTTTTTATCGTCAGGCATGGAATATCTACACGAACTCAACCCCGAAGGCAAAATGGTAGCCTTTGGCCAAGAGTTAAATCCCGAGAGCTACGCCATTTGTAAAGCCGACATGCTCATCAAAGGTCAAGAAGTCGATAACATTAAACTCGGCAACACCCTCTCCAATGACCAGCTCTACACCCACACATTTGATTACATGCTATCCAACCCCCCCTTCGGGGTAGATTGGAAAAAAATAGAACAAAGCATTAAAGACGAAAACACCTTAAAAGGCTTTGATGGCCGCTTTGGTGCAGGCTTACCCCGCGTATCCGATGGCTCTTTATTATTTTTAATGCACCTGATCAGTAAACTCCCAGACAGCTCGCAGGGTGGCGGGCGCATCGGCATTATTCTTAATGGCTCGCCATTATTTACCGGCGGCGCAGGCTCCGGCGAAAGCGAAATTCGCCGCTATATTCTAGAAGCAGATTTACTCGAAACTATCGTAGCACTACCTACCGATATGTTTTACAACACCGGTATTGCCACCTATGTCTGGATTCTCTCTAACAAAAAATCCACAGAACGAAAAGGCAAAGTACAACTGATTAACGGCGTCAACCTATACGGCAAAATGCGTAAATCACTAGGCAGTAAACGCAATGAAATGAGTGATGCCGATATTGCCATCATCACCCGCACCTTTGGTGCCTTCGAGGTGGTCGATGCCACTACATTAGAGACATTAGGCTTACATAAACCCACCGAACAAAAAAGTAACCGTGGCCGCCAATCGGCAAATCCAAAAATAGAAGCCGCGAAAACTTTCGCCAGTAAAATCTTCGCCAGCCACGAATTCGGCTACCGCCGCATCACCATCGAACGCCCATTACGCGAAAGCTATCAATTTAGTGACGAGCGCCTAGCAGAACTTCGCTTTGCACCCAAGCCACTCAATGCCGCCATGCAATGGATCGACGAAACCTACGGCGCCGACTGGCCCGCACACACCGATGCGATTCGTAAACATATCAAAGTACATTTTACCGAATTAAAAGAAGCCAAAATAAAAGACTTATTAAACCCCAACACATGGGCAGAACAACAAACGATATTTGAAAAAGCCAAACAACTACAGCAGTATATTGGCAACCAACAATGCGACGATATGAATACCTTTGATGAGGTGCTCAGCGCGGCCAGTAAAACTCAAAACATCAAGCTCGAAACCAAAGAGAAAAAACAAATCACCACGGCAGTAAGCTGGAAAAACCCAGACGCCGAAAAAGTCATTCGTCGCTCCTCGGCATCCATGCCGCCGCGACATACCGGTCATCCTGACCATAAAGAAAACACCTTATCGCTCTATGGTATAGATAAAGTCGACGGCATGTACGTAGAGTACAAAGCAGACGGCGATCTACGCGATAACGAAAACGTCGCCCTAGATCCCACACAAACTGTTAATGAGCTGAACGAAGTCTACTTTAAAAAAGAAGTGCAGCCCCATGTACCCGATGCATGGATAGATGCCACTAAAAAAGATGCTAAAGATCAGCAAGTGGGTATTGTGGGTTACGAGATTCCGTTTAATCGCCATTTTTATCAATATCAACCGCCGAGGGCATTGGAGGATATTGATGCGGATTTGGATAAGGTGAGCGCGGAGATTATGGGCTTATTGCGTGAGGTACATTCCTGATGGTCTTTTTACGCTATTGCCGCGTTGTGGCTGTGCTCGTTCAGTCACATACTTATTGTATGCTCCTTCGCTGCGCGCAGGCACGCCTTGCACTAGCGCAAAAATCCTCATCGGGAGAGCGGGCTTATGAGTAACGTAGCCTTGAGAAAAAGATATAAGGCTTATTCCGAATACAAAAATTCAGGGGTTGGATGGTTAGATGAGATACCGAGTGACTGGGTTGCTAGCAAAGTAAAGTACCTAGCGCCTTTTCAAGTTGGCTGGACTCCGCCTACAAAAGTAGATGCTAATTTTTTAGGCAATAATTTATGGGCAAATATCTCCGATTTAAAAGGTAAATACATAGAGCGTACAGCAAAGAAGATTTCTGATGAGGCCGCAAAGGTAGCTTCTATGGAAATTTCTCCAAAAGGATCATTGCTATACAGCTTTAAGCTGTCTGTAGGGGCGGTTTCGTTTGCAAGTCAAGATATGTACACAAATGAAGCCATAGCATCATTTTTGGATAGTGGTTCGCTGCCTCTTTCATTCATGTATTATGCGTTGCCAAAGTTTGTTATTGAGAATGCGTCTACCAATATATATGGAGCACGAATTCTTAATCAAGAGTTAATTAATAGCGCATTTCTGTTGGCACCATCGTATAACGAAGCTGAAAAAATCACCAATTTCCTAGATCACGAAACCGCCAAAATCGATACCCTAATCGAAAAACAACAACAGCTAATCAAACTCTTAAAAGAAAAACGCCAAGCCGTTATCAGCCATGCCGTTACTAAAGGCCTAAACCCTGATGCGCCTATGCGTGACTCAGGTGTTGAGTGGTTAGAAAACATTCCGAAGCATTGGGATATGGTGCCATTAAAATATCTGTGTAGTTTTAGTGGTGGAGGTACCCCAAGCAAAGAAAATTTAAGTTATTGGGAGGGTGGCGATATACCGTGGGTCTCCCCTAAAGATATGAAATCTTTTTGGGTTTCAAAGACACAGGATACTTTAACTGCTCGAGCTGTAAATGAGTCATCCACTAATTTTATAGAAAAGGGCGCACTGTTAGTGGTGGTGCGTTCGGGGATATTGCAGCGGACAATACCGATAGCTATTAACACGGTCAGAGTTACGCTTAACCAAGACATGAAGGCATTACAGTTTATTAAAAAAATGGATGTTGAATATTCTGCAAATTATATTTTGGGTAATGTCCCTCAATTATTATTGGAGTGGTCAAAAGATGGAGCAACAGTTGAAAGCATCGAGCAAGAATATTTATCAAATAGTATTTTTCCTGTACCTCCTATAAAAGAGCAGATACAAATAAATACATTTTTAAAAAGTAGGGTGAGCACTTTTCAACAATTAGAAAATAAAGTTAATGAAGAAATAAAGCTACTACAAGAACGCCGAACAGCCCTAATCTCCGCCGCCGTAACAGGCAAAATAGATGTCCGAGATTGGCAGGCAACATAGTGAATATGCCGAGTCACATCGGTCACTTAAGGAATCAGAACCCTATTAAGCATTAAAATAGCACCACGTAGATACAAAAGGAGATAATCTATGGATAAACCGCAGAGCGTAGAAGCCCTAGTGCAGCGAGCCGATGGAGGCTGTAGCCATGACAGACACTAACTCATCTCAATTGTTTATTTATCAAAGCGAAGACGGCCAAATAAAATGGGATGTGCGCTTTGTTGATGAAAGCGTGTGGCTGACTCAAGCACTGATGGCGGAGTTATTTAATACCACACCTGAAAACGTGCTGATGCATCTTAAAAACATCTATAGTGATGGTGAGCTTGATCAAAATGCAACCACTAAGAATTTCTTAGTAGTTCGGCAAGAAGGTAATCGGCAAGTTAAGCGGTCCTTAAAACACTACCGGAAAAATCGATATCAGACACTGGGTCGCACCAGAAGCGTTACCCATAGATAATAACGAGATGATGGCATGACAGAATATACGTTTGATGTGACCGAGGGGGCAAACCATGGCTAATGATCTCACTAGCTCGTCTATTGATCGACAGAATGTACTAAATAACCGCTACGCGTTAGAAAAAATTGAAGAGCACCTTGCGTTAGGTGGTTTAGAATTTGAAGGTGACCGCTGGTTTACTAAGCAGCAGCTACTGGCTTTGTTTGACGTCAGCGAAAGCACGATTGAAAAGTACTTAGCAAGCCACGAGGTCGAGTTAAAGGCCAATGGTTATCAATTATTAAAAGGTAAAAACCTTAAAAAATTCAAAGACTTATCTGATGGTACCGTAAGGGATTACGGTACCAAAACCTCTATACTGGGGGTGTTTAATTTTCGAGCAATGCTGAATATTGCCATGCTACTTACCGAGAGTGAGCGCGCTAAAGCAGTGCGTTCGCGTATTCTTGATATTGTGATTGATGTTGTAGCTGAACGAGCGGGAGGCCATACCAAGTTTATTAATCAGCGAGATTCTGACTATTTGCCTGCTGCTTATCGAGAATACAGTTATCGTAAAGTATTTACCGATGCCTTAGATCAGCACTTGGATATGGGGAAATTTAAATATGGTATTTATACCAATAAGATTTATCAGCGGGTGTTTAAAGAGAATGCAAAAGAATATAAGCAAATTTTAAAGTTAGCGAAGGGTGATAATGTACGCGATACTTTTTATGCAGAAGTTTTAAAAGCAATTGCCAGTATCGAGAATGGTTTGGCGGACGATATGGCAAAGAAGTCTGAGAGTTTAGGCAGAAAGCTGGTACCCGCTGAATTAGATCAGTTGCTCGGGGAGCTTGAAGACAACCCCTATCTTAAGCCCATTATTGATGATGCTCGCACCAAAATGGCAAGTCGGGATATGAGTTTTCGTGATGCGTTGCATACAAAGCTAGAATCCTATTTGCAAACCGTACCTGAGGGTGATGTAGATAAATTTTTGGGGAATGCCAGTCGGTCACTTGAAGAGCAGTTATCTGACCCTGAAACATTGGATGTATTCAAGCGCTTAAAAGACCGCTAATTATGGATGATTTATTCATATATTTCGATACTCATCATGCCATTAATGTACACGATTGGATTATTGAGAACACTGGTGGGCGAGCGGGAAATAATAATTTGGGTTTGTTGGAAAGCTCTCTGGAGCATATTAAAAACGATCATTACTATCCTCGTATGGAAGATAAATTGTCTCATTTGGTTTTTGCCATCAATAAAAACCATGCCTTTATTGATGGCAATAAACGTTCAAGTATTGCATTGGGTGCTTATTTTTTAGAGCTGAATGGTTATGAATATTGCATTCAGGACTTTGTTCAGCGGATGGAAAATATTGCTGTATGGATAGCGGATAATGTTATTAATAAAGAATTAACACTTAATATTATCACTTCGTTAATTTATGAGGATGATTACCCTGAATCATTAAAATTGGAAATAGCTCAGGCTGTTAATAAAGAGAATAGCTAGCAAGCGCAGAGGTTTAGCTTTCGACTTCTTCGAGTTTACTTTGTTGGCATCCCATAGCGCTAACAATATAGACATTCAACGATATAAAGGAACAACAATAAAGTGAGATATTTTTTTGTCTGATTAGGCGCTCAATGCAGATAATAGCCACTCTATTGGCCAATTGAGGAACGACGTCAGACAGAAAAATAGCCGCTTTTTGTGTTCATTTATATCGTTGAATGTCTATATAAGCCATAGCACTTTTATTGATCAACAAAGCCTGCTATTCTGTCCGAAATAACCCCCCTTTTTTCGGACAAGTTAGCGAGTATGAATAGCCATAAAAACCTTGAAAATCAAATAATTAACCGAGTTTATGGTTATGGTAGGGTATGGGCTTTTTCTCATAAAGATTTTACTCGCTTAGGCGCTCCGGCTAGTATTGATCGCACCCTAAGCCGAATGGCCGCAAAAGGGGTGATTCGCCGCGTCATACGGGGGGTATATGATTACCCCGCTTATAGCCCCTTACTACAACAAGCCATAAGCCCCGATATTGATCAAGTGGCTCATGCCTTAGCGCGTAAGTTTGGCTGGCATATTCAAGTATCGGCTAATGTAGCATTAAATATTATGGGTTTATCCACTCAGGTGCCTACGCAATACTGTTACCTGAGTGATGGGCCGAGTAAAACCTATCAAGTGGGTTCTACCGCTGTGCAGTTTACAAAAACACGGCTAACACAGCTCGGCTTAAAGTATGCCTATAGTGAAATACTCGTACAAGCGATTCACGCCTTAGGGGATAAACCCTTGAGTGATGAAGAGCAGCAAAAAATAAGAACGTATGTGTTAAAAGCCAGTGGTATGGCGGCTAATCAATCTAGCAATGGGGCTGCTCTACCAGAGGTATTGATTAAGCGCATAGTAAAAGATACCCAATATGTGACGAGTTGGATTAGCCGTAATATTCGACAAGCTTTGTTGCCTTAGGCACACTACCCGTTGATTACAAACACGCAATATCGCAAAAATAAGCAGCGGCAAATATTTTTACAAGGGAAGACCCCATAGTAATTAACATCAAGGAGTGATGTGATATGAAACAAGTAGCGCAATTACACGAGCAAGAACGCAAGGCCTTATTTACTGAAACCGCTAACGCCATGCGGATAACCGCAGCGGCGGCAGAAAAAGATTTTTGGATTTGTTGGGTGTTACTGCATATTTTTGAGGATGACATGCTGCGCCAGTTTTTACGTTTTAAAGGCGGCACTAGCTTGTCGAAGTGTTATCACGCGATTGCACGATTTTCTGAAGATATTGATCTGATTTTAGATTGGACACCATTAACCACTGAAAATCCCAGCGCTGCAAGCCGTAGCAAAAGGCAGCAACGTAAACTGAATCAAACGATTAACGAGGAGGCGCAAGCGTTTATTGCCCATACCTTGTTCCCCCGCTTAATCGCATTGATGGGGCATGAGTGCGATGTACGTATTGATACCGAAGACCCACACACGATTACTATTACTTACCCCAACGCTTTCGCAGCCGACTATTTAAGGCCGCAAGTGCGTTTAGAAATTGGCCCCTTAGCGGCGATGCTGCCTATGCAAAACCGTAAGGTGGCACCTTATGCCGCACAATTTTTTCCTCATGTATTTGAACAAGCGAGCGTGACGGTGCCTACGATTACCGTCGCGCGAACATTTTGGGAGAAATTGACGATTTTACATGCCGAGGCGCACCGTCCAAGCAATAAACGATTGCCTAACCGCTATGCACGCCACTATTATGATGTGTATCAATTAGTAGAAACGGGGCTGTATCAACAAGCCATTGAGCAATATGATTTATTAGCAGATGTGGTGGCGTTTAAACAAACCTTTTACCCCAGTGTATGGGCTAACTATCAACACGCGACGCTTGCTGGCTTAGTATTACAGCCATCGTTACATCATATAGAGACGTTGCGTAAAGATTATGTGGCGATGCAAGAGATGTTGTTTGGTGATAAGCCTAGCTTTAACCGTATTCTCAATACGCTAATAAGATTAGAAGACGAAGTGCATGTACTTCGCGACAATAATAAATAGGAATATTTCTGTATGGCAAGTGCAAGTGAGTTTACGTTTCAACAGGAAATGATTCAGCAGTTAGTCGCTAACGGTTGGCTATTGGGTACACCTGCACACTACAACCGCGAACTCGCCCTGTACGAAGAGGATGTATTGGCTTTTGTTAAAGAGACCCAAGATGAACAATGGCAAAAGTTTTGTGCCTTGTATCCTAATAACCCCGACGCTAAATTTTTAGAGCGTGTTGCCTCGCAACTGAATAAGGCCGACCCTAATGCCGCCAATAAAGAGCTGCGCACCTTTGGTACCTTGGGCGTATTACGTCACGAGATTAAAGACCGTGGCACTCGCTTTAGCTTATGCCAATTTAAACCCGAACATGATTTAAACCCCGATACCTTAGCGCGTTATCAACAAA
>JBLHJR010000091.1:0-10055 GCA_047619205.1 Candidatus Endobugula sp. | reverse complement strand
CGTAGGCTAGTGCTAAGGACAAGGTAATCTACCTTATGCTGATCTTTGAGTACGGCTGCAGCTAATGCTTTACAGTAGTCTGCATCTAGTCCTGCCCATTCCCCGTCATCATCAATTCTGGCAAATCCAGCGGACCCACCTCTAACGCCACATAAAAGCTCGTCTCTTTCGATGATGTCTTCTAGAGTGCTCGCACTAGATAGTGAGGATAAACTGAGTATAGATAACGATATGATGCCAAAAGCGAAAAATTTTAATGAAAACATCAATATATCCTCTGAATTTTAGATTGTGTCTATAATTCTTGTAGTATAGATGACTTAAGCCTAAAGGCCGCGTTTGGATTAAGAAGTAGCGTACACTTTCTTGATGATGTGCAAGACGCACGAATGCCATAGGAGAATGGATGCCTATGAGTGGCCTAATGGTGTTTTTAGCTTGCAGGTAACACTGGGTTTTAGGTTAACAATGACAACTAGCTTATAGTTTGTGGCGAACTAGTGATTTTCTGCACCTTGCTTACGGGTAGGTAACCCCACTGTATTTATGAAGAACATTAAGTTTTGGCAGGAATTTAGTATTAGTAGGCGCTTGGCCGGTAGTTTTGGCATTGCTGCCCTCTTTACATTGTTGGCTAGTGGTTTGGGTATTTTTACTTTTATTCAGAGTACTCAGGCACTAAAAACAATAACAACAGATTACCTGCCTTATCTATCATCCGCTCATGAACTCGCCGTACGTTCTCGGGCTATATCAGCTAAGGCATTAGCATTAATAAACTCACGTAATCAATCCACACGACGATCGGTTGTGGATCAGATCAATGATGAGTTTCGTTTAATGGCAGAATTAATTGAAGAGTTAACCCCTTCCGGTATTGACAGTCTCAACACCATACTAATCACCAATAAGAATCTGCGCGATGGATTCCAGCAGCTGAACGCTTTAGTTGAGCAACAAATCGTCAGAAAAAAGAGAAGCGCTAAGGTATATCGCTCCTTGATTCGATCGGCAAAAAAGCGGGATGAATATTTTAATTCTCTTGTTAATATAGATGCTGATCAGCCTTCTAGTGTTAAAAAAATAGATCTTTTAACGCGATCCTTATCCAATTTGATGTTTGCAACCTCAAGTTTGACAAAAATAGCACAACTAACCTATTTTGAGAATGATGTTAAACAGCATTTTTTAGAAATATCGCTACTAATTAATGAACCATCTGCAGTTGAGTTGAAAAAAAATATCTCATCTTTTTTATCGAGTTGGGAGTCGCTAGCAATGGGCGATAATAATATCTTCACGCTAAGAAAAGCTATGATAGAAGGCATGAGAAATATTAGTGTTAAAACAAAAATTTATGCGAGGGATGCAAAATGGTTGGCGGCAGCGGCACACGCAGTAATAGGGGAGGTGCGGTCAAATATTAATAAGTTCTCTGAGAAAATAGATTCTCAACTGGAGCGTAATGGTATTGGCTTGATAGCAATTGCTTTTTTATGTGTTGTATCAGCTATTTTTCTGGCTATTCGTATTGGTAGTAACATAGGTATGCGTATTGAAATGCTTCAGCATAGTATGGAATTGCACGCCCAAGGTGAGCAGGGTGAGGTTCCGCTTGAGGGTAGTGATGAAATAGGCAGAATGGCCAAAGCGCTTAGAGTCTTTATTGATAAAATTAAACTACGAGAAAGTGAACTTCACAATACGCATCAGGAGTTATATGTAAATATTTCAAAGTTAGAGGGAGCACAGACGGCGTTACTTTTTAGTGAACAACGCTTTAAAGATTTTGCGCGAGTATCTGCCGATTGGTTTTGGGAAATGGATTCTAATCTTCGTTTTATATTAGTGCAGGGTAGCACCTTGGAATCAGTGGGGATATCGCCTAAAAAATTGTTTAATCATAGCCTTGACGAGATTTTACCTGAGCAAAATTATACCGCTATTGAGAAATATCTTTTAGATAAGATAGCATTTGAGAATGTGGACTTGTCGTGGCCCAATGCTCAGGGGGAGGTGGTTTATTTCCATGTAAGCGGTAAACCTTTGTTTAGTGAAAGCGGTGACTTTGAAGGCTTTCGTGGCACCGGATCGGATGTTACCCAAGCTCATGAGCTATCTAAAAAATTGTTTTATCAGGCCAATCACGATTCGTTAACGGGGCTGGTCAATCGCAATGCCTTTGAGCGACATTTACAGTCTGTACTTGATAGCGGTGAAAGAAATACTGTCGACAACATCATTTTTTACTTGGACTTAGATAAGTTTAAAATAATTAACGATACCTGCGGCCATTTGGCTGGAGACGACTTACTAAGAAATGTTAGCGTAATTCTGAAAGACAATGTTAGAAAATACGATACGGTGGCTAGATTGGGTGGTGATGAATTTGCCATTGTGCTTGAAAAATGTAGTAAGAAACAAGCAAAAACTATTGCCAATAAATTATTAAAGGCCATTTCTGACTTCTGCTTTATATGGGAAGGGCAAGAGTTCCATATCGGTGTCAGTATCGGCGTGGTCTTATTTTCACACTTGCCCAATGATATTACTGAAGTATTAAAAGTGGCTGATGCCGCCTGCTATGCAGCCAAAAATGCTGGGCGAAATTGCGTGCATGTGCATAAGTAGGTGTTGTTTAGGTGTCAGGTGCTGTCCTCTTGCTTATCAAAACCCTTAATAAAGATATAACTTGATTCCGCAATGCCTATTCAAAAATTCAGCTAGTAGCTAAAGCTTTATTGTAAATGACCGGCATTTTCCCTTGCCACGTTGTCCATAAGTCATCATCAGTGATCAACTCAGCCATAAAGTGGGCTACATTGGCTCGACTGGTTTGACCTGAATCAAAGATGGCGCTTCTCATCGGGGAGGTATAAAGCGTATATTCGCTAGTGTCGGCTTCATCAATCAAGCCATCGGGGCGTACTGCTGACCATTGTATGCTTTCATCATTGCGACTAATTTGGGTGCGTAGATAATCTATTGCGTTTTCGTTATCCGCATGCGGTGGAAGCAATGTACGTAAAAGCCAGATAACACAGTTTTGAGCAAAAGATATCTTTTCATCGAGATCACGGTTCCTGCAGCCAGTCGAATTCATCAGCACGAATTTTATCGGATGTTCGGGATAGGTAGACCTAACAGCATCGCATAAACGTTGAGTTGCATCGCTTACTAGCCTGCGTGGGGAACCGAACATGCCTTTAAAGTTCAGGTTATGTCCCAGACAGGAGGCGATAGCATCGCAGTGGGTTATTTGCTGTGTTATTTCGCTGGCGTTAAGATCAAGGATGCTGGCTTTCAATACGGATAAGTGTGCATGACTCAGAATGTGTTGCGGTAAGTATTGAGTGGATCGGACAATGATGTTGACTTGATGCCCACGATTAAGCAACTGTTCTACGAGGAGCCGCCCAGTGGCTCCGCTGGCACCTACTACAAGAATGTTCATATAAGTTTCCATCGCTATTATTTAGTGTCGGTGACGGCTGCTTTAGATTTTTCGCTTAAGCGTCATTGGGAACATTTTCTGGGTAATGAGGGGCATCGTTTGGAATGGTTTCCCAATTAGCTTTAGAGTCCACATAGATGTGCCTGCCTAGTTCAATTTTTGGATCATCATTAACACAGCCCAAGGTGACGCCATGAATAGCACCTGTAAAAATACCGCACAGTGTCGATCCACATAGGCAACAACACTGTAGACCAAAGTCATGCTGGCCTATATACGCAGTGATCAGCTCTTCACCTGATAGCCATTCAAATTGTTGCGGGTCAACTAAAGCTTAGGCCGATGCTTGTGAACTAAAGGCTTTTCGGTAACGAGAGCAATGACATAGCGAGCATCGCGTAAGGGACCATCTACCGTATAGCTTACTTTGCCACAAAAACATTCTCCAGCTATTTTCATTATTCTTTCCATGGGGTGACGTTATTGATTTTTTCGGATGAGCGGGTATAGGTCTTGTTGGTTTTTGTGACTCACTTCCTAAACTCAGTAATTTTTTCTATTTCCAGTATTGCATCAGTAATGTTTTCCATTTTACTTTCTAAAATTGTCTGCGCGTCGTATAAGCCACGATTGTAATAGTAAGGCCCCATTTCTGCTGAAATAAAATCAAGTAGGAACTGAGCATCAAATTGACCAATTTCTTTATCAAGCTCTTCACTTAAATAAAGTTGAATTTTTTTGGTGAGCGTTGTCACTTCATCTTTTGAGAATTTAATCTCGGACATGATATTTTATCCGTTAAAATTTATACTTATGGTTCGTGGCTGTCGATAACTTCTTTTGCAGCTCTAAAAGCCTCAATGCCTGAGGGCGCGCCACAATAGACAGTTGAATGCAGCAGAACCTCCTGTATTTCAGCAACACTACAGCCATTATTAAGAGCGCCTCGTACATGTACTTTTAACTCAGTCGAAGCTTTTAATGCGGCTAAGGTTGCTATAGTGATTAAGCTTCTTGTTTGTTTCGAGATTCCGTCCCTAGCCCAAACCTCACCCCAACAGTTCTCCGTCAGCATTTCCTGCAAGGGTCGATTGAAGTCAGTGGCTCCATTAATGGAGTTGTCTACATAGGCATTGCCCAAAACTTCTCGACGAATACCTAAGCCTTTATCGTACTTACTTTCGCTCATAGATTTTTCTCTGTTTCATTACTTGATACTGGATAATAGTTATCTAGCTTTCTAGCTGTATGCCTTTCACTTGTTTAATGGTTTTTGCTGCAGATCGTTCTATCATTTTTACAATAGCAGATTGAATGACCTCATCTTCTCTTGCATCAGATTGACTTTTAAGACGCTCTTCCATTGGCGCAGCGCCTGCTTCTGCAACGAAAGATACCGCCACTTGTTCGGCTAGATCTACAGTGCTGCCGAAATACGCTATGGTGATTTCAGGATATCCTTGAAAACCCATTTTTATCTTCTTGGCAATTCGCTTTTTAGATTTTTCTAAATTCATTATGGATTCTCAGATAAGGTGGTGTTCACCAAAACGGATGCTTATGACGCGGGACTCAGTGCTTAACACCCATACCTTGTGCATCTAAGTGTGGTTACTGATTAAGAATACCGAATTTTACTTATTGATGCACTAAAAAAGGCAAGGAAGGCAGGTAGCAAGTATGTATGCAAGAGATAAGGACGATCCATTTTTTGTCCCTGCCGATCATTTCTAATTCTCTTCTCCGCATTGATCAATAATAATCCAATGCCTTTGCTTTACCCCAAAATACTCGATAAGAAAACGCGGTATAGAATAAGATGGCGGGTATCACAAATATTGCTCCCCACAGTAAAAAGCTAAGTGACTCGCTAGCGCTAGCGGCTTGCCAAATAGTGAGTTGTTGGGGAATCACAAAGGGATAAAAACTAAAGGCTAAGCCAATAAAACACAGTAAAAAGATAATCGCTGCGTTACAAAAGGGTAACCAAGATAGTGTATCTTTATGGTTATTACTATCAGAAAATTCCATTCTTAATAACATTCGCTCATTGAGTACAAATAGAAAGGCACAAGCGATGGGTACTAATAAGAGCAGTTCGCCATTAATAGTGTTGAGCCATTTATTAATGATATAATCGCTACTCCATAGGTTAACGATAGTGACTAATAGTATGCCTGCCGCCATTAACCAACCTGCACGACGCGACCAATAAACAGCTCTTGTTTGTAATGCGCCTTCAGTTTTCATGATCAGCCAAGCACCACCAATATACGTGTAAGCGGCAGTGACACAAAAAGCGCTAATAATGGCAAAACTCACATTAACGCTATTGTACTCAAATCCCACAACGTAAAATCCGAGCATATAGCCTTGCGATAGTGCGGTGATTAATGAGCCAAAGGTAAAAATTCGATCCCATAATTGTTTACGGTAAGCTGTAGCTACTTTAGCTCTAAAATCGAAAGCCACACCGCGTAAAATTAAACTGCACAGCATGATAGTAGCAGGTAAGTACAATTCTTTTAAAATGATGTTATGTGCACTAGGAAAGGCAATAAGTATTAAGCCCACAGCCAGTACTAGCCAGGTTTCATTCGCATCCCAAAATGGCCCGATAGAGGCAATCATTCGATCACGTTGTTGCTCGGCACTATCGGTTTTTTGGTGGGGCAGTAGTATACCTACGCCTAAATCATACCCATCCAAAATGGCATAGACTACGATCGCAAGACCGGTAAGACCAATAAAAATAACGGGTAACCAGTAATTTTCGTTCATTGTTATCTCCTAGAGACCTTTGCACGAAAGCCACTTTGCTCTCATGCCGCGTTAAAAACGTACTCAAGCGGTCATTTATAACGATAAACTCACTCTTTCCGTGCGTTTTTGCCTTGCCTGAAAGCAAAGTCATCTTCCGTGCAAAGGTCTCTCCTAGTATTCTATTATTTACGTTATCGTCTGTGTATTAATACTATTTAGTTGCAAGAGGACTGACTGTGTTTGTGGTGTTTGATAACGAATATCATCTTCAATCGCGGCAGAGCGCTTTGCCATATTACGCAGTGTGAGCAAGTAAGCCACTAGCAAGCCAAGGTATAAACAGCTGTACATGGCTAAAGAAATAGCCACATTCACGGGTGCAATATCAGTCACAGCATCAGTTGTACGCAAGATACCGCTGACTAGGTAAGGTTGACGTCCTATCTCGGTGACGTACCAACCGGCTAATGTCGCTACCCACCCTGAGAAGGTCATAGCGGTATAGGTTTTTAATAACCAGCGGGGGAGTGTTTTCTTACGCATAATATAAATAGCGCCACACCATGATAACAACAGCATTAGCATTCCTGTGCCTACCATAATGCGAAAACCAAAAAACACGGGAGCCACTGGCGGATGTTCGCCAATAAAATCATTAAGTCCTTGAAGCTCCCCATCCCAATCGTGAGTGAGTATAAAACTGGCTACATTGGGAATGGCAATTTCGTAATCATTAGTGCGAGTTTCTTTATTGGGAATGGCAAAAAGCAGTAAAGGCGCGCCTTTTTCGGTTTCCCAAATACCTTCCATAGCGGCAATTTTTTGAGGTTGGTGTTCTAAGGTATTGAGTCCATGGAAGTCACCCACCACAATTTGTAAGGGCGTGAGTACAGCGGCTAATACAATGGCTGTTTTTAGGGCAAGCAAAGGTGCTCTTTTATCATCGCCAATTAATATTCTGTACGCAGAAATACCCGCGACTAAAAAAGCAGCGGTTAAACCAGAGGCAATTAATACATGTGACAAACGATAGGGTAGAGAAGGATTAAAAATAATCGCTTGCCAATCTACAGGAAAGGCAACACCGTCGATCATTTCAAATCCTGCCGGCGTTTGCATCCATGAGTTGAGGGATAAAATCCAAAAAGCAGACATCGTTGTGCCAATCGCTACTAGTCCTGTTGACAGTGTATGCACATAATTAGGTACGCGGTGCATACCAAATAACATTACGCCTAAAAAAGTCGCTTCTAAAAAGAACGCGGTTAACACTTCATAGCCCAAGAGAGGGCCTGCGATATTACCGACGGTTTCCATATAGCCGGGCCAGTTGGTGCCAAACTGAAAGGACATGGTAATACCACTAACCACACCCAGAGCAAATGTAAGCGCAAAAATTTTCACCCAAAAACGATAGGCGCGCATCCATACGGGTTCCTTTGAAAAATCAAAACGAATTTTAAAGTAAAATAAAATCCAACAAAGTGCGATAGTAATACTTGGAAATAAGATATGAAAACTGATATTAGTGGCGAATTGAATACGCGAGAGCATAAAAACATCAAGCATGGGTACATCTCCTAAATAAGCTAGGGTAAAAGATGATGACTAGGAGTCTGTCCGAGAATAGGGGCCGTCGCGAGGGGAAACAATTTTGAGTCCATTTTTTCGAACATTTGAGGTAAATAGTGGTTCTATTCAACGAAAATGATCGGAAAAATGGGCCGAAATAGTTTTTCCGCAGTAGGTTCTCTATTCTCGGACAGCCTCCTAGAGTGCGTGTAAAATTAAGTGAGTGTAAAACTTAGGGCTTTTTGACTAATTTACGCGTTAAGTTAATCACCTTACTGACTCCTGAGCCCATTTTCATTAAGGTGCGGAGGCTATCAGGGCTCATGGTATGTAGCTCATCCGACCAAACAGTAAACATTTCCATTAACTGATGAATTTCTTCCATGCGTTTTTGGGCATACTGATCCTTATCACCAGTAGGGTTAGGCGAATCCAGTAACAAATCGCGTAAAACGGTGAGTGTTGGATCAATTTCTCGTTTGCGGCGCTCTCTAAACACTGCACGAGCCATATCCCAGACGTCACCAAGGGCAGAGTAGTAGTCTTTCCTATCGCCCTGAACATGTTGAGTTTTAACCAAACCCCAAGATTGTAATTCCTTCATTCCCATACTAACGTTACCGCGAGAAATCGTTAATGCTTCAGCGATTTGATCCGCATAAAGTGCTTCTTCAGTCACTACCAATAGCGCATAAATTTGAGCAACAGTTCGGTTAATACCCCAGCGACTGCCCATTTCACCAAAGTGTAAAACAAACGGTTTAACCATGGGAGACATTTGCATAAGGGGCACCTCTGCGATTGCATTCTGAAGTTTCAGTAACTATTGAAAGTTTAAAATACTATATGGCGCAATGCAAGTATTATGATGATAATTGTCTGTTGTAGAGGTGACTGAGGGATTTAAAATTACTTCATCCCCGTTACCTATATCCAGCAATTAATGTCAAAATAGCGCTTTACCCTATCAGCGGATGCCCTTTGTGCCCCAACCATTACCGATACATACTTTTCTCGACGATATTCAACAAGCTTTGGCTCATCAAAGAGGCTTGGTTTTACAGGCTGAGCCGGGTGCAGGCAAGTCTACGGTAATTCCCTTGGCGTTATTAAGCGCGCATTGGCTAGACGGTAAAAAAATCATCATGCTAGAACCACGGCGTGTAGCAGCAAAGTCTATCGCCCATTACCTTGCCCGACAATTGGGCGAAGAGGTAGGTGAGCGTGTGGGCTACCATGTTAAAAATGACCGTAAAATTGGCAAAAATACGCAGCTTGAAATCGTAACCGAAGGCATGTTAACTCGACGTTTACAGGCTGACCCAGAGATTAGTGATGTCGGGCTGATTATTTTTGACGAGTTTCATGAGCGCTCATTACAGGCAGACTTGGGCTTGATGCTAGCGTTGGAAGTGCAGCAAACTCTGCGCGACGATTTAAGGCTATTGGTAATGTCAGCCACCATTGATACGCAGTTCATTGCGGCTTATTTGGGCGGGGGATGGGGAGATAAAGTTGAAAGCGTTGCAGTGATTGAGTGCCCTGGGCGAGCATTCCCTGTTACCGTCAGTTATCTTGAGGGTAAGTTTTACCGTTTAAGTGATTATGTATTAAGTGCCTTACATAAAGTGCTAGGCGATGAAGAGCAAGGTGATGTGTTGGTGTTTTTACCTGGGCAGGGTGATATTAATCGTTGCCTTGAAGGCGCCAAAAATACTTGGGGTGATAGCGCTGGTCTGGTATTTTTACCTTTATTTGGTGGCTTGAGTATGGCGCAGCAAGAGCAAGCGATTCAGCCTGATACACAGGGGCGGCGTCGGGTGGTTTTTACCACTAATATTGCAGAAACCAGTTTAACCATCGAAGGTGTTTGCTGGGTGATTGATAGCGGCTTGGAAAAACGCATTCAATATGACCCTACCAGTGGCATGACGCGTTTGGAAACGGTGTCTATATCCAAAGCCTCGGCAGAGCAGCGCAAAGGCCGAGCGGGACGCTTACAAGCGGGGCAGTGTGTGCGCTTGTGGAGTGAGACGAAACAGGCAGGCTTAATTGAGTTTCAGCCAGAAGAAATCACCACCGCTGAGCTGGCCAGTCTAGTGCTAGAGCTTTATGCCTGGGGGCAAACGGATTATGCCCGCACTCCATGGCTGACTGCCCCGCCACTCGGGCATTATCAAACGGCAGTGGCCTTATTACGCTCGCTGGGGTTGATAAGGGGGGACTTGGTGAAGGATAGAGACAGTAGTAATGAGGGTGACAGCGG
>JBLHJR010000090.1:0-10416 GCA_047619205.1 Candidatus Endobugula sp. | reverse complement strand
ATTGTTAAAAATTTTTATGGGTGTAAAAGAAGATAGCACCTCTTTCCCGTGAAATTTTTGGTAGCGCATAGTACTCGACTCGCCTTGTAAGCCTATGTCAATAGCGGGATTATCTAAGTAGTGTAAATTAATACTAGAATTTTGTCCTTTGATAGATGTTAAAACAGCGGGATCAATACCTTGGTCAGAAAGTAACTGATGGTAAAAGGTAGGGTATTCTATGAGTAGGCGACTTTGGCTGCGCATCGCTTTGTCTTGACCGACTAAAAAAGTTTCTCCTGTTTTGCCTAAGCCATTGTCTTTCCATTGATAATTTTGCGCCATAATGGCATTCATTCTTTCCATGGGCATTTGAAAAATAAGTATGCCGGTTTTCTTTTTTCCAGCAAAAATTGGTGTGGACATGAAGGAAGCCGGCGCATTATATGATGGCGGGTAAGCAGAAAAGTCGCTAACATAAATTTTACTTTTACTGTCAGCGGTTATTTTTTTAGCTTCTCGAAATGCAATGCCTAAACCTGTATTTGCATACGGTCCATCGATAAGTGAAGTGGCATAATCTAATTTTTTTGTAACAGAGTACATGACGTAACCTTTGTCTGCATCTACAATATAAATATCATAATAACCAAAGCGTTCTAAAAATCCTCTTAGTTCAGGGTGTAAATCACGATGACTAACTGAGTAGGGAGTCAGGTTTTCACCCGTATCTAGAGCTTGTTTGTTCCCGACGGGATGTGGGTTTTTTGCGATAAATTCATACTGTAATGCAACGGTATTAAAGTTTAACCTGTTAATGTTTTTGTTTATATCGATATCGCTAGTACTATTTTTCTTTGCGTATTCACTGAGAAATTTACTGTTGTAGTGATTGGTTAATACGGCTCTTTGAGCGCTTTCTTCTGGAGATTTGGTGGCGGTGACGCCAAACTTATAAAACGAAAAACGAAAGCGATTAACGGCGCTTTTCATGGAATTGGATTCTGCTAATGTTTGAATTTGTTGTGCAATTTGATCGAAGTAATTATTGATCTGTAAAGAAGTAGAGTTCTTGATGGCAATTAGCGTTTGAGTACTACTTTCTTCTAGTGCAAGTTTAGATTGAGCGGAGGCAATATAGCCAAGAACTAAGGAGGTGCAAATAAGCCCTGTGGCGATTAAGGTGCTAGCACCTAAAATAAGTTTAGTCTGTATCTTCATGTTCTGACCCTAGTATTTATTGTCACTTATAAAAATAAGTAATGTCTATTAAGGTTTAGTTGAAGATGGGTGTTAATGCAATGTATAGGCCCATTTAGCAGACTTGTTGTTCCTAAAAAAGAGAGGGTATGTTTGCTTTTTTATATGAACTTCAGTTATAGATAGCTTGAAGCTTATTGCTTTTTTAAATGAGGAAAAAGGACATTTTTTTCTGCAGAGCTTAAGCTTTGCATTTTTTCTATATTGATGCGGGGAATATCACCGGGGTTATCGACCTTTTCAATAGTGTCGGTCAGACTGGATTCTCGCAGGATATGGATAATAGGGTAGGGGGAGCGATTGGTGAGGTTGCTAGCATCGCTAGGTTCTGCGCCAGCAAAGCAATAATCAGGGTGAAAGCTGGCGAGTTGAAAAACGCCTTGCCACTGATGCTGTTTGAGCTTGCGATTGGCTTCATCTAAAAAAAATTGATAATCATAAAAGTCTGCCAGCGCCATAGCCACAATAAATAACGTAGTTTCGCACTCGTCACTTGGGGTCAGCTCTAAATACCGTATTTCTTCTATGAGTTGTGCTGACAATGCCTTTTCGCTGGTAGATATGCTGCAGCTAAAGCGTATCTGCTGTGCTCGCGCAGGGCGATGAGCAAAAGGGCAAAGGTTAAGCCCAAGTACCACTGTTTCAAACCATTGTTGAGTGAGTTGTTCTGGCGAGGTATTGGACATGTGTTTGTTGGAGTTTGAAGGTTGAGGCGGCTATTGTATCAGGTAAACTACCGTTAGACGTTAGACGCTTACACGAAAACTGCTCGTACCCCCCATCCTTGAGGGGTAACGTTAGAAGCTAAAACCTTGAGGTTCTTTTTAAACAAGCGTCTCAGGTCTCGCATTGCCCCTCATGGATGAGGGGTACATCGAAAGTACAGGCGCAGATTTCGTGCAAATGTCTTAACCATTGGCTACGCAGCTAACCATTTATCCAAATCATCTGCGCTACCAATATGTTCTCCATCAATAAATATCTGTGGTACGGTTCCCGCGCCAGTCACAGCTGCTAGTGAACTGTAGGTGATGCCTTTACCGCCGAGTACGATTTCTTCGTATTGGTAACGATTATCGCTCAAGGCTTTTTTTGCACGTAAGCAATGCGGGCAGCCGGGTTTGGTGAATAGCGTCACGCGTTTAGGTAATGCCGCCTGAGGATTAATGTAATTCAACATAGTGTCTGCATCACTCACTTCAAACGGGTCACCGGGTACGTCGGCTTCAATAAACATCTTATCAATAATGCCATTTTTCACCAGCATCGAATAGCGCCATGAGCGATTGCCAAAACCTATATCCTTTTTACCCACTAGCATACCCATACCATCGCTGAATTCGCCATTGCCATCGGGAATAAAGGTGATATTGTCGGCGTGTTGGTCGGCAGACCATGAGTTCATCACAAAAGTGTCATTCACTGATAGACACACAATACTGTCTACACCTTCGGCTTTAAATGATGGTGCTAGCTCATTATAGCGGGGTAAATGGGTAGACGAACACGTCGGTGTAAATGCACCCGGTAGCGCAAAAAGTACCACGGTTTTGTCCTTGAATATATCATCCGTCGTTACATCAACCCATGCATCGCCTTGGCGGGTACGAAAGGTTACATTGGGTACTGACTGGCCTTCTTTATTCTCTAACATAGTCTGTTATCCTGTTGCTGGTCGAATTAATAATAAGTGATGCTTATCTACAATACGTTTGCTATGGGTATTCATAAAGCGCACAACGCAAATGGATATGATCATCACCAAAATCCAGTATAGTGAATAACGTATAAAAATAAATGTAATTGATATTATGAGTTTAATAGTTTTTTGTTATTTATGGTGTGTTGATAGCCCCGTTAGTTTTTCTGAGGTGGGGGTATGCTGATCTACCTAGTGAATATGCTACTGATATCTTGCGCGGTATTGATCCACTATCAAGCGCTATCCTATCTATCCTTATATATCCCTCGTTGGGTCATACGTCATCATGCTCGAGTGTTGGCGAGTGTGCTGGGGTGTTTATGCGCTCACGTTATAGAGATTTGGCTGTTTGGTATTGCCTACTATGTTATCCATTTAGAAGGCAGCTTGGGCAGCCTTGTCGGTAGCTTTACAGGAACACTCATGGATAGCGTATACTTCTCGTTTAGTGCTTATACCTCATTAGGTATAGGCGATATTGAGCCTGTAGGGGATGTTCGCTTTCTTGCAGGATTAGAAGCGCTGACAGGTTTAGTCCTCATTGCATGGACAGCCTCGTTTGTCTTTTTAGAAATGAACCGCTACTGGCGCACTAAAAAATAGAATAATCATCTTGCTAATGGAATCCACTATGAAAACGATACGCTTATTCTTCGCCATTGTTATCCCTTCGCTGTTATTGGCCTGTGCCTCTATCCCTAAAGAAGCGCCTGAATTATCAGCAGAACTAGGCAAGCGTTTATCAGCTATCGAATCTTCTCATATTACCTTGCTGAATCAATTTTTTAATACCAAACGTCAAGCAGTGGATGAATTTATTGAAGAGGAGTGGATGCCAACATTTACAGAAAATTTCTTTTCGAATCCTAAAATAAAAACCGCTTGGGATACCGTAGTTAGAGAGAATGATAAACAAGAACGACTGAATTTTTTATTATTTACGGGCCCTAAGTTACAAAAAGCACTTTATCAAAAGAAAAAAGAATTAATAGAACCGCTAAATGAACTAGAGAAAATGATTGCTAAAACGATTCGTGCTGAATATGCGCAGGCCAATGCGATCAATAATAGTGTGACCAGTTTATTATACTTTGCTGCAAAAATTGATGATAATAGAGAACGATATTTAGCTATGTTGGGTGTTAGTGATCAAAAAGTCTCTAATGCATTGACTAAAACAGACGAAGTAGTTGCAGAATATTTGCAAAAATCGAATACGGTGAGTGAGAAATCAGAAAAAATAAAATCGATAAAAAATCAACTATAAATAACAACCTGTTATTAGGAGAAAAGACCATGGCGATTAATTGGGATAATTTTTCACAAGTTGTTGATGCTGCCATTGAGCAGAGTATTGCAGACACCGACGATCAATTAGCGTCTAAAATATCATCGCTGACACGTATGACCGATGATGAGGTAGAAACGTTATTTCCTCAGCCAGCCGACGTTAAAAAACTCATTGAATTAATGAAAATTGTGAAATCGTCAGAATCACACAATGTGAAAGTCAATCGTATTGTTGCTAATGCCGAAGATTTTGGCGGTGTGATGTTAACGTTACTCAATAAGTTTGTTTGAAGCTTATGACGCAAAGCGAAAACAGTCAGAGTGATAAAAAATGGGACGTGCCTCATTGGGAGCGCGAACGTCCCCGGCAGTGCTGGGACCCTAGTCGAAAATTATTACACAGTATTCGGGATTATCAACGCCTAGATAAATTTATCACCGAATCCAATGGGCGATTGCATCGTGTCTTGCAAAAATTATGTGTGCTCAGGTATCGCTTTTGGACTGTGGTCACGGGCGCAGATATTCCGCTGACTTGTCAATTAGGCGGCGGCTTATTAATGCCGCACCCTAACGGCATTGTGATTCACCCCGATGCGATAGTGGGTGTGAATAATTTACTTCTTCAACAAGTCACTTTAGCGGATAAAGTGATTACGGGTTGCCATGTAGATATTGGGGCAGGAGCGAAAATATTAGGCCCATTAACCTTAGGTGACCATGTGCGAGTGGGCGCCAATGCGGTTGTTACTAAGGATGTGGGTAGTGGTAAAACCGTTGTGGGAATCCCCGCCAAGCCTATTGGCTAACATTAATTGCTGGTTATCGACGTGTAAAAAAGAGAGCGTGAGTGTATTCAGTAGAATTTATTTTTAAACCTGGCAAGTATGATGAAGAATTTCATACGTTAGATGACTTCATCCAACACTTTGCAGAGTCTATGGATGGTTATATAGGTAAGCAGGTATGGCAATCTCCTGATGGAAAAGTGATTAATTCTACCTACTATTGGAAAGACAAAGAGTCCATTAAGGCATTCTCGTCGCACCCAAAGCATATAGAAGCCAAAAAGCAATATACTCGCTGGTACGACGGCTATCATATTGTGATTTCAAAAATAGAACGCTCCTATGGCGATAATGCCATTGATCACATAACACCTAATGAGCGTGCATAATACCGCTCACAGTCTATTGTTATAGGCAATAAGGCGTAGCCCTTTTTTATCATGAGTTATACATGGAAACTTTTACAGAGCTAGGCTATGTCGGTCTTTTTTTGGTCGCATTTCTAGCCGCAACGGTATTGCCCTTAGGTTCTGAACTTGTGCTTGGGGCATTACTTTTGAATGGTCTTTCACCTGCCACTTTGGTTATCGCGGCTACGGTTGGTAATGTGTTGGGTTCGCTAACTAACTACGCTTTAGGTTATTGGGCGAGTGGTGCGGTAGTCAAAAAATGGTTAAGGGTGTCAGACGAAAAGTTCATCCTCGCTAAACAGCGATTTAAAAAATACGGTTTGTTTTCTCTATGTTTTAGCTGGCTACCTATTGTGGGTGATCCATTGACGATAATGGCTGGAATATTACGCGTTCGATTAAAATGGTTTGTGTTGTTGGTCGCCATAGGAAGATCACTTCGCTATATAGTGATTAGCTATTTAGTGATGAATGTTTCGTAATTAATAGTTTCGTATTAACAGTTTCGTACTAATACTTTCTTAAATAAAAATACTTTCCGCCAGCCATCAAAAAATAATAGGTCAACTTTTGCTAGAGTTAAAAACAGTCTTTCTCTTTATTGTAACGGCACTGGCTGAAATTGCAGGTTGTTATTGGGTGTATCTTTGGTTGCGCGAGAGTAAAACTATTTGGCTGTTAATTCCAGCTGCAGCGAGCTTAGCATTATTTGCATGGTTACTTACCTTGCATCCAGAAGCCAGTGGCCGTGTTTATGCCGCCTATGGGGGCGTTTATATTGTAATGGCTATTTTATGTTTATGGTTGATAGACGGTGTGCGACCTACTACGTGGGATGTAGTCGGTTCAAGTGTAGCGATACTCGGTATGGCAATAATTATGTTTGCGCCGCGTGGCGTATAAATTGGTTGGTAAAATAAAGTGTGTATAAAAGTGTGTATAAACAATGCGTAAAAACGACAAAAAAATAGACAAGCAAATTATAGCTGCGCTCACTAGTGTCTGCGATAGCGCATTAAAAAAATGCACGGGATTTGAATGGCTCACCCATACCGTTAACTATTCCCGTTTTCCTAACAGCTTAAAAGTACATTGTGTATTTGATACGAATGCCAATCTCAGTGCTTTTATGAAAAATAATCAATGCGATGAGCTCACGACCTTAATCCAAAAAGAATTGTTCGGTATTAATATCGATATTGAACGCCACCGCATTACATTTGATACCGAAGAAAAATGCCAAAGAGATAACAACGGTAACTGGGCTGAAAGGATCAGCCAATAAGCAGGTCATCCCACTAAATGCGATAATACTCCTCGCTCTATAATGCTTTCCCTCAGCCATTGATTGGCCTTCCCTGTATTGTGTTTTTTCCATACCATAAAAAAAGGCGCGGCGGTTCTTGAGCTAGTCGTTTTTATCGCCACCAATCGACCTTGTTCTATCAATGGTGCGGCGACATATTGCGGCAAATGGCTAATACCTAAGCCATTGATGAGTGCAGACACCTTCTGTTGCAAATGGCTGACCGCTAACACTTGTTCCAATCCCATCATGCCGACATTGCGATGTGGCAACGAGCGCGCGCTATCACTAATCACAATATGGCGATAATGCACTAGCTGTTGATGCTGCACTGGTGCGATTATTTGGCTAGCGGGATGGGACGGGCTACAACACAAGGTCATACTGATATGCCCGATAAGCTCTTTATGAAAATGTCCCCCCGCAGGCTCATCACCACTCACGCCTATCAATAAATCGGCACGGTCATGGGCTAAGGCTTCCCAGCTACCACTTAATGCCTCATCTAATAACTGAATAGTGAGCCACGGGCATTGCTCTTGTAATTCCGATAACAAAGGCCAAAACGGCTCGCACGGTAAAATCGTATCGACCACAACACGTAACTGTTTCTCCCAGCCCGTTTCTGCTTGTTGTGCCTGCTGCTCTAGTTGCTGCACCCGCAGTAAAATATCACGTCCCTTTTCTAATACCAATTTGCCCGTGGGTGTTAATACCGCACGTTGCTTATTTCGATCAAATAATTTGATATTAAGCTGTTTTTCTACCTTTTTGATGGTGTAAGTGATCGCTGAAGGCACCCGAAATAGCTCTTCAGCTGCAGCGGCGAAACTCCCTTTGCGATCAATAGCATCGAGTACTTGAAGGGCTTCTAGAGGGATCATGTGTTGTCGCCATAGTCAATGTTCAAAATATTTGAACATTTTGTGCAGAATAAATCAATTTTCTTTTAAATCGTCTCTCCTTATAGTGCTCACAGCATTCATCAACACAGAATATTGGAGAAACAGCATGAACATAGCAAGCATCGTCAACACAGAATCACAGTGGGCAAGCCTCGCGTTACGTCTTCCCGCCGGTATTATTTTTACCGCACATGGCGCACAAAAATTATTCGCCTGGTTTGGTGGCTACGGCTTAGAAGGCACGGGACAATTTATGGCATCCCAAGGCTTAGAGCCGGGTTTTATCATGGCCTTACTTGCGGGTAGTGCCGAGTTCTTTGGTGGCATTGCCTTACTGTTGGGATTATTGGTGCGACCAACGGCGGCGGTATTAGCGTTTACGATGCTAATCGCGGGTGTGGTGGTGCATGGGTCGGCCGGTCTATTTTTATCAAATGGTGGTTTTGAATTTGCCTTAGCACTGCTCTCTATCACCGCGGCCTTAGTCGTGTTGGGTGGTGGTAAGTATTCCTTGGATCAAGTCATTGCGGCTAAACGTTAAGAGACCTCTGCACGAATGATCTTTTGCCTGTAGGGAGGTAAGGGGCGATAGGCCGACGCGGGTGTTTGTTTGAAAACAACATCTCTGTTCCGTACAAAGGTCTCTTTAAGCGGCTTATATCCCTATTTATCAATGAGAGGAAATGATGTCAAAAACTATTTTACAACTCGATTCAAGTGCACGTTTTACCGGCTCGTTATCACGAGAAGTGACCCAGTACACCGCCGAACAGTTAGTTCAATCAGGCACTGATACGATCCTTCATCGCGATTTAGCAAAAACTGACTTGCCGCTGATCACCGAAGCGCATATCGGTGCTTACTACACACCTAAAGATGAGCGCAGTGATACACAAAAACAACTGTTGGCTATTTCTGATGAGCTCATAGCAGAGCTCCGTTCGGCCGATCAATTCATTATTGGTGCGCCCATGTATAACTTTTCGGTCACCGCGGCCTTAAAAGCGTGGATAGATTTAATTTGCCGCGTTGGCGAAACCTTTGTTTATGGCAACAATGGGCCAGAGGGTTTATTGGCTATCGAGCGCGCATTTATTATCGTCTCCGCTGGCGGAACAGCGATTGGTAGCGATGCCGACTTTTCTAGCCCTTACTTAACGCAAATATGTCATTTTATCGGCATTAAAAATGTACATATTATTGATGTGTCGGGTTCTCAGCGTGACCCCGATACGCTAAGCGAAATGGCTAAGCAGCAAGTGAATAGCGTCATCAAGGCTGGGGGTAAATAACGATGGGTTTATTAGTAAAGGGTCAATGGCATGATCAGTGGTATCCCACCGAAGAGACTAAGGGCGAATTTATTCGTGAGGATGCTCAGTATCGTCATTGGATAACCGCAGATGGTAGTGCAGGGATTTCTGGCGAAGGCGGTTTTGTAGCGGAAGCCGACCGTTATCACCTCTATGTTTCGTTGGCGTGTCCTTGGGCGCACCGCACATTAATTTTTCGCGAACTAAAACAGCTACAAAAAATGATGACTGTCTCGGTAGTACATCCCGACATGCTAGATCAAGGCTGGAGTTTTGCGGAAGACTTTTTAGGCGCTACCGGCGACACACTCTATGGCAATGATTTTATGCATCAGATCTATACCCGTAATGACGCGACATATTCGGGGCGAGTCACTGTGCCCGTGTTATGGGATAAAAAGCGGCAGCGTATCGTAAACAATGAATCTTCAGAAATCATCCGCATGTTAAATACGGCGTTTAATCATCTGACCCATAATCACGAAGATTATTCTCCCGAAGAAAAACGCCCAGCCATTGATGAAATTAATAGTCTCGTTTATAGCGCAATCAATAACGGAGTATATCGAGCGGGCTTTGCCACCACACCGGCGGCTTATGAAAAAGCGGTGGTTCGATTATTCGATGCCCTAGACGATGTAGATGAACGTTTGGGCAAACAACGCTATTTAGTGGGTAATACCATCACCGAGGCAGATTGGCGACTGTTTACCACGCTCGTACGTTTTGATGCAGTCTACGTAGGGCATTTTAAATGTAACTTACAGCGCATCGCTGATTATAAAAATCTCTCCGGTTATCTGCGTGAGTTGTATCAACATAGCAATGTAAAAGACACCGTTAATATAGCGCATAGTAAGCGCCACTATTATTATAGCCACGACATGATTAACCCGACGCGTATCGTCCCCGTAGGGCCAACACTGAATTTAGACGCGCCACACGATCGGTCATAGGTTAGTAGAGAGTAGGGCAGCGCAAGCAAGCGTTGAATAACGCGATAGTAAAAAACAGCAAGCAGGAGAATCATATGCAAAGAACAATCGATAAAAAAATAAATGCACAAGCCACTAGCGATGGTGATGGCGTAAAAATTTCTCGCAGTATAGGCTCGCGCGCGTTAAGCGAAGTCGATCCTTTTTTACTGCTCGATGAGCTGCGCAGTGATGATGCCGCCGATTATATCGGTGGCTTCCCATCTCATCCCCACCGTGGTTTTGAAACCGTCACCTATATGCTAGAAGGGCAAATGCGCCACAAAGATAGCGCGGGTAACGAAGGCGTGATTAGGGCTGGCGATATTCAGTGGATGACCGCTGGCTCGGGAATTGTTCATTCCGAAATGCCAGAACAAACTGAAGGCCGATTATGGGGGTTTCAGTTTTGGATCAATCTACCCGCAGCACAAAAAATGCGCGCCCCGCGTTATCAAGAAATCGCCGCTGAAAATATTCCAGAAGTCG
>JBLHJR010000089.1:0-10455 GCA_047619205.1 Candidatus Endobugula sp. | reverse complement strand
ACCGATGCCGGGCGCTCAACCACCTCACCAGCGGCGATTTGATTGGCAAGACGGGGGGGCAATAGCTTGATAATGGACATAAAATAGCATCACGCGAGTAGTTTTATTTAGCGCATATTATAGGGAAGTCGTGGCTAAGATGTAAGGTAAAAAGTAGCCCACTGATCAAGCACAAGCACTGGACTTATACATTAGGTGTCTTTAGAAAATAGTGATAAAACTCATTATCACGCTCATAACCTAAGGATTGGTATAAGGCCTGCGCCTGACTATTGGTTTTTTCTGTCGCTAGAGCCAAGCCCTTAGCATGGGCACGTACTGAAAATGCCTTGGCGTAATTGAGCAATGCGGTAGCAACGCCTAACTTCCTTGCCGCTTCAGAAACAAACAAGTCATTTAATATCCATATTTTTTTTGCAGACACCGATGAAAAAGAGGGATAAAGCTGAACAAAGCCAACATAGGCTTTGTTCTCATTGAGCGCATAAAAAATAATTGAATCTGCTGCGTGAATCCTCTCGGCAAGAAATTCTTTTGCTAACTGCACATCACTTTGCTGAGTATAAAATACTCTATAGCTATCGAATAGCTCTGCAACTTCCGTCAGGTCATTGATAGTGGCTTGCTGTATTTCTATATCCATTAAAGAACTCCATCATATGACCATGAATAAATACTACGAGTGAACTCTAACACAAACTTTACGTTAAAAATGGTGCCACACGAGCCATTTCCACCACGAAATTAACAAACTTTTCATTACACCCTGTTTTTTCTTCAGATTAAGAATGTAAAGTTAACGCACCTTATTGGTGATAATGCTCAATTCATACTCACTGAGCGTACTCTTTTAGGGCTAAAAAATAAGCGCTTCATACATACTCTCTTTCTCAAAAACGCTCACAACAACTCAAAACCCTATCATAGATAACAGCAAAGGCTTACCTACTCTTTCAATAAAAAAGATGATGGCATCAAGCTACAACCCCGTATCTCCCATAAAAAAATAAAATAACATTTTCGCCAGCCAGCATTAACATGAAGAGATAGCAACAGACAAGATTATCAGACGACCAATAAAAACTGGCATAAAAACTGCTGTTAGACTTACGTAGCAATACCAATTTGCATCGGGCATGTAGATTAGATAAATGTAGTTATTGGAGAGGGCCATAAAATGCTTACAATTAATTTGGGTAAATACCGCAACATTCTTATTTCAATCGCCCTATTTCTTATGTTGGACGCCTCTGTACTAATCCTTAACTTCTACATTTCATTTGAAATTGCAGATGATGCCGCCAGTATTAATTTATCTGGTCGACAACGAATGCTATCTCAACGCATGACTAAGTCTTTGCTTGATTTAGACTATTCCTACATTAAGGAGGAAGAACGTAACAAAGCCATAAAAGAGCTAGACTTTAGCCGCAATCTCTTCGATGAAACCTTAACCGCTTTCGATCTCGGTGGACTAGCTACCGGTGCCGGCGGGAACCCTATCATTTTAAACCGCGCCGACGACAAAAAAAGTCGTACTGCAGTCAATGACGGAAAAAATATTTGGGTCAACTACAGGGAAAAAATTGATGCTGTACTGGTGAGCGCCAATAATTCTGTCTCTAGCTCTGACACTTTCCTACAAAAACAAGCAATCGAAGCTGCCATCGCTTATGGTCGATCAAATAATTTATCGCTACTCAAACTAATGAATGATTTAACCGTTTCCCTAGAGCAAGTGGCCGCTTCAAAAGCTGAACGGTTACGCCTTATTCAAACCGCTGGCATTTTCATGGCGCTTATTAATTTTTTCTTTATTATGTTTCACTTCATTCGCCAATTACGTGAAGGTGACCATATCGTTGAGCGGGCAAGAAAAGAAACAGCCGATATTCTTTCTACTGTTAACGAAGGTTTATTCCTTGTACACAAAGACTTTACCGTGGGCATGCAGCGCTCGGATAAACTAAGTGAAATATTAACTATCGACCCCTTTGAGTCTATTCATTTCGAAAAACTGCTAAAAGACATTGTATCTGAAAAAGATTCTGAAGCAGCGCATGGATTTTTACGCTTATTATTTAATCCTAAGATAAAAGAAAAACTCATTATAGACTTAAACCCTCTAGACAAGATTCAGGTTAACATTGATGACAACACTGGCGCATACAAAACAAAATACTTACGTTTCGATTTCAAACGTGTATTGCACGAAGGTGAAATCATTGATGTTTTAGTAACGGTAAATGACATCACGCAAAACATTCTTCTTGAAAAAGCACTTTCAGAAGCCAAAGAAAAAAACGAAAAACAAATTGGCATGCTAACCAGTATTCTACATGCCAACCCCTCTTTACTGAAAAGCTTTTTGAAAAACTCGTACCGATGCTTTTCCAACGTGAATAAACTACTAAAGAGAACGGGTAAATCTCAAGCAGATTTTCATAGTAAAATTAATGCCATATTTATTGAAATACACAATTTCAAAGGCGAGGCGAGCGCACTTGAAATATCAGAGTTTGTTGACCTAGCCCATGACTTCGAAAACTATTTAGACACTATGCGAAAAGCTACCATCATTCGTGGTCAAGACTTCCTCTCTTTGACCATATTATTAGACAAGCTCATTAGTTATGCTCAGGCCATTACAGGCCTAGTTGAAAAATTAGCCGTCTTCAGTTATCTATCAGGCGCGCCAGCACCTAGCAGCCCGACTAGCCACTCGTGGAATCATTTACACAACTTAGTCAACGATTTATCCCAGCATTACCATAAGAATGTCAACTTAATCGCCAGCGGGCTGAATGAGATGTCGATCCCCGATGATATGAAAGATGCTATTAATAGTATTTGCATACAATTCTTACGCAATGCCGTTGTTCATGGTATTGAAACACCCGACGAACGTAAACTATTGCAAAAAAACTCCGAGGGGCGCATTGATATTCGTGCATCACTTACCCCTAAAGGTTCGCTTGAATTAATGATTAAAGATGACGGCGCTGGATTTAATTATGAAAAAATTCGTCGCACCGCCCTACGATCAGGAAAATGGTCGGAAGTAGAATTAGACAGATGGGATAACAAAAAATTATTATCTTTGATATTCACTCCCGGATTTTCTACTGCTGATCACACTGACGCGTTTGCAGGAAGGGGCGTAGGTATGGATGTAGTACTGAAAAAAATAAAACAATATCGCGGAAAAATTAATCTACATAGCCGGCGCAATCAATTCAGTCGATTTGTGGTGACTTTCCCCCTATTTTCAGAACAACAAGTAGCATAATGATGAGTCCCCTATCAACATCAGAATATTAGCGACAATAAACTAAGAGGCACCTATTATGTTAAAACTGATGATTGTCGATGATTCAAATATTATTCGACGAAAAATTGAACGTACACAGAAAAAATCTCGAAAATTCGAACTGATAGCTTCCGCTAGCAATGGCGCTGAGGCAGTAAGCATGTTTAAAAAATTTCAGCCTGACGTGGTCACCATGGATTTAACCATGCCGCAAATGAATGGCATTGAGTGCATCAAACAGTTAATCGCCATAAATCCTGACATATTAATATTGGTAGTCTCCGCACTATCGGATAAGGCAACAGGAATAGAAGCACTGGAGCTGGGAGCACGAGGTTACTTGTGCAAACCCTTTACAGAAGAAGTGTTAATTGACGCCTTACAAGAGTTGACGGAGGATGTGTATGTCTGAAAAAATATTATCAGTTTTTATCGAGGGCGCCGTACGCTACTTTCAACATACCTCGCATAAAGAGGTGCATGTTGGTACACCCTATTTAGCCAACAACTCAAAGCCTGCAGCTTTTGACTATACCGGTGTCATTGGCGTATCTGGACCTCGCCGTGGATGCGTTTATTTCACCGCACCTGTCATATTATTAAAACATTTACTGCTCAGTATTGGCGAAGAGGACACCAGCGAAGAATATATTGTTGATTTAGTAGGCGAAGTAGCAAATACCATATCAGGCAATGCTCGCAGAGAATTTGGCAAAGACTTTATGATTTCTGTACCCGTTGTAATTGAAGGTGCGCCAGGACATATTCATTTACCCAAAGACCTTCGCTCTTACGTTATACCCGTGTACTGGAAAGCGTATAGCGCTGCGGTTGTCATTTGTTTTGAATGAGGTTAAAAGCACTAAAGAAAAATTACAAGCCTAAGGTCCGTCCATACTAGGCGACCGGAAATCTGAAACACTCTAACCACTTACCCATCACGCAAATCACCCATCATATCGAGCCGTCATCATTTGTACATTAAGCCTATTTATACTTAACTAGATAGTTAGGTATAAATATTTTTCATTCTATATTATCACCTTAGCTGATAATATTAAGGTATATACACTTAGCGATATAATGCACTTTTATGCTAGCCACCGTCACTATATAAGAAGCCATTTAAGAAACTATGCAAGAAATCTTAAACGAAATCACCACCACAATGTTGGCTCGCGCCGATAAGGGCAAGGTGGCAGATTACATTCCCCAATTGGCTTGTGTTGACCCTAAGCAATTTGCGATCACCGTGGCAATGAAAAATGGCGATGTATTCAGTGCTGGCGGTGCAGATACTTTATTCTCCATTCAGAGTATATCTAAAGTCTTTACGCTAACCATGGCCCTAGGGAAACTGGGCGATGCGGTTTGGGCAATGGTTGGCCGAGAGCCCTCGGGAGATCCCTTTAACTCGATTGTTCAACTTGAACATGAAAATGGAAAACCTCGCAACCCCTTTATCAATGCAGGTGCTATCGCTATTGTTGATGCCATCATGATGGGGCACGAACCCAAAGAAACCTTAGCCGAAATATTACAGTTTGTACGCTTTCTCGCTGATGACGAGAGCATAGGCATTGATGAAAAGGTAGCGCGCTCCGAACAGGAAACCGGTCACCGTAACGCTTCTCTTGCTCATTTCATGGCATCATTTGGACATTTCAAACATCCAGTTGATAAAGTATTGGGAACCTATTTCCACCAATGCTCTATTTCAATGAGCTGCACACAACTCGCTCAGGCGGGACAATATTTAGTGTCTGACGGCATCAACTTGAGTACGGGTAGCCGTATTGTTTCCCCTCAACGCGCGCGTCGCATCAACTCGTTAATGTTAATGTGTGGACATTATGATGGTTCAGGTGAGTTTGCTTACCGCGTGGGTCTCCCAGGAAAAAGTGGCGTAGGTGGCGGGATAATAGCCATAGCACCTGGAAATGCGTCTATTGCTGTTTGGTCTCCGGGACTCGACCGTATTGGCAATAGCAAGCTGGGTACCGAAGCATTAGAAATACTAGCTCAGCATACTGGCTGGTCGATTTTTTAGCATTAGAAAGAATGACTGCACTCATACTATTGAGTACCTCCCATGAAGGCTACTGATACAACAAAGGATTCACTATGAAAGCCATTGCTTATTTACACCCACAAACCATTGAACAAGCAGATGCCTTGATCGACATTGAATTACCTACCCCACGGGCAGAGGGTCGCGACCTATTAGTGAAAGTAAAGGCAGTCTCAGTAAATCCAGTCGATACTAAGGTACGAATCTCGACCTCACCTGAAGCCGGGCAGCATAAGGTACTCGGCTGGGATGCAGTAGGTGAAGTTATCGCCACTGGCGATCAAGTAGAATTTTTTAACGTGGGCGATCAGGTTTGGTATGCCGGTGATATCACTCGCTCAGGCTCTAATGCCGAATATCAATTGGTAGATGAGCGCATTGTAGGTATCAAACCTACGTCCCTATCCAACGTTGAAGCGGCTGCCATGCCCTTAACCACTATCACTGCCTGGGAATTACTTTTTGCCCGCTTAGACTTTACGCCATTAATACCTAACGACTTAAATCCAAGCGGTCAAAGTGACGACTCCGCATCACCCCAAGCACGCATCTTAATTATGGGCGCTGCAGGAGGCGTGGGCTCCATCTTAACTCAGCTTGCGGCAAAGCTAACTAACGCCATTGTGATTGGCACCGCCTCAAGGCCAGAGAGCCAGGGCTGGGTCAAGGAGTTAGGTGCTGACCATGTCATTAACCATCATCAAGCACTCATGCCACAACTCAAGGCGCTAGGAATTGATGACGTCAGCCATGTGGTCAGCCTAACGCATACCGATCAACATTTTGATCAGTTAATGGAAGTATTAGCTCCCCAAGGCAAGCTGGCGCTGATTGACGACCCAAAAACCAACATCGACATTAAGCAATTAAAACGTAAATCACTTTCCTTGCATTGGGAATTAATGTTTACCCGCTCCATGTTCAACACTTGGGATATGCAAAAGCAGCATGACTTACTGACCGTCGTCGCAGGGTTAATTGACAGTGGCACCATCAAAACCACCTTGGGCAAGAACTATGGCACCATCAATGCTGACAATCTGAAACGCGCACACGCTTATATTGAAAGCAATCAGGCAGTAGGTAAAGTGGTACTCGAAGGTTTTTAGCTTGTGCCATTTAAGCAACATAAGAATGATTACATATATGATCTTAATATAGCTGTAAACACCATAATGATACCAATGGTTAGCCATCCACTTTATAGTTTTCCCTTCCCAGGTAAGCATCGTTTTCCGATGGAAAAATTTGCCTTATTAACCACCTACTTAGAAGAAAAAGGGCTGCTCAATACACACAATCTATTTCGCCCCGGTGAAGCCAAGCAAGCGTTACTATTACAGGGGCATTGCGAACGCTATATTCAACGCTTTATGCACAACCAACAAAGCACAAAAGAAATTCGTCGCATGGGCTTACCTTGGAGCGAAGGTTTATTAAAACGTACATTAATTTCCCCCAATGGTACCTTCTTAACCGCGCAATTAGCGCTTAAGCATGGTGTCGCTTGCCACCTAGCTGGCGGCACCCACCATGCTCATTATGACTTTGCGTCTGGCTTTTGTATTTTGAATGACCTAGCCATAACAGCCAAAGCTCTACTCGCACAAGAAAAAGTGAAGAAGATAGTCATATTCGATTGCGATGTTCACCAAGGTGATGGCACCGCTACCATACTAGCAGAAGAACCTAGAGCCTATACCTGCTCGATCCATTGCGAAAAGAATTTTCCTGCGCGCAAGGCAAACAGTGATCTCGATATTAACTTAGTGGTCGATTTAGCTGACAAAGAATATTTAGACGCCATAAGCGACACCATAGAAAAAGTCATTCGCGAACAAAGACCCGACTTTATTCTTTACGATGCTGGTGTCGATATATTTACAGACGACCCCTTAGGGTTATTACAAATATCATTGGAGGGTATACGACAACGAGACCGCCTAATCCTAAACGCCTGTAAAAATAATAACATTCCCGTTGCGACAGTTATTGGTGGTGGCTATGATGATGATCGTTATGCGCTAGCAAGGCGCCATGCCATTGTGACCGAAGAAGCTTGCCAATTATTTTAATGTAGTATCATTTCACTAACATATGCATCCGAATCACTCATAGCATGCGTTTTTATAGTAGAGCTTATATTGATGCTTTATATTGCATCGTTAATCAGGAGAATCACCATAGATACATTTACACTACTCTTTTACGGCGTTGTTTGTGGCGTACTGGTTTATGTCAGCCCCCACTATGAAAAATAAAATGGCGCGCCTTGCCATAGGGGTTTGCATAGGTTTAGTAGCCGCTGCAATACTACCGCTGATTCAAACGACTGTGTATAACTAACTATGCCGTTAAGCGTTATGGTGAGACGCAGAACACACTTTACTTTTTTTCAAAAGAAAATAAGTCGCTGCAATCGTCAGCGAAAAAGCCAAAGAAAAATAGCATAGTGGTACTCCGCTATTACTTTCCGGGCAAACATTAATGCCTGAAATCTCTGCAACCGACCCAGACAAAGCCAATAAAAAAACGGGCGTCCAGCCTACTAAAAACACACTGTTCTTTCTAAGTAACAACGATAGCAACATCAACGCGTAACCTACGCTGACCAAATAGCAGGCAGGAATAAACCATACATATGGGCAATTATCATCTGTCATCAAGGTCTCATAGCTGACTGGGAAAACGGCAACTAGTGCAATCACCGCCAATAAGGTAGTCACTATTAAGCTGGCTTTATGCAGTGCTTTATTCACTATATTCATAGCAACGACGCTCTTCCCCTCTTTGGCCTAGATAAAAAATCTAATATTTTTTCTGTAATTGACTCACCACATAAATAGAGATGGAAAAAATAATTACATGCACTACATTCATTGCTGCAGGCAATAGCCACGCGCCGAGGGTAGGTGAAATATAAAAATAAACAACAAAGATACTCGCCAATAACGCAATAGGGCTAACAATCGCTACCCAACGAGGATATAACGTTTTACCTTGAGATATTAACGCGACCCACAAGACAGAAACGACCAACATGGCTATGCGCAGGGCATTCACTAAAGGCTCGTTATGTTCGGAAAAGGTCACCAGTAATGCCGTTAATACTTGCAGGGTTTCTTCACTCCCCCCTGCGGCTATCGCATGTGCGGTATACGCCAGATAAACACGGCCGCCCAACCATGCAGTACCTACAATAAAAGCATAACCACCGAACAAGGTAATAAACCAACCGGACTTAACGCTACCGCCGCGAATAAACATCTGTCCCAAGTGCCAATAACCTATTAGATAAAAAGGGGCTGCCAAGACACTAAAAAAATGACCATAACTTAAACGCGCTTCAGAAATACGAGAGAAATAAAGATAGTCGATTGCTTCATATCCACCCTGCGGTGAAAACTGCAAAGTGAACTCTCCCACTCCTACAAAAAATGCGCCAAGTAAACCCAACCATCCGCTCATCTTCAATAAGCTGTAACTATTATCAGCGCTCACTATAATGACTCCAAAGAAATTACGCTGTCGATGCTGGGTTTTTCAATAGTTTTCTTCACACCACTTTGATATTGCACACTTACACTATTAACAGCCAACGTTTTGCCCAAGCCAAAAAACAACTCATGACTTTGATCCGAACCTAAACCTTCACTGGTGTACACTTGGTTAACAAAGGTTTCCCCTGTATCGGTAATTAGCGTAACTATCGCCCCCAAAGAAAGCGGCGAATCGGCTAGCCGCACTTTCAACCAATGATTCGAACCGCCATTATTAACAAAGGCTCGTAGCTCACTACTTAAATTACCCAACACCACATCTGGCCAACCATCTTTATTAAAGTCGGTGACTACCATATTGACCCCGAAATTTTTATTCGACAATCCTGCCATATCTTCAACCGCTTCGAATTGACCATCGGCAGTCTGTTGCAATAAACGACCGGGATACAAATCAAACAAACCACTGGTAGCTCCAGGGAAGCGGATATAATTTTGTGAGAAAAGATAATCCGCTAGGCTATCGTTATTAAAATCAAACGATACTAAGCCCCAACCAAAACCGTAACTCGCAGCATTACGTTTTTTGGCCGTATCCTCGAAAACTAGACCGCCTTTATTTTCGAGTAATATATAGTCCGTATTTAAGGTTTGATCATCACGTAAATCCCCACGCAATAGCGTTACGGGAAGTGTAGGCCCCACATTACTAAAATACAGATCAAGCTTGCCGTCGTTATTCACATCACTCACCGCTATTCCCATAGGGTAACTGTAGGTAACCGGTAAGGGCACATCCGTAAACGTCATATCACCATTATTTTTATAGATCGACGGTACACCGGTATCATGCGCCACCACTAACTCACTATGACCATCATCATTGAGGTCGACAAAAACAGAGAGAAAACTATTATGCTGATGATAGACGCCTGACGCTTTGGTAATATCGGTAAAGGTATTATCACCATTATTCAGTAATAAATTATTTGTGCCACCGTATGCTAAATCATTGAAAATGGTTTCGCCTTCCACGAACTCAGGACGTATATAATTAGAAATATATAGATCCACATAGCCATCTTTATTAATGTCGCCAGCAGCGATAGATAAGGGCATGGACTTTTCATCTAGAGGAAACTCTACTTGGCCACCACTAAAACCAGAGCCAGTATTCACATAAAAATAGACACCTGATTCACGCGCCACAAACAAATCAGCCAAGCCATCGGCTGTGGCATCAATAGACATAGCGCCATAGCTAGGATCGGTAATATCTTTAACAATACCGCTGGCGAAGTCTGAAGCCGTCAGTGCTGAGCCATCGTACTGTAAAATAGCATCTTGCTGACCTATGCCACCACCTACAAAGATTTCATCGACACCATCGTTATCAACATCAATTGCCGACAAGGCCATAAAAGGTAAGGCATCTTTGAAATTTGACACATGCGTAAAGGCGGTATCGATTTCGCTAAAGCGTAACTCCGTTACCCCTTGGGGGATATTAGCCCCCTGCAACGCTTTGACCCCCTCCTTCGTCAGCAGTAAAAAAGCGCCAATGCCGATGAGAA
>JBLHJR010000088.1:0-11423 GCA_047619205.1 Candidatus Endobugula sp. | reverse complement strand
GGGCCAAGTGTTTTTTCATCACCATAGGTTTTAAGCTAATTCTCGGGCTATTTGTTCAGTCGGCGATGGCGCAGCCGAGCACCTTGAAGGTGTTAAAAAAGCCAAATATTATCAATGACTTTGAATTGTTAGATCAAAGTGGCAAGCCCTTTGGTCTTGCTAATCTGAAAAATCAGTGGTCTTTAGTCTTTTTGGGCTTCACTCATTGCCCTGATATTTGTCCTCTGACTATGTCCAAGTTAGAGGCGGTTCGTGCAGAATTAGGCTCACATTTTACCCCAGATAAAATACCTAATATTGTTTTTGTGGGCGTTGACCCAGATCGTGACAAGCCAATTATTGCGGATTACCTCAAGCACTTTCATCCTAAAAATATTGGTGTGACGGGTGATGCTTATCAGCTGGATATTCTTGTGAAAAGTGTAGATGGTTTTTATCGGTTAGATAAGAAAAGTCCAACAGCAACAAGTAAATATTACAATGTAGTCCATACTTCTTCCATTGCGGTCATCAACCCCAAAGCAGAAATGATCGCAAAAATATCCCCTCCCTTTAATGTAAGCACGGTCTCCCGTGATCTTATGTTATTAATTAGGCGAGGGCATTTAGATGAATAATCTCGATGCTAAGCATTTTTTAATCGTCTTAGTGTGTTGCTTATTGGTAATGATAAATGTGAGTCAGGCAGAAACTATTAATGGCGCTACTGATCATGCTAAAAAGGTTAGCGCACTGCTAATTAACGGCGCTTATCAGCCCTCATTGCCGAGCGTGATGCCTATGCGTGCGGGTTATTTAACGGTTAAGAATGTCTCCCCTAAACTTGTCATTATTCGCAGTGTTAGTAGCCCAGATTATGAATCGGTACATATTCACCAGTCGGGGATAGCAGACGGTTTATCGAGTATGAAAATGCTGCAACATTTAACCTTAGAGCCTGGGCAGGAAATAACATTGGCGCCAGGTGGAATACATCTTATGTTGCATCACCCTAAATATCAGCATCGGCTTGGAGATAATATTTTAATGATATTTCAGCTCGACAGTGGTGATGACATAACGTTTGAAATGCAAGTTACAAAACCCTGATGGATTTACTTGAGTCATGGTTTAAGCGAGTAAAAGTCATTGGGGTGACGATGGTTTTATCTGTTGCTTCGAACATGGTTGCTGCGGGTATGATTGATAAAGAAGGCTTGCGAGCGTGGGAGATTTGCGCGCTTTGCCATAGTGCGGATGGTGTTAGCCGAATGGCGAAATTCCCTAAGTTGGCAGGGCAAAAAGCGCACTATATCGAACAGCAATTTATAAGGTTTGCACAAGGTAGCCGGCAAAACGGGGGTGGGCAAATGGTGGCGATTACCACCGAAGTTGAAAACGGTGATATTTCTCACATTGCGGACTATTTTTCCTCCTTGCCAGCAGATAGTTTACAGGTCAATGTTGAAGCGTTTGATAAAGCAGAGAAAGAGTGGGTCACTCGTGGTAAGCAGTTATTTTATCATGGCAAAGAGGGCGTTACTGCTTGTGCGCAGTGCCACACGGATAAAGCGGCATCGGCGCCTTGGATTGATCGACAGCACCGTGATTATCTGAAAAAACAACTTGAGGATTTTGCATCGGGTGAGCGTGCGACCTCGGTAGAGGATGTGGCGACGGTTGTACGCATAAAAGCCTATAACTCTGCGGCTTTTAGTCATGCAGCAGTGATAATGGGAGACATTGCAAAGCGTCTTTCCGCAGCAGATATCAATGCGCTAAGCTTTTATCTTAGTGTGACTTCAATAGTACGAGACTAAATTTAGGGTTGTTTAGAAAGATATTAAATTCACCAATATTATGGTGTAAAAAAGTGTAAATTAACTTGTTATAACAAGTTATAACAAGTTATAATAACGGCATCAAGAGAGATGATTATGAAAACCTCCCAGCCGCAAAAAATATCGCATCAGCCACTTTATTTACAAATTAAAGAAGCGCTTAAAAAACAGATCCTTTCAGGAGAATACGTACCCTATGAACGTATTCCTTCGGAGAGCGAATTGATGAAGAGTTTTAGCGTTAGTCGCATTACTGTACGCCAGGCACTGAGAGATCTGCATAGTGAAGATTTGATATTTACCTCCCAAGGGAAGGGCACCTTCGCTAGCAAGCCTAAAGCGATGCAAGACATCCAGCAGCTAGAAGGTTTTGAGGAGGCAATGAAGCCAAAAGGTTATGAAACCTCTGCACGCTTAATTAGCATTACTGAAAAATCGGCCGCTCGCGATGTACAGGAAAAGTTGCAGCTATCTGCAAAAGAAAAAGTGATAGAAGTAGTGCGAATTCGCTACTTAAATCGAGAGCCAGTGTCGGTCGACCGTTCATTTTTCCCTTTATCGGTTGGTCAGGCAATATTGAAAAAAGATTTGAGCAAAGATATTTTTACAATGCTTGAAAGCCAGTGTGGAATTACCTTGGGGGTAGCTGATATTAGTTTAGAGGCTCGGCCTGCAGATGCTGAAGTAGCTCAGTTATTAGAGGTTGAAACCGCCAGCCCAATCATGTGGGTGGAGCGTTTAACCCATGATGAAGGCGGACGGCCGATTGACTATGAATACTTGGCTTTCCGTGGAGATTCTTACAAATACCGTTTCCAAATTGAACGTGCTCGCTAGCACGCCAATCATAAAGAGGATTAGACATGACACTTCCAGATGATATTAAAGTAACCGATATCGATGTACTCGTTATTGGTGGCGGAACCGCAGGTCCAATGGCTGCGGTAGCGGCAAAAGAAAACAATCCCGACGCCAGTGTTATGCTGCTCGAAAAGGCCAATGTAAAGCGTTCAGGCGCAATCAGCATGGGTATGGATGGCTTAAATAATGCGGTGGTTCCTGGACATTCCACCCCTGAAGATTACGTTAAAGAAATCACCATTGCCAATGATGGCGTGCTGCTACAAAAAGGCGTAATGGCTTACGCTGAACGCTCCTTTGAAATGATCGAAAAACTCGATAGCTGGGGTGTATATTTTCAGAAAGATGAAACTGGCGAATATGACATGAAAAAAGTCCATCATTTGGGGACTTATGTATTGCCAATGCCTGAGGGGCATAACATTAAAAAGATTTTATATCGTCGCTTACGGCGTCACCGTGTAGTGATTGAAAATCGTTACCAAGCAATTCGACTTTTAAAAGACAAAGACGGTAATGCCTGTGGTTGTATTGCCTTAGGAACACGTGATGCCGACATTATTGTGATCCGTGCGAAGGCAGTCATTATGTGTAGTGGGGCGGCTGGGCGTATTGGTTTACCCGCTTCAGGTTATCTTTACGGTACTTACGAAAACCCTTCCAACTGTGGTGACGGTCACTCCATGGCTTATCACATCGGCGCCGAATTAACGGGTCTGGAGTGTTACCAAATTAATCCATTATTAAAAGATTATAACGGCCCAGCTTGCGCTTATGTTACGGGTCCTTTAGGTGGTTATACCGCTAATGCTAAAGGCGATCGATTTATCGAGTGTGATTACTGGAGCGGCCAAATGATGATGGAATTCTATAATGAATTACAAGGCGGCAATGGCCCAGTATTTTTAAAGCTAGATCATTTGGCAGAAGAAACCATTCAAGAAATTGAACATGTACTGCACACTAATGAACGTCCGAGCCGAGGTCGTTTTCATGATGGCCGTGGCGTTAACTACCGAACAAAAATGGTTGAAATGCATATTTCTGAAATTGGATTTTGTGCGGGTCATTCGGCGTCCGGTGTGTGGATTAATGAAAAAGGTGAGACCACTGTTCCCGGTTTGTACGGCGCAGGTGATATGGCTTCCATTCCGCATAGTTATATGTTGGGAGCCTTTGTTTACGGTCAGATTTGTGGTGAAAATGCGACTGAATTTGTTCGTGATCGTGAGTTTGCTGAGTTGGATGTGGAATATATTATGTCTGAACGAGACCGTATCTTAGCACCGCTAAAACGTACTGATGGTATTCCTCCTAGTCAGTTTGAATATAAAGCTAGACGCTTAGTGAATGATTATTTACAGCCGCCTAAAGTCACTAAAAAGATGGATATTGGTTTAGCACGTCTTAAAGCCATGGAAGAAGATGTACAGCATCTTTATGCCCGTGATGCACATGAATTGCTACGTGCGAACGAAGCTCAGCATATTTTAGATTGTGCGCAAATGGCAGCTGTGGCCTCCTTGCATCGTCAAGAAAGCCGTTGGGGCTTGTATCATAACTATGTAGATTATCCTGAAACAAATAATGAAGATTGGTTTTGTCATGTGCAATTGTACAAAAATGAAAATGATGAAATGGTCTGCAAAACACGTGAAATAGAACCCTATGTTGTTGAACTTGATGAAAGTGAAAAGATGGCTTACTCACAGATGCGTGTTCAAGAAGCCAGCTAACCATTTCGCAGAAAAACTTTAAAGTGGAGTACCAAATATTATGCCTATAGCCTCTCAAATAAGCCTAGTGCCTGTCATCGTTGATGATGATAAATGTATCGCCGAGAAGGGCTGCCGTACCTGTATCGATGTTTGCCCGCTCGATGTTCTTTGGATTAACGAAGAAACCGGCAAGGCGCACATGAAATACGATGAATGTTGGTATTGCATGCCCTGTGAGGCGGATTGTCCAACGGACGCCGTCACCGTTAATATTCCTTATTTACTAAGTTGAGGTTGGTATGTTGAGATATTCAGATCCTTTTTTGGAATCAATAGCGACTCGCTTACAAAGCGATGATGCAGGTATACGTCGAGTCGCGGTCATGGACCTTGTGGATAGTGTTGAACCTGAAGCCGTTGAATTATTGATTGAGGCTTTGGCAGATGAAGACGATTCGGTACGTATGGAAGCGGCGAAAGTTATCGATGAGTTCGAACCTCTAGAAATGATGGATTCTTTAGTAACGGCTCTGACGGCAAGTGATGTCAATGTACGTAATGCGGCGGCCAATGCATTGGCAGACTTAAAAGATAAAGATGCGGCACCTGCATTAATTAAAGCCTTAAGTGAAGATGATCCCTTTGTGTTAGCTGCGATACTACGATCACTTAAACAATTACGCATAACAGATGTACGTCCATACGCTATTAATTTTTTGACACATACAGATGCCACTGTGCGTAAAGAAGCGGTGAGTGTTTTAGGTTATTTACAAGAAGTTGAAAATCTTCCCCAGCTAATTTCTATTACCCGTTCTGATAGTGATGCAGAAGTGAGACGTACAGCAGTGGGTGCTTTGGTTTATGCCGATGGCGATCAAGTCGCTAGCGCATTAATTAACGCGATGAGTGATGCTAATTGGATGGTGAAGATTGAAGCGATTAAAGGTGTAGGTCGGTTAAAGGTCACCTCTGCGTTAGCGAGTTTAAAAAATGCAACCAGTGATGAAATGTGGCAAGTGCAGGAAAAAGCGGCTGAGTCTATTGGTAAGTTAGGGAGTGCGGAAGGTATCCCCGCATTAGCAGTATGTATCGATAGCCCTATCGGTAACCTTCGTAAATCGGCAGTGGCAGCAATGGGTGAAATTGCGCATATGGATGGTATGCCACTGGTTGAAAAGGCCTTAGATGATAATGATCCAGATGTACGTAAATTAGCGCGTTGGGCGAAAGAAAAAATTGAAGCCGCACAATAAACTCAAAGGTAGTTAAGCCATGACATATGTCGTTACTGAACAATGCATTCGTTGTAAATATACTGATTGTGTTGACGTATGCCCCGTTGATTGTTTTTATGAAGGGCCGAATTTTTTGGTGATTAATCCAGATGAATGTATTGACTGCGCACTATGTGTACCTGAGTGCCCGGTCGATGCCATCTATGAGGAATCCGACCTGCCTGAGGACCAAATCAAATATATCGAAATTAATGCCGAGTTATCGCTAAAGTGGCCAGTGATTGATGCGTCGAAAGAACCTATGGCGGAATCGGAAGAGTGGGCGGATATGCCAGATAAAAGTCAGTATCTCATCACTGAGGTTGGTTAGTTTGTTTTAGATTAACTTGTCATAACAAGTTAATCCTGCTTTCTTTTTTATGTGTGATTGTGATTTGTAAATATAATTTGCGGAGATGACTTGTGACTAACGTACTACCCCCCTCATCCCTGACATTAAACAAATCAGCTCAAACATTAATGCTGACGTGGCATGATGGTGAATCGGCAGAAATTTCGGCACAGCAGCTACGTCGTTATTGTGCCTGTTCATCGTGCCGGGCTGCGCGACGAGTAGGCATGTTGTTAGTCACCGATCAATTCGCTATCGACAATATCGCGTTAATGGGGAATGCCTCACTACAAATTATTTTTCAAGACGGCCATGATCGTGGTATTTATCCATGGGGTTATTTGCGTGCAATTGCCGAAGATAATGCTGATAATTATTTTGATGTTGATGATAGTGAGGTTTCAGACGAATGATAAAGGCTGAACGTTGGAGTGATAGCAAATCGTTTCATCGGCTAGTCAGTATGCGACAATATTGTACAAGTCGAATTCCTGGACTTTGTTTTTGTCTTGTTGTTGTTTTAGCTTCAAGTTATATCAGTGAGCATTACGGTAGTTCACAAATCCTTGGTGCACTACTGCTGGGTATGGCTTTACACAATATATCCCAGTATCCAGAATTTGCGCCAGGTCTTGAATTTTGTGCAAAAGTTGTTTTGAAATGTGGTGTGGCCTTGCTGGGCGTGCGTATTGCATTTTCGCAGATAACGGAGTTAGGGTTTTTTCCCATTGTGGTTGTCAGTATTAGTCTGCTTTCAACACTATTGGTTGGCGTATTACTAGCGTACATTTTTGGTTTAAATCGTATTAAAGGTGTGATATCTGCCGCTGCTGTCGCTATCTGCGGTGTCTCTGCCGCCTTGGCCGTGGCTTCATTATTTAAGATGAATAAAGAAACCGAAAAACATCTTCTTTGCACTGTGCTTGGTGTCACAGGCCTCAGTACTATTTGTATGATTTTGTATCCAGGTATTCTCCTGCATTTTGATCTCAGACCAGAACAAATGGGTATTTTTCTCGGCGCGAGCATACATGATGTAGCGCAAGTATTTGGTGCTGGTGAGATGATTTCGTCAGAAGTATCTGAATTGGCCACCTACACCAAAATGCTGCGGGTCGCACTGTTAATGCCAGTGATTATGGTGATTGCTTTGTTCATGAGTCAAAATAGTGGTAATGGAAAAAGTCGTTTACAGCGAAGTTTCCCTCCTTTTTTAATTGCCTTTGTCGGTTTTGTTATTTTGGCCAATAGTGATTTCCTACCAAAAACTTCATTGCTCTTAATTAGTGATGTATCACAAATCTGCCTGTGGATATCGATGGCGGCACTCGGGGCAAAAACCAATTTAATTGATATGTGGCAAGTGGGTAAAAAACCCATGTTACTATTATTTTTAAATACTTTATTTATCGCCATCGTTGCATTTACTTTAGTTGTTTATTAAATAAAAGTAAGTAAATAAAAGCAAGTAAATAAAAGCAACACAACAATTATTAGTGAGATTTTATGACGCAGCCTAGTGAAGGTGATATTCGATTAAAAATTAGCGATATTGTATTTCCAATGTTTGAATCCGCAGCAGAAATTATTTTGGCAATTGATTCAATTAAAATTGCTGACAATAAGCTAAGTATTGATATGACTCTTGGTTTTTATGCCGAAAGTCAAACGCGCTCTATCGTGATGTTAATCCAAAATGCCATGGCAGAACTAGGTATTGAGGCAACGGATGTTTCGATAAACACGGACTTATTGGCCTCGCCCAGTTTACAGCGCAATGGGCAATTAGCTCACGTAAAAAATATTGTGATGGTCGCCTCCGGTAAAGGTGGGGTGGGAAAATCTACAACGGCCATTAATTTAGCGTTGGCCTTACAAGCTGAAGGCGCCAATGTGGGTATTTTAGATGCCGATATTTATGGCCCTAGCATGCGCACGATGTTAGGGGTAGCTGCTGAAATTAAACCTGAATTAGTTGATAATAAATATGCACAGCCCATTAAAAAATTTGGTCTTAAGTCAATGTCGGTGGGTTATCTATCCGAGGAAAAAACGCCGATGATTTGGCGAGGCCCTATGGCTGTTCGTGCATTGCAACAATTACTCGAAAATACATCGTGGGGAGAGCTCGATTATCTAATTATCGATATGCCGCCAGGTACGGGTGACATCCATATTTCACTGGCACAAAAAATCAGTGTGTCTGCTGCTGTTATTGTTACCACGCCCCAAGAAATGGCCTTAACCGATGCGCGCAAAGGCATCGAAATGTTTAATAAAGTCGGCATTCCTATCTTGGGTATTATTGAAAACATGGCGGTACATAACTGTTCAAACTGTGGCTTTGAAGAGCATATTTTTGGTAGTGGTGGCGCAGAAAATATGGCCAGTGATTACGATTTGAAAGTATTGGCCTCGCTGCCTTTAAGCAAGTCTGTACGTGAACATATCGACGCAGGTGCACCTACGGTAGTCAGCGAGCCTGTTAGCGCATTGGCGGCGGCTTATTTAGACTTAGCTAACCATGTTGCTTACGCATTATGTCAACATAATAAAAGTGTTAATCCAGGACCAAAAATTCAAATTATTGAATAGTATTGTGTCGATAAAACATTTTTCCTTTGCAAATTTTCATCAATATTTTTGGCGTGATTAATGGAATATCTGATTGGTTTATTGATCGGGCTTATGCTTGGTATGTCGGGTGTAGGGGGTATTATTGCTGTCCCCTTAATCGTAATATTTTTGAATTTGCCCTTAGACGAAGCGATGGGCACTGCTTTAGGCGCAGTGATGCTAAGCGCGGCGCTAGGAGTTACTTCACAACGCAAGCATGTGCATCTTGTGCCTTCACTATTTTTAGGCGGATCAGGCATGCTCATGGCGCCGTTTGGGCGATATATGGGAGGTCAAATTGACGATCTTATTTTATTGCTACTATTTTTTCTAATATCGACTTTGATTGCGGTTGGGATGTGGTTAAAAGCCAATCAAGACGAGTATTCTCGTTCACGCTTTGCCTACATTAGTCATTACAGTATTCTCGATGTCCCTCGGTTACGCGACTTCTTTCCTGTTAGTAATACTAGTTTATCCCATAAATCATTTGCTGTACGTCTATTTACTTCCATGCAAATGACGCTATGCGGAAATGTGGGGGTTTTATTTACCTTGTGTCTATGGGGATCAGCGGTGGGGGTTTTATCTGGGCTCTTAGGTATTGGAGGCGGCGTATTTATTATCCCTATTTTGCGCTATGGGCTGAATATGAATATGCGTGCTGCACTGGCTAGCTCGTTACTGGTGATTGTCATGGTGAGTTTCTCTGGATTTTTTACCAGTCTCATGATCTACCCAGAGATTGAATTATGGTTGCTGTCTAGGTTGTCAGTTTCTGCGATGTTAGGGATTTACCTGGGGCATCGAGTGGGTTTATTATTACCTGAAAAAATACTACAAAGAGTATTCTCAGTTTCACTAATAATGATATCTGCGTTTGCGGTGTATGCGGGGATTTAATGTACGGTTTTTATTATTGGTATCAATTATTGCTGAAAGCTAGTATGGAACCACACTTTCACTGAGAAAACCTACCCCGATTGACACACACTCCTAAAAACGTACATTGGTGTGCTAAATTTTGGGGTAAGGCCAACAGTAAATTTAGATAAGTGGGACTTAGAGCAGGTTTAATTTTTGTAAGCTGGCTTTGATATTCTCTGCGTCTAGTGGTTTAACGATGCAGTCTGACATGCCCGCTTTTAAACATTTTATCACTTGTTCTTTGTCCGTGAGCGTACCGGTTAAGGCGATGATAGTCATGGCTTTGTCACTTAGCTCTTTGCCTTGTTGATCACCTGAGTGGTTTTGTAACCATCCAGCTCCGGCTTTTCTAAATCCATAAAAATAACGTCATACCCTTAGTGCCACACATATCGATAGCTGTTTTACCTGAATCGGTTTTTTCAGCAAGAATACCGATAGACCCTACAATAGCCGCAGCCACCTCAAGGCTAGTGTTATCATCATCAACAGTAAGGATGGATATATAGTGTTCTGCCACTTTTTGTCTCCTGACGGTATGAGTGCTGCTTTAACTATAAGCTAAATTAAGTGGCGGTATGGATAAAAAGAGCCGTCTATTTTACGAATCCTCGTTACTTAAAGAAGCCTGTCACTGATTGCCACCACGACTTCGATGTGGTCGTGGTCTTTTCTGTGGCTTTTTGGCTAAGCTCTTTGGTGTCCTGCCAGACCTTTTTACTATCTTCTTTTACGTCACCGCCCACCTTTTTCGCTTCTTTCCAGACCTTCCCGCTAGTATCCTTAGTGGCTTCCCAGGCATTTTTACCTGTTTCTTTAGAGGCTTTTATAACCTCTTTACTACTTTCTTTGGTTTTATCCCACAGCTTTTCTTCGGCTAGGGCAGTGTGGGTGATGATCAAAGACGAGATGAGAATACTTAAGGTTAGTAGTGTTTTCATTGTGTTTCCTATTAAAATCAATTCACGGATAAAGACGTATTTTTATTATGATAACGGTTCATATGGTGAACGGCAATATGATGGTGGCGAATATTCAGTACGTTAACGTGAGAGGTATGGGCATATTTTTAAAGGCTTTAGGTAAAAATTAAGCTTATTGTCCACTATCGCATGGGCGGTGAGTACATTAGCCCTCCACGGGTCCATAGGTTATTTAACCCTCGCTCTAAGCCAATTTTTGAGTTGGCTCCCATATTGCGATCAAAAATTTCTCCATAGTTACCTACTGCCTTCAGAATACGATAAACCCACTCATCGTCGAGGCCCAGAGGCTTGCCGATACCTGAGTCAGCTCCCAGTAAGAAACGAATGCTAGGGTCTTTGCTTTCTTTTTTTAAGTGATCAGCATTATCTTTTGTTATGCCTTTCTCTTCCGCTTCGATGGTGGCATACAAAGTCCAGCGTACGATGTCACGCCATTGGCTGTCATTGTCACGTACCGATGGGCCGAGCGGTTCTTTAGATATCCTATCTTTTAGAAAAACATAGGATTTTGAATTGATGGCGTTTTCGCCCATTAGCGAACTTAGAATGGATAGGTCCGAGGAGTACAGGTCACATCTGCGTGCAAAAAAACTATCTTCAGCGGTATCAGAGGAAATAAATTCGAGAATCTTTATGTCCAAACCATGGTGAGCGATATAAGCCTTCATATTAGTTAACGTGGTGGTGCCCTTTTCTATACAGATAGAGGTTCCGGGGCCGAAATCCTTAAGCGAGGTTTTGTTGCCATTTTTCCATGCAATAAAACCTTGCCCATCATAAAAGTTGATACCTACAAAATCTATCCCCAGACTGGTATCCCGATTGTATGTCCAAGTGGTGTTACGGATCAGTACATCAATTTCATC
>JBLHJR010000087.1:0-11541 GCA_047619205.1 Candidatus Endobugula sp. | reverse complement strand
GTATGTGCGGAGACATTAATAAACTGTGTATCGCCACCCCAATCATCAGGGATCACGCCTTTTGCGACTAATTCATTTTTAACGCGATCAGGGTCAGCACTTTCTTTATCACACTTATTCACCGCAACTACGATCGGCACGCCGGCTGCACGAGCATGCAAAACCGCTTCTTCTGTTTGCGGCATAACGCCATCATCGGCAGCAACCACAAGGATCACTACGTCTGTACATTGTGCACCACGCGCACGCATAGCCGTAAATGCGGCATGTCCGGGAGTGTCTAAGAAGGTAATTTCACCGTGATCGGTTTGCACGCGGTAAGCACCAATATGCTGGGTAATGCCGCCGGCTTCGCCGTCAGCCACTTTAGCCTTACGAATATAATCCAATAGCGAAGTTTTACCATGGTCTACGTGGCCCATAACGGTCACTACTGGGGCGCGAGCAGATTCATCACCTAAAGTTTCTAAGTCTTCTTGCAAACTTTCTTCTACCGCATTACCACTCACAAGCACTGCTGTATGACCTAATTCCTCTACCACTAACTGAGCCGATTCTTGATCTAAAGGCTCATTAATCGTTGCCATCACGCCCATCTTTATTAATTCTTTAATCAATAAAGATGCCTTAATATTCATACGCTGAGCAAGATCTGGTATTGAAACCATTTCAGGAATTTGTACTTCGTGAATCATTTGCACCGTTGGTTTCTTAAACCCATGAGAATTAGCTTTTGAGTTGCGGCCGCCTCGGCGACGCACAGCGGAATCGTCTTCATAATCATCCGACAAACGCGACAAATGAATTTTACTAGCTGATTTTTTCGATCCTCCGCCAGCACCTTTGCGAACAATTTTTGTTTTACGCCCATTTTCATCAGCACCCGTTTTTTCTTTTTTACGTCCGTGCTTACCTTTTTCTTCTTCTTGCTGAGCTTTTAACGTTTGCGCTTCTATCGCCGCTTGTTTTTGTTTGGGATCAAGCTCTTCGCGCTCTTTCTGCTTAAGCTTTTCAGCGGCTTTTTTGGCTAGCAGGTCGTCATGCCGTGCCTTGGTGTCAGCATCCGCAAGTTGTCTTGCTGCAGATGCAGCCTGACGTTTAGCCTCGACATCATCAACCAATACCGACTTTTTGAGTATGGTGGTGGTAGCGACTGCATCAGTAACTGAAGACTCAGTCACTTCTTTTTCTACTGGCTGCTCTATTACTGGCTCAACAACGGTAGCGCTCTCATCGACAACCGACTCAGCAACAACATCCGCTTCACCACTTACACTTACCTCTTCAGCATCTCGCTTTACATAAGTACGCTTCTTACGCACCTCAACATTGACTGTTTTACGCGTCGAACCGCTACCCGTTTTTAAAGTACTGGTAGTTTTACGCTTTAGTGTGATTTTTTTAGGCGCAGCGGTTTCTTCACCATGACTGGTCTTCAAAAATGCTAATAGCATTTGTTTTTCTTCATCAGACACGTAAGAATCTGCCGAGCCATGTGATAAGCCCGCTTCTTTCATTTGCCCGAGTAATCGATCAACTGAAGCACCGACTAATTTAGCAAGATCGCTAACTGTTACATCTGCCATTTTATTTCCTCAATCTGTTACTCATTGGCTTCGCTAGAGGCAAACCAAGGTTCACGCGCTTTCATAATTAATGTCGCTGCACGCTCTTCTGTCATACCATCAATATCGAGCAGCTCATCAACAGCTTGCTCGGCTAAATCTTCCATTGTGACAACACCACGCTTTGCCAATACCGACGCCAAGGTATTATCCATACCTTCCATCGTTAGCAAATCTTCCGCTGGCTCAGCACCTTCAAGCTGCTCTTCAGATGCTAAAGCTTTAGTTAACAAGGCATCTTTTGCGCGAGAGCGTAACTCATTGGCAATATCTTCATCGAAGCCTTCAATCGCTAACATTTCTTCTAGAGGAACATAAGCCACTTCTTCCAGACTGGTAAAGCCTTCTTCAACTAATACCGCAGCAATATCTTCATCAACATCAAGAACATCAATAAACAAATCAACTTGCCCACCCGTTTCTTTCTGCTGTTTCTCTTCCCACTGCTCAATGCTCATGACATTCACTTCCCAGCCAGAAAGCTCAGAAGCTAAACGTACATTCTGTCCGCCACGACCAATCGCCATCGCTAAATTATCTTCTGCTACCGCGACATCCATCGAGTTGGCTTCTTCATCAACAACTATGGATTCAATTTCAGCTGGCGCCATCGCATTAATCACAAATTGTGCGGGATTATCATCCCACAAAATAATGTCAATACGCTCATTAGCTAATTCATTAGAGACCGCTTGCACACGAGCGCCGCGCATACCGACACAGGCGCCAACAGGATCAATACGTCCATCATTGGTTTTAACGGCAATCTTTGCACGAGAACCTGGATCGCGAGCAGCCGCTTTAAGCTCAATCACTTCTTCTGCAATTTCTGGCACTTCAATACGGAAAAGCTCAATCAGCATTTCCGAACTTGCTCGACTCAAATACAACTGAGGGCCACGCATTTCACTGCGAACCTCCATCAACATGCTACGAATACGATCGCCCATGCGATAAATTTCTCGGCCAACCAATTCTTCTCGGGGCAACAAGCCTTCTGCATTATTACCTAGATCAACAATAATATTATCGCGCGTCACTTTTTTTACGGTACCACTAATTAACTCGCCTACTCTATCGCGATATTCTTCTACGACTTGTTCACGCTCAGCTTCACGTACTTTTTGTACAATGACTTGCTTAGCCGTTTGCGCAGCAATACGCCCAAAGTCTACATTTTCAATCTGCGCTGTATGCACATCACCGGGTTTTAGCTCGGGATCTTCCTCAATAGCTTCTTCCGTAGTGAATTGAGTCCCTAATAACGCCAAGGTCTCATCATCAACCACTTCCCAGCTACGGAAAGTTTCATACTCACCGGTTTCACGATCAATATTCACCACAATAGTGGAATCTTCGTCGTAACGCTTCTTAGTTGCTGTTGCTAACGCCAATTCTAATGCATCAAAAATAACTTCTGCATCAACACCTTTTTCGTTAGAAACTGCTTCAGCTACCAACAATATTTCTTTGCCCATAGTTGTGCCTCTTAACACTGCATACAAAATTTTAATTCAATAAATATTATTTAAATGTAGGAATAATATTCGCTTTTTCAATCAACTCAACGGGAAGCAAGTATTCTTCATCTTCTACCCGCAATATAATCTCGTCACTTTCAACACCGACAATAACGCCAGCAAACTTTTTACGCTCTTCGAATTTTCGGCTTAACTTAATCGCTACTTTTTCACCTACTGAACGCGAAAACTGGTCAAGAGTAAACAGCGGCCGATCCATACCTGGAGAAGAAACCTCAAGCGTATAGTGACTCGCTATAGGATCTTCAACATCCAATACACTACTGACTTGACGACTGATTTTTTCACAATCGTGTAAACCAACACCATCTTCCGTTGGCTTTTCAATATAAATTCGTAATGTTGCCTGACGCCCCTGAGTCAAATACTCTAAGCCCCACAACTCACACTCTAATGCCTGCACTACCGGCTCAACTAACGCGTGTAGCCTTTCTTGCACTGATGCCATTATCTTACCTTACCTAAGCTCACTCAAGGTTTTAGATCTACCGAAAGCGACGCTAAACACAAACAAAAAATGGGCACAAGGCCCACTTCATACATTTCGACCGCCCTAGTACCAAGGCCCCGAAACCAATTACTTGCCTACGCATCTACAAGCCAAGTAGCAGATACAAAAAAACCCCAATACGGGGCCTTTACATTATGCAGCCGACTCGATACATCCTTAATCAAATCACTCTACATATAATACTGTCAAAGGATATTACCTTTGCTTCCTATTCTAACAGCAAATAGAAAAATTGGTAGCGGGGGCTGGATTTGAACCAACGACCTTCGGGTTATGAGCCCGACGAGCTACCAGGCTGCTCCACCCCGCACCAGTACAACATACACACCTAAAATCATCACTTTAGGCCTATTACTAGAGGGCGTTGAACTCCCCTAGGTGCTTGATTTAAAGGCCGAATTAACCACCTTAAACCAATCTCTTAACAAGCTATTGCTCAATCAAGGGAGCGCAGTATAGGGATAGGATGCCTGCTGGTCAAGACAAAAAACCCTTAATGATCAAGTTATTAGAACAATAGTATAAAAGAAAAAAAATGGTGCCCAAGGCCGGACTTGAACCGGCACAGCTTTCGCCACTACCCCCTCAAGATAGCGTGTCTACCAATTCCACCACTTGGGCATTTACGCTAAAAATTACTTAGCCGGAGCGCTCTCGTTCACTGCCTCTCGAATAACGACAGGGAGTTCTGACTCTAGGGTTTGCTCTGCTGATTCTGAAGCCTCCACTACAGGGATTTCCGATTCAACCACCGGTTGCTCAAGAACCGATGGAATACCCACATCAACACTAATGCCGGTTTTTTCTTTAGCAATGATTGCTAAAGAAAAACTGGTTGCGAAAAAAACAAAAGCCAGCACACCAGTAGCTCTAGCAAAGAAATTACTACCACCCCGACTACCAAAAACCGTTTGTGATGCACCACCGCCAAATGAGGCACCCGCTTCAGCACCTTTACCTTGCTGCATTAATATCAAACCAATAATTGCCAACGCAACTAATATATGAACAACAATTACAATCGTTTCCATTACTTTTTACCTAATATTTACAATAATAAATTCTATACCGTATTAACCGCTGCTAAGCCGCTGAAACAATACCAAAAAAGTCTTTCGCTTTAAGGGAGGCTCCCCCGACTAAAGCGCCATCAATATCTCTCTGCTCAAATAAGCTAGCTGCATTATCTGCTTTTACACTACCACCATAAATAATCTGAATGGCATCTGCTGCAGAGCCCAGCTGATCACGAATAAACTCATGTACCGCCTGAACCTGCTCTGGCGTTGCCGTTAAGCCTGACCCTATTGCCCAAACAGGCTCATAAGCAATGACCGCCCCCAACAAACTTCGCTCACCCACAACCGACTTCACTGCGGCAAGCTGCTCACTGATGACCCTTAAGGTATCGCCAGCTTCTCGCTGTTGCAGAGACTCACCTACACAAATAATAGGAATCAATCCTGACTGCTGAGCTACCAACGTTTTTTGAGCCACCAACAAATCACTTTCATGATGATACTCGCGTCGCTCGGAGTGTCCCACGATGACATGTTTGCAGCCTAGGTCTACCAACATCGCTGCTGATATTTCGCCCGTATACGCACCATCAAGATGAACACTAAGGTCTTGAGCACCGCAAGCTATCGCATGCTTCGCTAAGCACTGCCGAGCCTGGTCGATATAAACAAACGGTGTACATACCACCACATCTACTTGAGTGCTTTCTGTAACACTTTCCGCAACCAGGGAGACCAGCTCATTAACCAAGCTTGCATTAGCCTTAGTCGAACCATTCATCTTCCAATTACCAACCACTAATGGTCGACGCATAAATACACTCTTTTATAGTGACTATCAGTAATCTATTAAGTAACAACTAACCGCTTAAGCGCATTGACGAAATAGCTTCTCGCACGCGCATACCGAAAGGCGCGCAATAGTAGCGAAGATACGCCCAAGTTACAAGATTTCAGGGACTTTTAACGTCAGCTCATCTTTAACAGTAGCCGCCAACTGTTGCGCCAAACTATTCACTAAAGACAGATCTTCACCTTCCACCATCACGCGAATCAACGGCTCAGTTCCCGATGGACGCAACAAGACTCGCCCCTTACCGGCCAAACGAACCTCTGCCGCTACTACCGCTTGCTGAATTTCAGTATTGACAGAGATATCGACCTTTTCTTTAATGCGCACATTAATCATGGTTTGCGGCATTTTCATCATGCCAAGCTTGGCATCAGCCAACGGGGCGCCTAAAACACCCAAGGCATAAACTACCTGTAATGCGGAAATAATACCATCGCCCGTAGTGGTGACATCGCCACAAATAATATGCCCTGAAGATTCACCGCCTAACACCCAATTATTTTCTTTCATTTTTTGAATAACATGGCGATCGCCCACATTAGCGCGCACAAAAGGAATGCCCTGTTCTTTAAAGGCAAGCTCTAAACCATAGTTAGACATGAGCGTACCCACAACGCCGTCACAGCCTCGCTCCTTATGGCGCGCACTCGAAATAATATACAGCAGCTCATCGCCATCAACAATTTCTCCTGCACCATCAACAAACATTACACGATCGCCATCACCATCAAAGGCTATGCCTAGATCCGCACCAATCTCCACGACTCGCTGTTGCAAGCTTGCAGGCACAGTAGAGCCGCAAGCCTCATTGATATTCAAGCCATCTGGACTGGCATGAATAACGTCAACAGTAGCGCCTAACTCGCGAAAAACGCTGGGAGCAACATGATAGGTAGCGCCATTAGCACAATCCAACACTATGCTTAAATGTGCCAGAGTACTGCTACGAGGAATGGTCGCCTTACAAAACTCCGTATAACGTCCTGCAGCATCAACGATCCGGCGCGCCTTACCCAATAGCTCTGCGCTACTCATCGCCTTTTCAAGTTCTGCCTCTATCTCCGACTCAACCGCATCACCTAACTTTGCACCTTCACCACAAAAAAACTTAATGCCGTTATCGTAGTAAGCATTATGAGAGGCGCTTATAACAATGCCTGCCTGAGCACGAAATGCCTGCGTTAAATAGGCAATAGCGGGTGTCGGCATTGGCCCCAGCAAACCCACATCTACACCGGCATTAATCAATCCCGCCTCCAGTGCCGACTCAAACATATAACCGGATATACGCGTATCCTTACCAATAAGAATGAGCTTAGGCCCCTCTGCATTGCGCGATAATACTCGACCTGCAGCCCAACCCAACTTCAACATAAAGTCTGGCGTAATAGGGGTTTCACCCACTCGACCACGAATACCATCGGTTCCAAAATACTGTCTCTTCACGTAATTACATCCCTTAAAATTATACGCCCACTGCTTTTTATATGCTTATACTGTTGTTGTCATTGCGCCATTAACCGCGATGAAGGTATCTATAATATCACGAGTTGCTCGAATGTCATGCACGCGTAATATTTTAGCGCCGCGCTCAAGCGACATAAGCGCCAAGGCTAAACTAGCCGGCAAGCGATCAACCAGCTCTCGCTTTAATAACTGCCCGATCATTGATTTTCTCGACAGGCCCACCAGAACAGGAAAGCCTAACTCACCAATTTCTGACAACTGATGCAATAGCGCCAAGTTATGCTTGAGCATTTTACCAAAACCAAACCCTGGATCGATACAAATATTCTCTGGCTTTATGCCTGCACCTAAGCACGCATTAATGCGCTCCTGTAAAAATTGGCTAACATCTGCAACTACCTGAAAATAACTAGGCTCATTTTGCATATTAGTTGGCGAGCCCTGCATATGCATTAAACAGATAGCTAAGTCAGTATTAGCCGCTGCCTTTAAAGCTCCCTTTCTTGATAAGGCACGCACATCGTTAATCAAGTGCGCCCCCATTGCAGCCACTTGCGTTATCACCTCAGGGGAACTGGTATCCACTGAAATCGCTAAATCGGTTGTTTGTAAAGCCCACTCCACTATCGGCGACACTCGCTCCAACTCTTCCTGAACACTCACCGGGTCCGCTCCAGGACGGGTAGACTCGCCACCGATATCTATAATGTCCGCACCCTCATTCACCATAAGCTCTAAACGAGCCAGTACCTTTTCTCGATTAATCGAACCACCTTTAAACAACAAACCACCGTCAGAAAAAGAATCTGGGGTTGCATTCATAATAGCCATTAGCCGAGGCTGAGAAAGGTCCAATCGAGCGTGCTTAGTTAACATACGCTACCAACCATATATCCAAAGCTGAAATTAAAAAGCCCCTGAGGGAATATCAGGGGCTTAGATTTATAGGCAAACACAAAAACAAAAGGCAACGAACACTATACTTCGTTAGCAGGTCCGCCTATGGGGTCAGAACCACTTTTCTTTTCATCAGCATCATCACCCGCAACAGCCGAACCGCCATCGGACAAATCATCGTTATGCCAATCTTTTGGGGGGCGAACTTTACGGCGCTCCATTAAATCATCGACTTGATCGGAATCAATGGTTTCATACTCCATTAAAGCATTTTTCATAGATTCTAGAATGTCTTTATTCTCTTCCAATAATTTTTTAGCGCGGGCATAAGTTTCATCAACAATACGTCTGACCTCTTCATCAATCGCTTTTGATGTTGCACCGGAATAATTAACATTCCCCGCTCCCGGCATACCTGTCTCATCTTCACCATAGTGCAAAGGACCTAATTTTTCAGACAGACCCCACTTAGTCACCATATTATTCGCTAGCTGAGTGGCTCGCTCAATGTCATTAGAGGCACCCGTAGTAACACCATCAAAACCCAAGGTTAGCTCTTCCGCTATACGACCACCAAACAAGGAACACAACTGCGACTCTAAAGCACGCTTACTTAGGCTGTACTTATCCTCTTCTGGCAAGAACTGAGTAACACCTAGGGCTCGACCGCGAGGAATAATCGTTACCTTATGCACAGGATCATGTTCAGGCACTAAACGGCCAACAATCGCGTGGCCGGCTTCGTGATAAGCAGTATTTTCTTTTTCCTTCTCACTCATCGCCATGTTTTTACGTTCTGCACCCATCAAGATCTTATCTCGGGCTTTTTCAAACTCTTCATTACTGACCACGCGGCGGTTTGCGCGAGCAGCAAATAACGCTGCCTCATTAATCAAATTCGCCAAATCTGCACCAGAAAACCCCGGTGTGCCACGGGCAATAATAGAAAGGTCTACCTGATCAGATAAAGGCACTTTACGCATATGCACTTTAAGGATTTGCTCACGACCGCGAATATCAGGCAAGGCTACGTGTACCTGTCGATCAAAACGACCAGGACGCATCAAGGCTTTATCCAATACATCAGGACGGTTAGTCGCGGCAATCACAATGACACCTTCATTACCTTCAAAACCATCCATTTCAACCAGCAACTGATTCAACGTTTGTTCGCGCTCATCATTACCACCGCCATGACCGCCGCCACGATGGCGGCCAACAGCATCAATTTCATCAATAAAGATAATGCAGGGCGAGTGCTTTTTCGCTTGCTCGAACATATCACGCACACGGGATGCCCCGACACCAACAAACATTTCAACGAAATCAGAACCGGAGATCGAAAAAAACGGCACCTTAGCTTCGCCAGCAATAGCCTTGGCTAATAACGTTTTACCTGTACCTGGCTGGCCCGCCATTAATACACCGCGCGGAATTTTACCCCCCAAGCGCTGGAATTTGCTCGGATCGCTTAAGAACTCAACCAACTCCTGAACTTCTTCTTTCGCTTCATCCACCCCAGCCACATCGGCAAAGGTGATGTTAATTTGGTCTTCGCCCAATAAACGCGCCTTGCTCTTGCCAAAGCTCATGGGGCCGCCTTTACCGCCACCGCCACCTTGCATCTGGCGCATAAAGAACATGAACACGCCGATAATAATGAGTATAGGGAAGCTCGCCACTAGCAGCTGACGCCACAAGCTGGTTTCTTCTGGTTCAGGTGCTTTTACTTTTACATTACTACTAAGCAGGTCATCCATTAGCCTGTCGTCACGCACTTGCGGACGCACGGTGCGGAACTCTTTACCATTCAGATAGCGGCCTTTAATGGTCACACCATCAATCGACACTTCACTCACTTGACCCGTTTGAACTTCTTTTACAAAGTCAGAGTAATCCAATAATTGATTATCGACAGGCTTTTCAAAGCCTTGTACCACCGCTAAAATAACCGCAGCAATGACCAACCACAACACCAGATTTTTTGCCATATCATTCAAAAGACTACCCTCTTACTTCGTTTTAGGAGAAGTTTAATTATCTAGTTTCACTTACTGTTAACTACAGTATATAGCGTAAACCACCATAGTTTTGACTATTTCTGACGATGACAACTATATCGTCAACCTAGAAATGGTAGTTGGTGCGAAAAAGCTGTGCAAATTATTGGTGTGCATAGGCAATTTTAGTATCGCGTGGCGACCTTATTGGTCGAGAGCGGATGCTAACATTTTCCAGGTGCATCAATAACCTATGCAGACTTTCGCGACCCACTGCGGTTTCTAGGCTCAACAAGCACATCGTATTCCGACTACGATCACACTATTAGGTTCGTCGAAAGGACTTAACAAGGCTGAATCAGCACTTAAAGCCTTTTGCCACCCAATACACCTCGCGAGAACGTGCTCTCGAGGCATCTGGCTTACGTGTTACCACGCTAGTAAAGTTTTTACGTATTTCAGCTAGCAGAGTATCAAAACCCTCCCCCTGAAACACCTTAGCCACAAAACAGCCGTCTTGCTTTAACGTTTGCTTCGCCATATCCAAGGCAAGCTCAACAAGGTACATTGCGCGAGGCTGATCTACGTCAGCCATACCACTCATATTGGGTGCCATGTCGGAAATAACAAGGTCTGCCTTAAAACCTGTCATTACCTGCATAATTTTATCAAACACCCAATCTTCGGTAAAATCGCCCTGAACAAAATCAACGCCAGCAATAGCATCCATCGGCAGAATATCAGAAGCGATCACCGTTCCATTATCACCGACCAGCTCAGCAGCAACCTGAGACCAACCTCCTGGGGTAGAACCCAGGTCAATCACCGTCATATTTGGACGTATTAGCTTATCTTTTTTGCTGATTTCAAGTAGCTTATAACTGGCGCGAGAACGGTAACCATCCTGCTGAGACTTTTGCACATATTTATCTTTAAAGTGCTCTTTTAGCCAACTATTACTGGTTTTTGAACGTGCCATAGGGTTTGAATTCTGTAGTTAAAAAATAGATAAACTGCCATCAACATTTTTTTGGCGAAATTTGAGAGCATCACCCCGTTTTCGCGATTAGCTTTACCTTCAAATTGTTCGCTTTTTAAGAAGAATAAAACTAGAATGCGCGTCATCCTAGGAAATACAGCTGAATCACCGAAGTCTACCGAGGATCATCTTAGCAACATCCCCCAATTATAGGTATATTATGTTACTCAGCAATCAACAGAAAAAGCGTTATCGCAGTATCGGCCACGACTTACATCCACTGGTTACCATTGCGGGTAATGGATTAAGTGCAACCGTGCTAGCAGAGATTAATCGCGCGCTGGATGACCACGAATTAATTAAGATTAAAGTCGTCATTGCTGACAGAGAGAGCCGCGCCAAAGTAGTCCAGCAAATATGCAAAAGAACACAAGCGATTGATGTACAACAAATTGGGAAAATAGCGTTATTACTAAGAGAAGCGAAAAGACCGAATACTAAGCTGTCGAATATACGCTAACAGCTAACAGCTAACAGCTAACAGCTAACAGCTAACAGCTAACAGCTAACAGCTAACAGCTAACAGCTAACAGCTAACAGCTAACAGCTAACAGCTAACAGCTAACAGCTAACAGCTAACAGCTAACAG
>JBLHJR010000086.1:0-11811 GCA_047619205.1 Candidatus Endobugula sp. | reverse complement strand
CATCTATCGCCATATTCATATTTAGTCACTTCAATTGATTGCGGCATATAAGTAAACGCAATTTTCAATGCATCAATAGTCGACTGGCTCATTTTTTCACTCATGTTAATTCTCACTGTCTAATTAGTTTTCGAAAAATTACGACGAGCAGCTAAGATGCGACAAACCGCCCACCGCAAAGAATTCGCGCGGTTTCAATCGATAGTATTTTTCCTCCACCTGCTTCGACTGCTCTGCGTATGGCTGCGTCATCACCTCTTGCAGTTCTCGAACTAGAGCGTAGTTCCCCGCTGCGGCTTGTTGATAAGCCGGCACCATAAACCACTCGCGCAAACTGTATTTTGGATTAACGAGTTTCATCTGCCTAGATATCTCATCACGGAATCGGGGCGAAGCTGGATTCGCTCCTGCGTCTGTGGTGTCAGAGCGGTGAATGAGCGCATGCCATTTTGTGAGCCACTCTGACCAGTGCTTATCCATCCCTTCGGGGTCTGAATCATATACCGAGTGACTGTAGAAGCTTTTCTTGAGTGGGCCAATGTCGTCGGGTACCGACGAGAGCTCACGGAAGAAGATGGTGAAATCAACAGGCATTTGCGCCATGAGCGTTTGGAGCTCACTGAGCAATGCTGCGTCAAAAGTACCAAGCCCCAGCTTGGCAGCCCACAACTTTTCCATTTGCGTGTGCATCACTGCCGAAAAGCCACTCTCAATCTCGTCGAGTTCTAACAGGCAGTCCTGATGCGAGGCCAGCAAAGGCCTTAACGTAGTACAAAACATGTGAAAGTTACGTTGCGCTGCGTTGGGTTGATTCATGAACGAAAAGTGTTCTCCGCCACCCGTCCAAGGCTGATAATACGGGCTAAACACATCGCAGAAACCAAAGGGACCGTAATCCAATGTGAAACCACCGGCTGCACAGTTGTCGCCGTTAAAGTTGCCTTGGCAAAAACCCACGCGGATCCAGTTCGCCATCAGCGACGTGAGGCGGCTACGAAACTCGCGCGCTAGCAACACCACTTTTGCTGCGCTGCTTAGTTGATTATTGATGATCTCAGCATACTCACGATCGATCAAGTGCAACACCATCTTCTCGAGCTCCTCCATGGCTTTTGGGTGTGCGTTTTTACGCGCACGACGAGCGAAAAGTTCGAGTTGGCCGACGCGGATGAACGACGGTGCAACACGTGTCGAGATGGCAGCGGCCTCGGCTATCATCATGTCGGGATTCTCCGCGCGCGAGCCCTCCGAGTACCACGGCCGCTGTACCTTCTCGGTTTTCGAAACATACAAACTCAACGATCGCGATGTGGGTACGCCCAGTGCGTGCATGTGCTCCTGCGCCAAGAACTCGCGGACACTCGAGCGCAGAACCGCGCGACCATCCGCGCCACGGCAGTATGGCGTGCGGCCGCCACCTTTCAACTGCATCTCCCAGCGTCGACCGTTAATGACGGCTTCAAGCACGGAAACGGCACGACCGTCGCCATATCCGTTGCCGGTTCGAAACGGGCACTGCTGAATATATTCAGTGCCATAGATGGACAATGCATACCCAGTTGCCCAACCTACCTTACGCATCGGCTCCGGAACCTCCGAGATATCACCGGAGAACATGCGGACGAAATCGGGCGACTCCGCCATACTGTCGGCGAAACCCAGTTCGGAAAAAAAGCTTTTGCTGTGTGCGACATACACTGGGTCTTTGATTGGCGTAGGATTGACCGGAACATAATGGCCCGTAAAGACCTGTCGCGGCGCGTGGTCGGCACCGTTTGCCATCGCATCAGGATCACAATTGAGCGTGTCCATAAGGGAGTAGTTTGCCAACTTGGAGAGATCGTCGAGCGACACTATAGTAATAGGGATAGTCGATATAGTGGATGGGGTTAATATAGTCGGTGCGGTTTCCGTGGGTAGTTGGTTTGTCATCGTTATTTGCTCCTCTATGGTTACATTCACTACTTATCCTGATGCCCAAATTGTAAGGCGGCTAATGTTTGGTACTTAGATGAACTGATCAGCAATTGTTGATGGCTGCCTTCAGCCATCATACGACCCGCCTCCATGACTATAATACGATCGGCATGGACAACGGTAGCTAGGCGGTGGGCAATAATCAGGGTGGTGCGATTTTTCATCAGTTTATTTAAGGCTTTTTGTACCCAACGCTCACTTTCTGAATCTAGAGCGCTAGTCGCCTCGTCTAATAATAAAATATCGGGATCATTTAAAATAGCTCTCGCAATCACAATACGTTGTTTTTGGCCGCCACTCAAACGTACACCGTTTTCACCTAAAAAACTGCGGTATTGATTGGGCAGCTGCATGATAAAGTCGTGCGCGTACGCGGCTTTTGCTGCCTCAATGACGTCCTCATCACTAGCATCGGGTTTGCCGTAACGAATATTATGCATAACGTCAGCACTAAATAAAATAGGTTGCTGCGGCACTAATGCCATTTGCCGACGAGCGCTGTGTAAATCTAGTTGCTGCAAGGGCATGTTATGAAACTGTATTTCGCCCACTTGTGGATCGTAAAAGCGTTGCAATAATTCAAATAAGGTACTCTTACCCGCACCACTACTGCCCACCAATGCAACAGTTTCGCCTTGCTTGATGATCAAATTAATATCGTCTAAAGCACAAAAACCTGGCCGACTGGGATAGCTAAAGCTAACATGATTAAATTCAATATGACTGTGCTTAGACAGCTTGTTTACAGCGCGATTACTTTCAGGACACGCGGCTACTTCGCTAGAATCTGGAGAGCGAATCAACGGCTTAACCGATAGTAGCTCTAGCAAGCGTTCGGTTGCACCTGCGGCTCGCTGCAGCTCACCCAGCACCTCAGATACTGCGGCAATCCCACCGGCGACCATCACTGCATAAAAAATAAATGCCGCCAGTTCGCCGCCGCTCATATTACCGAGCAACACATCCTTTGCGCCAACATACACCATTACCCCAATAGCAGAAAAGGCAAATAAAATCACTACAGCCGTTAACAAACCCCGATTCATAATGCGTTGCTTGGCGACGAAAAAAGCTTTTTCTACTTCTTTAGCAAAGGCATTACGTTCATTTTCTTCACGCGTATAGCTTTGCACCGTTTTGATTTGCTGCAATATTTCGCCAGCATAAGTGCCCACATCGGCGACACTGTCTTGACTAGCCCGAGACAGCGCACGCACGCGTTTGCCGAAAAATAATACCGGTAGAATAATAACGGGCAGCGCACCAAAGACCACCAAGGTCAGTTTCGCATTGGTGATCAGCAACATAAACAAGCCCCCCACCACCAACAGTAATGAGCGCAAAGCAAAGCTGATACTCGAACCGATGATCGACTGCAGCACGGAAGTATCTGTGGTTAGGCGGCTCATAAGCTCGCCTGAACGATTAGTTTCAAAATAGTTGGGTTCTAAGGTGATTAAGTGATTAAACACGGCTTTACGAATATCGGCGGTGACCCGCTCGCCGAGCCAAGTGACTAAATAAAAGCGCGCGAAGGTCCCCAGCGATAGTAGTATCACCACGCTCAAGAATGACCATAAAATAGTATTGAGCTTACTTAGCGATCCCCCGACAAAGCCATCATCAACAATTAAGCGTACGCCCTGACCCAAGGATAAATTAAGGCCCGCAGTGAGCAATAATGACAATACGGCTAACAATAACACCCAGCGATAAGGCTGTAAAAAAGGCCACAAGCCGGTCAACATAGTCAGGCCAGCTTGGTTAGGTGTCGCTTGTTGGTCTGGCACGGGAAACGAATCGTTTTTCATAGTGTTTTTCTTAGTATTACTGGGTCTTATTAAGTGCTGTTGAGGGGGCCCTAGCGTAGCAGTGAAGCTAAAACCACTATTATAGAAGGTGCCGTTATATCGATGTTGCGATAAGAGGTATATATGGGGTCAAGCCTTGCTTCATACAATAACGTGATAAAAAATACCTAATATACCGGTATCTTGTTGGTGATAACAAAAAAACAGTCTTATACTAAAGTCAGTGTAAAGTTTACGGTTTTTTATCCCATGGCAAACAAACACGGTAGCGCCTAGAGTATGAACACCTCGATAAAACTGATCTCTATCGATCAATTACAAATGGGTATGTTTATTACCGAGGGCAATAGTGAGTGGGTTCCTAATAAAAACTGTAGCCGTAAGGGCATGGTTAATCGAGCTGAAGTCATCGAACAAATTCGGGCTTTGGGGGTAAAGGAACTCTATATTGATGCGTCCCGAGGTAAAGATGTTCAGCCCGCTAAGGCTACCAAGGATAAGCCAGGTCAGCTACCCGATAGTGCGGGCGCGCTAAATGCCGTCACCAAAACATCAACGCCTCTTCCAACCCCCAAAGTTCCTCTTGCCAAAGAAATAGAAAATGCCAAAGCAATGCAGTCTGAAGCGACTGAACTGATCAGCCGCTGCATGTCAGATATTAAAATGGGCACTGCACTAGAGCTTGCCGAATTCACTGATATATCTGGCCGAATGATTGAGTCATTGAGTCAGAACTATAATGCACTTGCCTATGTTACCCAATTAAGACAAAAAGACCGCTACCTAATGGAGCATTCATTTAACGTTAGTGTATTAATGGGCATATTGGCTCATGCACTGGGTTACAGTGGGGAAACACTCCAAGAAATGGTGGCTGGCGCCTTGCTCCACGATGTCGGTAAGATTCGTATAGCCGATGAAATCTTGCATAAGCCAGGTAAATTATTGCCCGAAGAATGGGAAGAGATGAAAATGCATGTTACCTATGGCGAAGATGTGCTCCAAAACACACCCTCCATTACCGCTATTATGCTGGATATTTGTGCCCAACATCATGAGCGCATAGATGGAGGGGGTTATCCTCGCGGACTCTCTGGAGATGAAATCCCTATTCATAGTCGCATGGCCGCAGTGGTTGATGTCTATGACGCCATTACTGCTGAGCGGGTCTACCACAAAGGTATGGCGCCTACATTAGCCTTAAAAAAACTAATGGAATGGAGTACCGAAGGGCATTTGGACCCACAATTGGTTCGCCACTTTATACATGCGATGGGTGTTTATCCTGTAGGTTGTGTGGTGGAACTAGACAAGCAAAAATTAGCGGTGGTGCTTGAAGCGAATCCAGTCGAACCCAAAAAACCCAAAGTAATACAAATGTATGACTTAAATATCAGACGTTATGTGAATAAGCTTGCGATTAATCTAGCAGATGAACGTTGTGGTCGGCATATTGTGAAAGCCGTGTATGCTGAAAGTTATGGCATTACCTTGGGGGATTTTATTTAGCTCTACGCGCCAACCCAGTGGCCAGTTCAGGTCTTACTCGTTCATATCCGTGCAGTTTACATACAGAAATCATTAACCAACATATTAATGGTTTGTTGAGTGTTGAGCGCCCCTTAAATTTCGTTATGAGATGCTGTCTGAAGGTATATTTTTTAGACGTACTAGTAGGGTGCTTGAAAAGAATACACTCCGTTTCAGGCCATCAGAGGCATGGATGCCGAAGCTGAGCGTATAGGGACATATTCACAGCGCGCCTGAAATGGAGTGTATTCTTTTCAAGTGACCCAGTAGTATATCTAGTATAGTAGTTAGTCATACCTGTTTTAACAGACGCCAAAAACGTCTGGCAGTAACATCCAATAAACATAGGAATATACAATGGCCGTTTACACAATTACACGTTTCGCAGCATCCGATATGGATCAGGCAGGTAAAATTGCCGAAAATCTTCGCAGTGAAATTGAAGGCGTCGGTGCAGATTCTATTGATATGGTCTCATACGGCAACGGCAAAGGTGTTGTGCTTGCGCGATACCCGGATCAAGCCACAATGGATGCGGCTGAGGACACCATCAAAATGGTATTTGCTAAAATGATTGATGCGGGAGTGGTTGATGCTGATGCTATTCATCCTCACGCTGGAGTGGTACTTCATTCTTTTTAAAGTCACAAATAGGGGGGATGTTATCTCCCCTATTTTTACACGCTAACCATTAAAAAATCGGCTAGATTGCTCAGCTATGTCTACACCCTTCATCTCACCAACAATCCAAAAATACCTCGCCCATTATTCACCAACGGTTATTCAACAATCACAATCGCTACTGGACAATAACCAGCTGGCTGATTTTTTATTGCAGCGACATCCGACTACACATTCGATTTATAACGATAATGATTTACGTGAATACGTGCAGAGCTTAAAAAATCAATACATGAAGAAATCATCACCACTAAGCAAAATCATTTACGACAGTAAAATTCATGTGGTACACAACGCTTTAGGCCTACACAGTTATGTTTCTCGCAAGCAGGGGAATAAATTAAAGTCTAAAAATGAATTGCGTGTGAGTGCGATATTTAAGCAGTCATCTGAAGCATTACTGAAGATGATTGTGGTACATGAGTTGGCACATTTAAAAGAGAAAAAGCACAACAAAGCATTCTATCGCATGTGCTTACACATGCTGCCTAATTATCATCAACTGGAATTCGACATGCGGTTGATGTTGGTTCAAATAGAACATGGCGGGTCGATTTATAATTAACATACTATCTACACCAATAATGACTAGAAGTGGCAAAACTATGTCTGTAGATATATTAGCTTCATGATTCGTTCAGTTTAAGGGGATTACTATTGAGTTGATCAATACCGTTAACATGACAGGGAAAACAAGATGAAATTGATAAAGCATGTATCCACACTGGCCGCCATTACTGCTCTAAGTTGCTTGATATTGTTAACACCCGCCTTCGCTGACGATAAAAAAAAGGCGGGGATAGATTTAAAAAATCTGATGCCAATGCCGACGGGATGTTGAGTAAGAGCGAAATGAAAGCGCAACAGGAAAAACGTTTAGATAAGATATTTTCTAAAGCTGACGCGAATGGTGATGGCTTTTTGTCAAAAGAAGAGCTGCGTACTCACCGCAGTAAGAAGAAAGCGCACAATACCGAAAATTCATACACTACTCACTAAAAACGACGCTACTACAACATCCAGCTACACGACTATTGCTTACTGTGTAAGGTGTGTAGTTTGGGCTGGGGGTTTACCTAAACCGCTATATTCTGCTCATGCTGTCATGACGTCATTTGGAGTTCTGCGAATTCTGCGGTTACTCATAAAGAATCAGGGTGATAGCGCCTCGTCTAATACTGAACGTAACTGCTGTTCGCTAACACCATTATTGAGCACCCCTTGTCTTGATCCGTTTGGAGCAAAGATAACAAGATCAATAACACCTACACGCTGTTTTTGGATAAACATCTGTCCTATCGGCGTAGCAATATCTACAGCCAAGAAATCGACTTTACCCGCATAATCTGAACGCACGCTATTAAGTAATTCCATCATTATCGTACTATCGACAAGCTCCTTATTATGCACCAGCACCACACTCACAGAACCTTGACCTATTAGCGAAAGATCATCTTTAAAACCTTTTGGCATCAACATAGCGCCAATCACTAATATACCGCAAACGGCTAAAATAACCGTTAGTTTAATGAGTTTGGCAGAGCCTGTTTGTTCATGATTCATCGTCATGTAAAACCTCTAATGATTAAAAAATAATGTACGTAAAATACCCGATTACGTTGTCGATATGCTCAGGCTACCTTGTTTGTGCCGGATAATCTAATAGCCCATTGCTTTTAGTGCCACCTGCCCTTTATGCTCTACTCCAATAAGACTTCTGCGATTCAGCCAAAGCCTGTTCGCGACTAATACCCATATCCTCTAGGCGGTAATTTGGTAGCTGACTTAAGCGATGACGCATAGCAGATCGCTTACGGCATACCTGCAGAAAGAGTAATATTTTCTTTATCGAAAAAGACCGAATTAATTTCTGGCGTTTCAACTCTAGCACTAATGTATACATAAAAACCTCTTAACAGATGACTTTCATGTATTTTTGTGTATAAATAGCTTTTTTTCAAACGACTTTTTCTTACGATCAGTTAAGATTTTCTTACACTAGGTTCATTATGACGCTACCACCACTCAAAAGTCTTTATTACTTCTCCGTTGTGGCCGAGAAAAAGAGTATAAAAACAGCGGCAGCCGAGCTCTTCGTGACACAAGCTGCCGTTAGCCAACAAATCAAAATGCTTGAGAAGACCTTAGGTCTGCCTTTGTTCAAGCGCGAGCACCGCGCACTATCACTCACCACCGAAGGCAAGCGACTAGCACCCTTTTTAAGCAAAGCATTTCATACGATTAATGAAGGGGTGAAGAGCCTGCGAGAGGATAATACTCCCAATGTATTAACCATAAGTGTACTGCCCAGCTTTGCATCGCGCTGGCTGATCCCTCGATTAAGCCGATTTTATAGCCAATACCCCGATCTCACCATCAATCTTTCGATGACAGAAAGACTAGAAGACTTTGCGGACTCCAATGTGGACTTAGCCATTCGATTCGGCAAAGAGAACCCAAAAAATCTACACTATAAACCACTAATGAAAGAATACATTTACCCTGTTTACCATAAAGACTATAAAACGGAATCTACTCTAGAAACGATTGCGGACCTGAAGAAAGAAAGGCTGATAGATGACATCGATATTTTTGGTTGCATCACATGGAACCACTGGCTTACCGCCAACCAAGCAGACCCAAGCGCGTTTAAGAACAGGCAACGCTACGATGGCTCACACTATGTAATCGACTCGGTTCTGAGCAAGCAAGGTATTGCCATTGTGCGCCATAGCTTAGCGATCGAACCTATCAAGCAAGGGAATCTGACTAGACTATTTACCGAACTTAATCATAGCGTGATTGAAATTGAGCAACAATATTATATTTGCGCACCAGAGCACCATTATTCGCAGAAAAAAGTAGCTGCTTTTTGCCAGTGGTTACAGCTAGAGGCTGCAGCATTCAGTACTGACAATGCACTGACGTCGAAATAATCCATCGCCATCAAGCACATATATGTCCTAGATTTTTTCTTTATTTTTTTTCTGAGTAAATAAATCGTCCAAAGTCACGTCAAAAGCATCCCGAGCGTACTCCTCAACATTTTCACGACGCTTAAAATAGTCATTCAACCAGCTCTCAGTATGCTGATCTAACTTAACATGTGTTTTATCTGGGATAGTTTCGTTGATGGGCATGCCGACCAGACATGCAACATCCCACACCGTGACAGATTGTAAATCTCTGCATAGTGAATAGGCGCCATTATCTGTTACGGCGATCCATTTATTTTTTACCAATAACGAACGCAGGGTTTGCCAATGTACAAGACTGACACCTGTATTCAAACAATCTTTATCGGTAACAATATCCCCGGTTTGAGACTTAGCCCTAAACATCCCCAGACACTGCAATATTGCCCGAATATTAGATAAACGCGCATTACCCACCCCATAACTGTGTTCCGATAAGGTACGTACAAACAAAGCGCCACTCAACACAATCGTCCACAATAAATTGACCCACAATAGAAATAGCGGCACGACTGCAAACGCGCCATAAATAAGTTTAAAGCCCGAATTGGACACCGCCGCGCCAAAGCCCGCCTTCAGTAATTCAAAAAATATGGCTGTGACAAAACCGCCGAACAACGCGTATCGCATCGGCACTCGACAATTAGGCACCGCAGCAAATAACAGAGTAAAAGCTGTCGTGGTCATAAACAAAGGGATAATTCGAAACAATAAGGGCGTGAAGCCGAGCTGGTCATATTCTTGCACCACTAGCCGTAGCGACAACAAATAGGTGCTAATCAATAGCCCTGCGCCGAGCAGGAAAGGGCCAAGACTGAGCACGGCCCAGTACAGCAAGAAACTAGACAACCCTTTGCGCGCTTGCTTTACGCCCCATATGGCGTTAAATGCTTTTTCAATATTGGTTAGCATCAAGTACGCGGTCACTACCAGCATACCTACACCAATGCCGGTTAGGTTACGTGCCTGGCTAGAAAAGTCCGACAGATAACTTTTTACCTCTTCACCGGTTTCGGGTACAAAGTTGTCAAAAATCACACCTTGTAACTGCTCAGCAACACCACTAAAGGCCGGAATCACCGAAAACATCGAATACGTCACTGTCAGCAAGGGCACCAACGCAAACAAGGTCATGTAGGTTAACGCTGCCGCGTTTTTTTGGCAGCCCTTATCGATAAATTCTCGGCCTAGGTTGCGGGCGAAGTTAAAAACCTCTCGGCCTATATAACGCGATTTCTCTATCAAAAACTGTGGATTCATAACGGCTTGCTCTTGGCGATGTCAGCCTAGTTTACCTTGAAACACACAAGGTACGAATACTTATGAGCAAATTTACGTCTCCCACAACCCCTGCTGCTTAAAGTCCAGAAAAAGGTACAGAGGTAATGTATCAAATTGACACTTTACCTTCGCCATCTTTTTTAGCTTGCTTCGGCCCTGCCCCGTTAATTTATACTTTCTAGCGAATGGCTAAGCATTTTTTATTTTTCTCACTCCAACCTATCGCACTGCAATTTTTACTGTAAAAATTCGCTAGATCACTCCCTTTAAACCTAAATACCGCAGTGGAATCGTAGCGAGGGTGACTAAGGTGCGGAATATAAAGTGATTTTTTGCTTTTTCGGCAAACTCGTAGCCACCCTACGGGTGTAGCCTAAAAAAATGAAAAACGCTGTAGGTTCCGTGCCTTAGACAGCCGCAGTAGATTCAACTGCGGTATTTAGGTTAAAGCATCCAAATTTAGTTTGCTGCTGTCACGGCAATGGATACATTTACTTGTGACGTTTATACGCCCATTTTTGTAAATATTTGAGCAGCGTAGCTTGTAAGCAGATCAGCCATCGCAATGGGATTATGAGGACACTATACATAATTACAGCCTGAATTTAGCGGGGCAGGTGCATGCTCCTAGGCCTCATCACGAGGTTTACGACCACTGATGATGTGATAACCATATTGCCCTCGGTGCATGCCCATTAACATGCCGTAGACGGGAGCAATAAAATGGCCCATTTGTATTCTTGTGTCGTCTTTGCTTAAAAATATTTTACTGAAGAAGTATTTAAGTGATACCCAAGGCACATATGCCACGCTCAAAGCGACTCGCCATGATGCATCTTGCACTTCAATGTCTTCATAACCAATGTCTTGCATGGCGGCGACAAAGACTTCCACACCTGCGAAGTCATCTAGCACCCAACCCTCGCATACTTTGCGATAAAAGAAATTAAACAGACCGGTGTGTTTTAAGGGGCACAGGACACCCACTCGATATTGACACGAAAGCCACCTACCGTTAAAATTAGAAATGTGCATTCATACAGAAAAGGAACTTCTTATGACTACCCCCCGCGCCCAACAAATATCCCTTGCCGATACACCCTACTACCATGTCATGTCTCGATGTGTGCGCCGCTCTTATTTATGTGGCACCGATAAACTGACAGGGCAATGCTACGAGCACCGCAGACAATGGATCGAAGACCGCATTCGGTTGCTCTCAACGGTATTCGCCATTGAAATTTGTAGTTATGCGGTAATGAGTAACCACTACCACATCGTTGTGAAAATTGATGTTGCCGCCAGTAAAGACTGGAGCTTTGATGAAGTTATTCAACGCTGGCTTTGCATTCATAAAGGCCCCTTCCTCATTCAAAAGTATCAAAAAGGTGACGCCATTGGCGTAGCGGAAATGAACGTAATGACACGTATTGTTGACGACTGGCGTGCACGCTTGGCAAGTGTTAGCGAATTTATGCAGCAATTAAATCAAGTGATCGCCAGACAGGCCAACATTGAAGAAAATTGCACGGGCCGCTTCTGGGGCAGGAATTTGC